>PMCH01000116.1:0-15449 GCA_003154055.1 Acidobacteriaceae bacterium
TGACGACGCAGCACAACGCGTTGCTGGTTCTGGATGAGATCCAGTGCGGCCTGGGGAGAACCGGCCGCTACTTTGCGTATCAGCATTACGGCGTGAAGCCGGACATTGTGGCCATCGCCAAACCCCTGGCGGCAGGCTTGCCCCTGGGCGCAATTCTGACGACCGACCGTGTGGCCAGCGCGATCCATCCTGGACTGCACGGAACGACTTTCGGCGGAGGCCCGCTGGCCTGTGCCGTGGCGATCGAATTTCTGAAGCAGATGGACAAACTACTGGGCCACGTCAAGCGGGCTGGCGACTATTTCCGCGCGCAACTGGAATGGCTTGCGACCAAGCATACCGGGGTTCTCGAAATTCGCGGCCTCGGCCTGATGCTGGCGATGGAACTCGAGTCCGCGGATCGCGCGAAGGCCGTTGTCCGTGAGTTGCTCGGCAAAGGAATCATCATCAATCGCACCCATGAAGCCGTATTGCGATTCCTGCCACCTTACATCGTCAAAGAAGAAGACATCGATCACGTCATTCAGGCGCTCGATGCGGCACTCAGCCACCAAGACGCCGGATCTCAGTCCGCACCTGTGCGGAAGCAGAAGTCCAAGTCAGGGAGTCCATCATGAACAGCCCCACGATCACGCCCCAGGTCAGGAGTAACCCGAGCCCGAAGAGGCTCCGGTCTCAAGACCTCGTTTCCACGACCGACCTCGCTCCGCGCGAAGTTCAGGCTGTTCTGGAACTCGCGAGCCTGATGAAGGCGCGTCCTGACGACTTCCGAAGCGCGCTCGCCGGAAAGCAGTTGGTGATGTTCTTCGAGAAGCCTTCGCTCCGCACGCGACTGACGTTCGAAGCCGGTATGGCGGGTCTGGGTGGCGTGTCCTTCTTCGTTGACCAGACGCAGAGCCGGCTCGGGGAACGGGAGCGGCTGAGCGATATCGCCCACAACCTCGAGCGCTGGGTCAACGTGATCGTGCTGCGGACCTTCTCCCACGCCACCATCGAAAAAATGGCAGAATACGCGTCCATCCCGGTCGTGAATGCGTTGAGCGACCTCGAGCATCCCTGCCAGGCGTTGGCGGACTACTTCACGCTTCAGGAACACTTCGGCAGGGTGAACAATCTCACGCTTGCCTATGTGGGGGACGGAAATAACGTGGCGCACTCGCTGCTGCTCACGTGCGCGGCGCTGGGCTCGTCGATTCGCGTTGCGACTCCGGCGGGTTACGAGCCAGATGCACAGATCGTGGCCCACGCGCGTGAAATCGCCGAAGAAACTGGCGCCAGCATCACGCTCCTGGCAGATCCGCAAGAAGCAGTCTCGGGAGTAAACGCGGTTTACACCGACGCCTGGGTCAGCATGGGAGACGAAGCAGAAACGGAGTTGAGGGAGAAACTTTTCGTGCCCTACCGGGTCGATGAAGACCTGATGGCGCATGCCGCTCCCGATGCGGTGTTCATGCACTGCCTTCCGGCGCACCGTGGGCAGGAAGTTACCGATGCTGTGATTGACTCGCCGCGGTCGGTTGTTTTCGACCAGGCGGAGGCCAGGATGCACGTGCAGAAAGCCATCCTTTTATTACTACTCGAAGGGGAAAGCCGTCGTTTCCCGGTTAGGAGCGTGCATGCCTGAGAAAGTCGTCCTTGCATACTCGGGAGGTTTGGATACCTCCATCATTATTCCGTGGCTGAAGGAGAACTATTCCTACGATGTGATTGCCATGGTCGGCGACGTCGGTCAGGGCGATGACCTCGAGGCCGTCGTCAATAAGGCTTACAAGACCGGCGCGAGCAAAGTCGTGGTCGAGGATCTGCGGGAAGAGTTCCTCACAGGCTACGTCTTTCCAGCGCTGCGGGCGGGCGCGGTGTACGAGCACAAGTACCTGCTCGGAACTTCGCTGGCGCGTCCGGTGATCGCGAAGCGGCAGGTGGAGGTTGCTCTGCAGGAAGGGGCAACCGCCGTTGCTCACGGCTGCACCGGCAAGGGGAATGATCAGGTGCGCTTTGAGCTGACGTATCAGGCACTGGCTCCGGAACTGAGAACCATCGCACCGTGGCGGGAGTGGACGCTGAAATCCCGAGAGGATTGCCTGGACTATGCCGCGGAGCACGGCATCCCCGTGTCCGCCAGCCGCGAGAAGATCCACAGCCGTGATCGCAACCTATGGCACCTGAGCCACGAAGGGGGAGAGTTGGAGGACGCTGGAAACGCGCCGTTGTCCAGCACATGGCAGATGACGAGGTCTCCGCAGGAAGCTTCCGATCGCGAGGAGCAGGTGGAGATCGGCTTCGAGAAGGGAATTCCGGTTGCGGTCAACGGGATGAAGCTCGATCCTGTGTCGCTGGTGGAACTTCTGAACGAAATCGGCGCGAGAAATGCGATCGGGCGAATTGACCTGGTCGAAAACCGCTTTGTGGGGATCAAATCCCGCGGCTGCTATGAAACACCGGGCGGGACGCTGCTTCTCACGGCTCATCGCGAACTGGAAGCCCTCTGCCTCGATCGCGACCTGATGCACTTCAAGCAACACGTCGCGCTCAAGTATGCGGAGATGGTCTACTTCGGACTGTGGTTCACGCCGTTGCGCCAGGCGCTCGACGCGTTCGTCGAAAGCACGCAGGGCGAGGTCACTGGCGAAATCGCGCTCTCTCTGTACAAGGGAAACGTCGCCATCGCCAACCGCCAGTCTGCGTACTCGCAGTACAGCTCCGACCTGGCTGCATTCACCATGGGCGACAGTTACGATCAGAAGGATGCCGCCGGGTTCATTCGCATTCTGGGTCTTCCATCGCGATCAAGGGCCCACACGCGCGTCGAGGTGACCAGGTGAAAATGTGGTCAGGCCGTTTCCGGCAACCGCTCGATCCGGAGTTCGAACGCTGGCAGCGCTCGTTCCCTTTTGANNGGCGTTCCTGGAAGACGAGGAAGCGGAGGACGTCCACCACTTCGTCGAGAAGAAACTGGTTTCGCTGATCGGCGATGCCGGATACAAACTGCACACCGGACGAAGCCGGAATGAGCAGATCGCAACGGACCTTCGTTTGTACGTCCGTGGCAGCATCGACGAGTTGCAGGTCAAGCTCGCCGACCTTCTCGATGCCTTTCTCGCCAGTGCGGAGCGGGCGGGCAATGCGGCCATGCCTGCATACACACATCTACAGAAAGCTGAGCCGGTTCTGGTCGCGCACTGGCTCCTCGCCTATGTCGAGATGTTCACCCGAGATTCCGAGCGCCTGGCCGACTGCCGTAAGCGGGTGAATCTGTGTCCGCTCGGTTCAGGAGCGGTTGCCGGAACGACCATCGCGCTGGATCGCCGCGCCATGACCGCGGAACTTGGCTTCGATGCGCCCACGGCCAACAGCGTGGACGCGACCAGCGACCGCGACTTTGTGCTGGAATTTGTGACTCACCTGTCCTTACAAGGGGTACATCTGAGCCGCTGGGCTGAGGAGATGATTCTGTTCTCGACGCAGGAGTTTGGCTTCTTGCGCTTGCCCGAGGCGTATTCGACGGGCAGCAGTGCCATGCCGCAGAAGAAGAACCCCGATCTGCTGGAACTCGTGCGGGGCAAGGCCGGGCGAGTTGCGGGAAGCGCGACTACCCTTCTCATGTCCGTGAAGGGTTTGCCACTGGCTTACAACAAGGACCTGCAAGAAACCCAGGAGCCCCTATTCGACGCGAGCGAGACCTCTCTCACCATGCTCCCGCTCGTGACGGGCTGGATGAGAGCGGTGGAGTTCGAATTCGAGCACATGCAGATGGCCACGCAATCCGGTTTCATGAATGCCTGGGCCGCGGCGACCTACCTGGTGGAGCGTGGAGTGCCTTTTCGGTTGGCGCACGAGCAGGTCGGGAAAGCTGTTGTGTTCTGCGTGGAAAAGGGCTGCGAGTTGCGAGACCTGTCGCTTGAGCAGTTACGCCAGTTCAGCCCGCTGATTGAGGCTGACTTTCATTCCCGACTGGAACTCGATGCCGTGCTGGCAATTCATGACGTAGTCGGCGGAACTGCCCCTGGCCGCGTGAAGCAGGCAATCAGCGATGCGAGGCAGCGAGTCGCGGCCATGCGTGGAGTGGCACATGCGCACGCGTGAGGCTATCCTCCCCGATGCGGAGAGGATTCACGAACTGATTTCCGTGCATTACGAGGCTGGAACGCTCCTGCCTCGCGCTCTGCCGGAGATATGTGAGAACATCCGCGATTTCAGAGTGGTCGAGGAGCATGGCCGGATCGTGGGCTGTGGCGCGCTGCATCTCTATGGGTTGCATCTGGCCGAGGTCCGGTCGATCGCTGTGGATCCGATTTTTCAAAGAAGAGGCGCGGGATTCATCCTGGTGAAAGCGCTGTTGCGGCAAGCCGTAAGACATCAGGTCGGCGGAGTTTGCCTTTTCACGCGCATCCCGGAGTTTTTCGCGCGGCTGGGATTCAGCGCAGTCACGCGGGAACAAATCCCCGACAAGCTCTACAAGGACTGCTGCGTCTGCCCCAAGCTGCATAGCTGCGATGAGGTGGCGATGGTTCGAGGTTCGCTGCCCAACATGGCGATGTTGCCGCAGCCCTCTTCCGTACTGGTCAAGCTGGAAGCATGAGCGATTCGTCCGATAGCCGGGCCGTAATCCATCTGCCATCGGGATTCTCGTTCTCCGCCCTGGCCGCAGGAATCAAGGCCAGCGGGCGTCCCGATCTCGCGCTGATCGCAAGCGCACCTGGAACCAGGGCCGCGGCGGTTTTCACCAGCAACCGCGTCATCGCGGCACCTCTGCAGGTTGCGAAGACGTCCTTGAGGATGGCGCACGGCGTCGTTCGCGCCGTCGTGGTGAATTCCGGAAACGCGAATTGCGCCACCGGAGATGCGGGCCTGCGCGGCTGCCGTCGAGTCTGCCGGGAAGCCGCGAAGTTGATGGGAGTGCGCCCGGAGGAGATTTTTCCGTCGTCGACAGGAATCATCGGGGTTCCCTTCCCCACTGAAAAGGTAATCGATAACCTTCCCGGACTGTTCCAGCGCCAGCAGTCAGGCGTGGCGGGTGTGTGCGCTTTTTCAGAAGCGATCATGACCACCGACACGCGCCCCAAGGTGGCGTCGTCCAGTTTTCGCGTGCGCGGACGCGACGCGTCAGTTCTTGGGATAGCGAAGGGCTCTGGAATGATTCACCCCCAGCTCGCGACCATGCTGGTGTACATCATGACTGACGTTGCCGCGACCTCGGCGCAGTTGAAACCCGTTCTGAGCGAAGCGTGCGACGAGACCTTTAATTGCATCTCGGTTGACGGTGACACTTCAACGAATGACACCGTGCTACTGCTGGCGAGCGGAAAGAGCGGCGTTCGTCTGAGCGAATCAGGTGTGGCCACGCGGTTCCGGGCCGCCCTGCTGGAAGTGTGCCACTCGCTTGCGGAACAGATTGTCAGCGACGGAGAAGGTGTTCAGCATGTGATCCGCCTGGTGGTGGAGCAAGCCAAAAGCGTTGCCGAAGCACAGCAGGTCGCCAGGGCGATTTCGCATTCTTTGCTGGTAAAGACGGCGTGGGCCGGCGCCGATCCAAACTGGGGACGCATTCTGGCGGCCGCCGGTTATTCCGGCGTCCCCGTCAACCCCGAACGGGTCAACATCTATATCGGCGATCAGATCGTGTGCCGAAGAGGCCAGGCCCATCCCTTCGACGAAAAGCAAGCGCACGAGCATCTTTCGCAGCCCCGTTGCGAAATCCGTATTCAACTGGGGCGCGGCCGCCGTGCTGCTCAGTTCTACACGACTGACCTGACCGCGGAGTACGTTCGGATCAACGCGGACTACTCGACCTGAGGTGCCGCGGATGACTCGCGAGTGTTGAATTCGCGTTCGGGGGCGTATTCGACTCGCAACCGCTTCCGCCATTTTTTCAGCAGTTTGCGTGTTGCTTCGTAGGGCTCGGTACCCTCGTGTTTACTCGCCAGCGGCCCGTCATTTATACTCTTCAATGTCCGAGCGGGAGTAACTCAGTGGTAGAGTGCGACCTTGCCAAGGTCGAAGTCGCGGGTTCAAATCCCGTCTCCCGCTCCAGTTTTCCCAGCCCCGCCTCTGCGCGGGCTTTTCGCTTTAGCAAGGGATTTGGCGCGGTAGCCAAGTGGTAAGGCCGAGGTCTGCAAAACCTCTATCGTGAGTTCGATTCTCACCCGCGCCTCCAAATTCAGCCGCCAGCCCTCAGCGAACTTCCCCCTCTGGAATCCCGGACAGAAAAGGGCGGCCNNGGCAGCGCCGCGTCGAAGATGTTGTAGCAGTTGATCCACACTGTTCCGGCCCGCAGCAACGCCGCCGTCCGGTGAGCCTTTGAGACGTCAGCCGTCCAGATTCCAGCCGCCAGCCCGTAGATGCTGTCGTTGGCCCGGGACGTCAGTTCGTCCGGATCGTCAAACGGGATCGCCGCCACCACCGGCCCGAAGATTTCTTCCTGCACCACTTTCATGTTCTCTTTCGTGTCAATGAGCACCGTCGGCTCCACAAAGTAGCCCTTGTCGCCGACCTGCTTTCCGCCCGTCACCGCCGTGGCGCCTTCCGACATCCCGAGTTCCATGTAGCCGCACACCCGCCGCAGCTGTTCCTCGGAAACCAGCGGCCCCATCGTCGTCTCCGGATCAAGCCCCGATCCGACTTTGATCTTCCTGGCCTGTGCCGCCACTCCCTCCACCACGCGGTCAAACGCCGGCCGCTCCACATACAGGCGCGATCCCGCGCAGCAGCATTGCCCCTGGTTGAAGAAGATCGCGCTCGCTGAACCCGCGATCGCCGCATCGAGGTCGGCGTCTTTGAACACCACGTTGGGAGACTTGCCGCCCAGTTCCAGCGAGACTTTTTTCAGATTGCCCGTCGCGGCATGCACAATCAGCTTGCCCACTTCGGTCGATCCTGTGAACGCGACTTTATCCACGGCATCGTGCGCCGCCAGCGCGGCGCCCGCGGTTTCGCCGTATCCCGGCACGATGTTCACCACGCCGTCCGGGAACCCGGCTTCCGTGATCAGTTCGCCCAACCGCAGTGCCGTGAGCGGTGTCTGCTCGGCCGGCTTCAAAATCACGGTACACCCCGTCGCCAGCGCCGGACCCAGTTTCCACGCCGCCATCAGCAGCGGGAAATTCCACGGGATAATCTGCGCCACCACTCCCACCGGCTCGCGCAGCGTGTACGCCAGATACTTCGCGCCCGGCGTGTACGGCACCGAGAGCGGGATCGTCGTCCCTTCGACCTTCGTCGCCCATCCCGCCATGTAGCGGAACAGGTCCACGGCCAGCGGGACGTCGGCCCCCCGGGCAACCGTCAACGGCTTACCGTTGTCGAGCGATTCCAGCAACGCGAACTCCTCCGTGTTGGCCTCGAGCAGGTCGGCCAGCTTCCAGATCAGCCGCCCGCGCTCGGACGCGGTCATGCGCGGCCAAGGCCCGCTGTCAAAGGCCCTGCGGGCTGCCTCAACGGCCAGGTTAACGTCCGCGCGGTCGCCTTCCGCGACGTGCGCCAGCACTTCTCCCGTGGCCGGGTTGTAGGTGGGGAAAGTCTTGCCCGACGCGGCATTCACCCACTTGCCGCCGATCAGCATTTTGCGCGGCTTGTTGATAAAGTCGCTGACTCGGGGATCGATGTTGATTGGATAAACTGCGACTGCCATAAAAACCTCCCTATTCAGGTCGTCTTCCAAAAGACAATTGGACGAGGCGGGCTTGAGCGTGGGAATAGTAATCCCGGGGCGGGCTGGAAGGCAACCCGCGATTATTCCGCCAGCAATCTCGACGGCGGCTTTGTCCTGCCCAATGACCGAATGCATCAGGCCTCGGTTTCAAGTAAAGTTCATACTCCGAGGCAGAGAGAATGGAAACACTTTACATTCCGGTTATTCTGGGCACGGTGCGGCAGGAACGCATGAGCCATCCGGTGGCAAGGCTAATGACGGCGGAGTTGGCCAAGCGAGACGGTGTCGAGACAGAATTGATTGATATCGCCACCCTGCCGCTGCCGACCAATAATGCGGGCGAGGCCATCAAAGACCCGGCGTTCTCTTCCAGGATGACCCGCGCCGATGCACTGGTGATCGTCGCTCCAGAGTACAACCACGGCTACAGCGGAATGCTCAAGCATGTGCTGGATAGCTGTTTGAAGGAATACATCCACAAGGCGGTGGGGATCGTGGGCGTTTCGGCGGGACCGTTCGGAGGCGCGCGGGTGATCGAAAACCTGTTGCCGGTGATGCGCGAACTCGGCCTGGTGACGATTTTCTGGGACGTGAATTTCGGCAACGTGCGCAAGTTGTTTGACGCTGACGGAAAGCTGCTGGATGAGGCGTTCATCAAACGCATCGACAAGTTTCTGGGAGAACTTGTCTGGATGGCGAAGACGCTGCGCTACGGCCGCGAAAACGTAAAAGTGTAAAGCTTCCCCGCCGGTTACTTTCCGCCGGGATGCGGAGTATATCCGGGCTTGAAGATCATGCCCTCGCGGGTTTTGCCGTTCATGACAACGAGCAGCGGGTCAGAAAAACTAAGATGGCGAACACATCCCTGCTCCTCCGCCGCCGTCTGCGATGCGAGCCATTCCCAATCCACGGAGCCTTCGCCGGCGTCGGGATTCACGGTGAAGTAGCCGACCTGGAACGAAGTGAGATTCTGAAAAAAGTGGCTGCCTTGTGAGGGGATGACGCGAAAATCGCGGAACCCCGCCTCGACAATCACGCGCGCCCCGGAAATCTCGTCCCACTCAACCGGGATGCCAAGCCACGGATCGTTCGATCCCCAACGACCGACACCGATCAGCAAGTAAGGACGGTTGGCATCGGTGAGCCGCGCGTTGAAGTGGGACACGGCTTCGGCGACCTCCTGACTGCGTCCGCGCTCGAAGCGGTGGAAGTCAACGACTACGACGTCGCACAGATTCTGGATGCGTCCGTTGCCCAGAGCCTTCGTGCTCTGGCAGACAAGTTGGGCTGGATCCACATGCTCCAGCCGCAGATCCTCTTCTTCCCGCGACAACACAAGCGGGCGGATCTGTAGGAAGCCAAACTCGGCGGACTCGCCCGGATGACGCGGCAGGCAGACGGCAAACTCGATCTCCACCGGTTGCCCAAGCGCGTCCTCGCCCACTCGCGAGAGCTGGTCGAGGATCGAAGCAAGCGGAAACACTTCTTGCTTCAGGACGGGAGCGAAGCTCACGACGCGGACTCCGGGACGGCTGAGTCCGTCGTACACCGCATCGTTATCGCGGGAGTAAGTGGAACCCACGGCCTGAAGGGTGCCATCGGCCTCGGCCACCTGCAAACCAAAGCTTGCCTCGCGCAATTCCGCCATTGGGTCCGAGTTCTCCTGATGGTTCAACTCCAGCGCCCAGAAATCGAGTTGCGAGTTGGCGAGGATGTCTTCGACCGTGGAGAACTGAACCAGATGCCGCGGATATCGCGGACAGAACGTCAGGCACCTGCCACCTTCGACAACCGCCCGGCCCATGCCCAGAGCGGCGGCGGCAATCCCGTCCTCGGATGCCATGGGCGGGATGGGATAGAAGTTCCGCGACCGCACAACGCCGGAGAAGTCGGGGTAGAAGCGCTGGCCGTGAACCGCTCCCACCACCTGCTGGAGAATCACGGCCATCTTCTCTTCTTCCAGGCGGAAGGGAGTGGCGCGAACGTAGGCTTTGGCGTGCTGGCTGAACGTGGAGGCGTAGATGCGCTTGATGGCTTCGGTGAGGCGCTCGAAACGCACCTGAATATCGGGTTGCTGGTTGGCAAGCATGAAGGTCTCGTACACGCCGGTGAAAGGCTGGTATTGCGAATCCTCCAGCAGGCTCGACGAGCGGACGGCCAACGGATAGGTGACTTCCGACAGGAAGGCGGCGAGGTCGTCGCGCAGAGAAGCAGGCAGCGCAGCGTCCAGGAACCTGCGCTGGATTTCGGCGTCGTCGTCGCAATGGATGGCGAAGTCGAGCAGATTATTTTCGGCGAGGAAACGATCGAATACGTCGGTGCTGATGACAACGGCCGGGGGCACGGCGATCTTGATGCCGGGAAAGCGGCGAGAGAAACGGCGTTTATAAAGAAGATGACGCACAAAGGCGAGGCCGCGCGCCTTCCCTCCCAACGAGCCGGCGCCGATGCGGAGGAAGAAAGCGTCGCCTGACTTAAACGTCGCGGCGTTAAAGTCGCCGATCAGGATTTCGTTCTGTTCGTGGCGGTAGTCGTTGATCGAATCGATGAGGTCGTGCCGCAAGGCTTCGAGGCTGGGGAAGTCGGAAACCTTGCGGGGCCGGAGCTTCTGGGATAACGCAAACTCGGTTCGTGCCGTAAGCCAGCGCGAGAAATGGTTGCGCTGGCTGTGATAGGCGATGCTCTCGGCTGGAACTTTGTGCAACTGCTCTTCGAGCGCATTCATGTCGCTGGCCCGCGCGACTTCGACACCATCGGGCGTACGAAATACAAAGTCACCGAAGGCGCATTGCTGAGTGAGGAGCTTACGAAAATCGCGTAGAAAAGTCGGGGACCGCTTCTGCAGGAAAGCCAAGCCTTCCGCATGGGCGCGCAACTTGTATTCCGTGTGGCTGGAATGGAGAACGATGGGGACGTCCGGGACGGCCTCGCGGATCATCTGCGCCAACTGGAATCCCGCATCGATGGCGGGCTCGCCGCCGCGGGGAAACTGCACATCGGAGACGACCGCCAGCAGGTTGTCACGGTACTGCATGACCTGCTGGGCGGCGTCTTCGTAGTCGGAACAAAGCAGGATCTTGGGCCGGGCGCGCTGCCGCACCAGTTTGTGCGCCACGTTAATGCCCTCGCGGATCACGCGGCGCGACTGGGAAATGAGTTCCGTATAAATGACGGGAAGAATCGAGGAGTAATACCGGATGTTGTCTTCAACGACCAGCAAGACCGGCACTCCGACGGCGCGAGTGTCGTGGAAGACATTCCGCTTGTCCTCGATGTATTTGACGATCGCAATCAGTATGCGGGCATTGCCCTGCCAGAGAAAGATGCGATCGATATCGGTGACGCGGTTGCGGGCCACGAAATTCTTGACTTCGCGGTAGTCGTAAGCGAGGACTACGACGGGAATGTCGCGGCCGGACTTGTGGATCTCGTCGGCCAACTGGGCGGCGTTCATTTCGCCGACCGCCAGGTTGGTCACGATCAGATTGAAACGAGGCTGGGAGCGGACCAGATCCAACGCTTCGGAACAGCTGGACACATGGGTGATGCCGGGGATCTGCTGGAGGTTTAGTTCGCGCGACTCGCCGATCAGAAGTTCATTGAGGCGACCGTCTTCCCGAAGAATGAAAGAGTCATACAAGCTGGAGACGAGCAGGATATCCTGCACGCGGAAAGGCATCAGGTTGTCGAAACCTTCGAAGGTTTCCTCGGCGTCGAGGATCGGCCCGGTTCCGGGGAACGCATTCATGCAGGGATGAGTATATGAAAAAAGAAGCGGGGTGGATGTGATTCCACCCCGCTGATATCAGCCACTGGTTTTACTATCGTTATCTGTGGGGCTTGCCACCGTCGGAGTGCCCGCCGCCGCTGGGATGACCGCCCCCACCACCACCGGACGGACGGCTGCCGCCACCTCCACCTCCTCCACCACCACTCGGACGACCGCCACCGCCGGAGTAACCACCACCGCTTGGGCGACCGCCACCACCTGAGCCCGCGCTAGGGTAGCCGCCACTCGGACGACCACCGCCGCCGGCGCTGGGATAGCCGCCGCTCGGACGGCCGGCGCTCGGATATCCGCTGCCGCCGTTACCGCGGTAGCCGCCGTAAGGGCCAGCAGAAGACCGTGGAGTCACGATCGGCTGTCTCATATCGAGTGGCGGACGAGAAGCCTGGCGCGATGGTTGTCGCGGGATATTCTCGCTCCATTGCGGCCCCGAATTGCGCTGGGCCTGAGGCGCAGACCCGCCCTGCGTTGGGCGCGGGAACCGCTGCCAGTCTCCGCCGCGATTCTGAGCGGGCGAACTCTCACGCTGATTGCTATCTCGCGCGGCGGGTCCAGCCATCGGTCCGCTCGTGCCGCGGGGCGCGGGTTGCGATGAACGGTCGCCAAAGCGCCGCCACTGTGAGTTGTTTTCCGGAGCCGCCCCGCTTCCAGGCCGGTTTCCACCAGCCGGTGTGCCAGCACTGGGGAACTGCCTTGGGTTCGACGATTCACCGCCCGCCCTGCGTTGGCCGGGACCGGAAGGCGAAGGAGCGTTGTTCTGGGTCTGCGCTCCGGGT
Source organism: Acidobacteriaceae bacterium (assembly GCA_003154055.1). Classification (GTDB taxonomy): domain Bacteria; phylum Acidobacteriota; class Terriglobia; order Terriglobales; family Acidobacteriaceae; genus Acidiflorens. The sequence continues at coordinate 12,212 of PMCH01000116.1, forward strand.
TGCCCGAACCGGCGGAATCCGGAGTTCGAGTTGTTGTTGGCGGGACCGGATACTCCGCGCTGCATCTGTCCCGGCCGGTCGCCGGTTTGAACGTGCACTGCCGGGTTCGAAGCGGCTTCCCGCACTCCGGGCCGCTGTCCGCCAACGATGGGCGTAAAGTGTCCGTCGCGCTGAATATTGCTGTGAACCTGAGCGGCTTCGCGGTCAAAGGACTGACGCACGCCCGCCGGACGGTTCCTGGTGAAGAAGTGTTCTGACCGTGCTCCACGGCCGATGGTCGAAGGAGCCGCCGCTCTGTCGCTCACGCGCAGGCTTTCGCGCGTCGGGACAACTGGCAGGTTGCCGGCCATAATCTTGCCGCCGCGGAAAACTTCCCGCGACACTGGCCGCGCCGTGAAGCGGCCTCTGCCGAACTCATTGGCTCCGACAGTAGAGATTCCACCGCGCACCCGGTCGTTGAACGAGGCAAGGCGCAGGTTGGAATACAGCGTTCCCCGGCGCATTGGCGGAAATCCACCAAAGCGACGACCGTTGTAGATATTGACGTTGAAGGTGTTGAAGCGCGACCGGTATCCGCCCCACCACGGATAGAAGTAGTCGCAGGGCCCGATGGGAAGCCAACCGATCGATCCAAAACCGAATCCGACTCCAAAGCCCCGTCCGAAGCCGAAGAAGGAAACATACGCAGGCGCCCAGATGGGACGATAGTACCGCTGCGAGTAGACCGGGCCCGGCCACCAAACCCACGAGCTTTCATATTGGAACCAGCGGCCATAGTGATACGGCGCCCAGCCCCAGGGCTCATAGGAGACCCAAGTCCATCCCCAGCCCGGTTCCCAAACCCAGCGCCCTTCGCGATAGGGAGCCCAATCGCCACCGACTGCGGGTACCCACACCTGGCCGTAGTCTGGAACGTTTCTCCAGCGTCCGTAGGTGTCGAGATCTTCGCTGCCCACGTAGTAACGGTTGGTACGGCTCCACGCCTGCGCGTTGCGGATCGTCCCGTCGCGTTCATCATTCCAGCGGTCCCAGTCGTCCTTGGAAGGGCCTTCGGCGATCTTGTATTGCGTGTCGTTGCCGGTGCCCCTGATGGTCATGAGCTGGCCCTTTTCAAGGTGCGTACTACCCTGGGGAGTCGAGACATCCGCGTCACCCTTTCGGACCAGGATCTGGGTTTCGTCTTGCGATATGACGAGGATGCGATAGCTGCCGTCGCGGCGACTGGGGCGGATCGAGACATTGGGAGTGTCAATCTCGACGTCCGCCTCGGTGTTCTTGAAAGTCGAGTAGGTGGCCAGCCCCTGGCCGAGCTGAACCTGAATCTGCGTACGGGTCAGGCTCGCGATGTTGGCTTGCGAGCGCCCGGACAAACGCAACAGGTTCGCGTAGTCGAGTTGGACTTCCGCACGGGAGTTGTCGCCGGTCGAAACCTTGTCGCCAGCCACGATGGGCGCATTAAGCGCGGCGGCAGAAAAGTCACCAGAATCGCCGCGCTGTGTGGAAACGTCGCCGCCAATCAGACTGATGCGCGCCACGCCAGCGTCAGTGTTGCTTTGGACCGGGGTGTTGCTTGGACCCTGAGCGTTCGCCGGGATCTGCGTGTCGGCGGGGTCCGGGACTTGGGCTTCGACCTGCGCCTGGCCGTCGTCTTGCGGCTGGGTTTCAACCTGCGACTGCGCATCGACTTGGTCTTCGGTGTCTTGGGCAAGGACGTTAGCTGGGTTCCCAATCATGATCGCTAGTCCTGCCAACGTTGCAAATAGTTTGAATTTCATGGCCCACCCTCCGCGTTGCTGGAGATACTTCCGGGCTTTCTAATGCAGGGGGAGGGCCAAAGGCCCGGTGGCGTTTAAGGTTGTGTTTTCAGCGAGTTGAGGGGGAGGCTGCACGGGGAATTTCACGGGCGGTGGCCGGGTTCAACCAGGGTGGTGGATTTCGGCCAGGAGAGAACGCACGCCCCCTGGTGCGCGACCATCCAGCCCTTGGTCTGTTGCCGCTCGCCGTGGAGGGTTCGCTTTCCCCATGAGAAAATTGTGCGATATTGAGGTTCGTGAAATGTGCAGGAACATCAAAACTCTCTTCAACTTCGATCCGCCCGTCACGGACGACGAGGTTCGAGCCGCTTCGCTCCAGTTCGTGAGAAAGATCAGCGGCTTTAACAAACCTTCGAAGGCAAACGAAGAAGCGTTCCTGGCGGCAATCGATGAAATCGCCGGCATCTCGAGGCGCCTGCTCCGCTCTCTGGAAACAAACGCACCGCCGAAGAATCGGGAAGAAGAGGCTGCCAAGGCGAAGGCACGCGCCGCGGAGAGATTCGGCGATTGAGCCTGCCAAGCACACTTGGTTGAATGAGTTTCTACTCCGCCCCGTTCTCGTCGGGAATTCCGATCTTCGATAAGCGGTAGCGCAGGGCGTTGCGCGACAGGCCGAGGAGTCGTGCTGCTTGGGACTTGTTGCCGTTGGCGCGGCGCAGGGCTTCGCGGATCATCTCATCTTCCCACTGGTCGAGTGTCATTCCTTCGGGGAGGAAACGATCGTCGGAAGAAGCCGTACGATTCCGGGGAGAGTCGAGATGAATGTCGCTGGCCTCCAACCGGCTATTCGTTGCCAGCGCACAGGCGCGCTCGATCACGTTCTGCAATTCGCGCACGTTGCCGGGCCAGTAGTGGTTCAGCAGGGCGTTCATCGCTTCTGTCGCGATGCCGCCAATCTGGCGTCCGGAATCCTTGGCGAAGCGCGCCAGGAACAGATTCACCAGATCGGGGATGTCTTGCTTATGTTCGCGCAGCGGCGGGATATCGATGGGAACCACGTTGAGCCGGTAGTAGAGGTCTTCGCGAAAAGTCCCATCTTCGAGGGCGGCGCGCAAGTCCCGGTTGGTAGCAGCGACCAGGCGGACATCCACTTTGATGGTGCGCGTGCCTCCGAGGCGCTCGAACTCACGCTCCTGCAGCACACGCAGGAGTTTCACCTGCGTGGCTGGCGGGACGTCGCCAATTTCATCGAGGAAAAGTGTGCCCTTGTCGGCCAGTTCGAATCTTCCGGCCTTGCTGGCGTTGGCTCCGGTGAACGCGCCTTTTTCGTATCCGAAGAGTTCGCTCTCGAGGAGGTTCTCGGGGATTGCCGTGCTGTTGATCTTGATGAACGGTTCAGTAGCACGGCGTGATTTCTCGTGAATCGCTCGGGCGATCAGGTCCTTGCCGACGCCACTCTCGCCGCCGAGCAACACCGTTGAGTT
>PMCH01000116.1:15454-19810 GCA_003154055.1 Acidobacteriaceae bacterium
AGGACATAGTCGCTCGCCCCGGCCTTCATCGCCTCAACCGCGGTTTCGACGGAGCCGAATGCGGTCATGACCACTACCGGCAGAGTGGCATTCTGCTGCTTCAGCATCTGCAGCAACTCGATTCCGCTCATGCCGGGCAGTTTGAGATCGGTGATGACGAGATGCACCGACTCGGAGGCGAGCAGTTTCAGTCCGGTTTCGGCGTCGGCCGCGGAAAGAATCTTGAAGCCATCCTCTCCGAGGTTCAACTCGAGCAGGCGGCGCATCTTGGCTTCGTCTTCGATGATGAGGATGGTTGGCATTCTTAACGTGCGGCGATCTCCGCCACGGGATCCGATTCACTGACCTCTTCTGCCGGAAAGAAGAGTGTAAAGCAGGCGCCGCCATGCGGTCCGTTCTCGACGCGTATGGAACCGTGGTGACCGTCAATAATTTTCGATACGATCGAAAGACCGAGTCCCACGCCGGTTTTCTTGGTGGTCACAAAGGGATTGAAAATCTCCTCCCGCAGCGCGTCGGGAACGCCCGGGCCGGTGTCGCTGAGGCGAAGTTCAACTCCGGGAATGTTCTGGAGAGCGGGGCAAAGTCCCACTCGCAACGTGCCACCGCGCTCGTCCATCGCTTCGTAAGCGTTCTGAACCAGATTGAGCAGGGCTTGCTCCAGCAAGCTTTCATCAAGAGGCACAGGCGGCAGATTGGTGGCGTAGTGGCGTTCCACCTGTACCGGTTGGCCCGTCCAGTGATCGGCAACATACTTCAGCACCCGGTCGAGCAGGACGGTCAAATTCGCAGGATGCAGGTCGGCATGAAGGGGGCGGGCAAAATTCAGAAACTGGGTTACCAGCACGCTGAGGCGGTTCACCTCGGTCAAGATGTAACCGGCGAGTTCGCGGGGAAGCTCTTCGGACTTCTCCAGCTTTTGCGTCAGCATCTCGGCCGAGCCCTTGATCACTCCGAGCGGGTTACGGATCTCATGCGCTAATCCGGCGGAGAGCTGGCCGAGGGCGGCGAGACGCTCCGAGCGCCGGGCTTCAGCCTGGGCCCGTTCCAACTGGAGATTGGTTTCCGCCAGCTGTTCTGCGAGATCCTGGTACTGCCTGGTTTTTCGACGGCTATCCTGCGCGAATCGATTGACCAGCATCCCGGCCATAAAGAAGAACATGATTCGCAAGACGAGCTGCGCAAAACCGGCATCGTCGATGTCGTATTCCTGAAGCGCGGGATAAAGATAGGAGCAATACGCCGCCGATGTGATCAGCGTCCACAGCAGCGTGACCCATGGAGTGAAGTACAGTGCGGCGGTCACAACTGGCAGGTAGTAGATCGGGTAATAGCTGCTGTTGATGCCCACTTCGCCGGTGTGATCGATCAGCACCGTGGCCAGGACGATTTTCAGCACTACAGCATAAACGGGGCCACGTCTGGGAAGGCGCCGGATCAGCTGCCCCTCAAGCAGTTGCACAATGCCGATGGCCAGCAGGGTCAACTGCTTGTGCCACTCCCAGCGCGGAGGCAGAGCGGCCAATCCGATGAGGAATACAAACCAGACGACGTCGAGCCAGTCGAAATGCCTGGCTTCGGCTTCCGGGATCGGGGAAACGGGAGACACGCAGCTTCCATCCAACCGCAGAAACCCCTCCCACGTCAATGCGGACGTTTCAGATCATGTCGTCCGGCGACCGAGCAAGATTCGAAACAGCAGCAGCCATCGCCGGACGTTGGTGGTCATCAGAAAATTTTCTTTCACGTGCTCATGCCCGTTCTTGCCGAGCTGGGCGGCAAATTCGGGATGGGTCAACAGATACCGGATCTGATACGCGCAGCCTTCGACGGAATGCACCAGTGCACCGGTCAGTTTGTGGATGATCTGGTTGGGAATACCGCCGACCGCGCCTCCGATGGTTGGCTTCCCTTTCCACAATGCCTCGGTAACCGTCAGCCCAAAACCTTCCTTGATCGACTTCTGCACGACCAATGTTGAAGCACGTTGCAGGGCGTTGATTTCCAGGGCGCACCAGGGAGGAAGATCAAGAATAATGATGTCGGGATCGTTGCCGGCGGTCTCTTTGACTTCCTGGAGAACAACCGCGCCCTCGGGATCATCGCTGGCGCCACCACCGGCGAGCACGAGCTGGCAATCTACATATTTCCGGGCCAGTTTGAAGGCTTGCACGACTCCAACCGGATCCTTCAACCGGTCGAAGCGCGAGACCTGAGTCACGATGGGCCGCGAGCGGTCGACACCGAACTCATCGCAAACCTTTTGGACAAAACTGTCGTCGAGCTCTTTGTTTTTCTCGGAGAGCGGATCGATGCACGGATAGAAGAGATATTGGGGAATCGGCAGCTGCCGTGCGAATGATTGCGAAGAGAAGATCGCTGCATCGAACTGCTCGATAAAGGGCCGCAGAAATCCCCACACCCGGGGGTCGGGATTCGACAGATCGATGTGGCAACGCCACACCCAGCGAGCCGATGTATTTTCGCGGGCCCCGATGAGCGCCGCCGGTTGGGGATCGTGGATCACCACCACGTCTTCGGGAAACTGCATCCGCTGGCGGTTCTGTTCGTTGTACATCAGGAAGATTTCCTGAGCCTGCCGCGTCAGATCGTAGGCGCTGCCGTGTAACGCATTGTGGAAAGCCTTCGTGACTTCGTAGAAATCGTTCCCTCCAGTAATCACGTCCCAGTGGGTGGTGACTTCGAGTTCGCCGAGCAGCGGAACCAGGCGGTTCAGCATTTCGGCAACCCCGCCGCCAACCGCGGTGGAGTTGACCATCTTCACTGACTTCCTTTTGAGGTCGCGGGCAAGGAAACGCAATTCGTCGAGTTCGGCTTCGCCAACAATCGCCCTGTAGTCGTCCAAGTGAGGCGGGGGGGCAGGCGCGGGCGGCGTTTCCCAGGTGCGGGGCGACTGTCGCCGCTCGGGCCGAATGGGAACGGGCTCGGCGGCGGCCATGGGCAAGTCCGATGAATCGGCGGACGTCTCCGGAGTGTTCTCCGCGATTTGCTTCACAGAATCCATGCTTTGCTCTCCCTCCGCTATTCTCGGTTAGATCAACGCGCGTTCCACGATCCGCACAATCTGGCCGCGAACGTCTTCCAGGGTCCCGGTGTAGATATCGATCCGGTTCAGGGCGCGCGCCGTCTCCGTGAGCCCGACATCTTCGTGCAACCATTGCGAAAAATCATTTGACATGAGCTTGATCCGCAGGCGCGCCTCGATGAAATGATGATGGATGGAATGCAGGCTGACCCGCCTTACGCCCTCCGCAAACTCGTGCATGGTGCTGGCCACGAAGCTGGTGGGCAGGATGACAATGTCGGCAGCGCAAAAATAAAAAGTCTCCTGCGCCATCCGCGATCCCACTCCCGGATTGCGTTGCAGGTAGCTATCCACGATCTGGACGAATCGTTCCCGCAGCTCTGACACCGAGGTGAACGCACGCACATCCACGCTAGCCAGTCGTTCCGCCAGGCTGGGCTCGTTGCAGTCTGACAGGGCCCAGTGCGCAAAGTCGTTGGAAAACCCTTCGCGGATGAAGTGATGCTCCTGAAGAGTCCGGAAGGTGTGCTCGAAGATGGCGTCGTCTGGACACTGCCGGAGTGCGTCGAGCAGTTCCCCGAGCGTATTCGCTTTCAGCCGGGTGATGCGCAGAAGATGCGCAGAGGTATGAAAAAAGAAAGGCTTGGCCGGGGCTCGTTGAATTGTCGGAACCACTGTCGCATTTGTCATCCGTTCACCGCCGCCGCCGTTTCTCCTCCGAAGGCACCTCGTCTTTGGCAGGCCTCGAGCCATCGGGTTAGAAAGCGCAGCAGTTCTTCGGGCGGCTTGAGCCACAACTGCGCAGCCGTCTGCCGCCATCGCGGGCGCACCAGCACGCTCAACCCCCGGCCCTGGATGGCTCGAAACGCGTTCTCATCGGTGTTGTCGTCACCCAAATATGCGGCAGGCGAATTGGGGCCAACCTCACTCAAGAGAGTGCGTACCGCATCGCCCTTGTCGGTCTCTCGCGCACAGATTTCGACGCCGCCATCAAACTCGAGCAGGTCCAACCCGGATTGCTGGGCAATGGGTTTCCAGCCAAGCAGGACGCGCCCGCGAAGTTCTTCCGCTTCCGACTCATCAAGTCCGCGCCAATGTACGGCCACGCTTGCCGCCTTGGCTTCGGCCGTATGGCGCACTTGCTGGTAGCCCAGCCAACGGTCAGCGTCTGATAGCGCGGTGAGAATGCGCTCGTCCAGACTCGGCATTTCGCTGGTGCCATCGGGCATTAACCGCTGCCGCCCGTGGAGACCCCAGACTTCCGGATTCGGGTGAATGCCGAGGAGCGGAATCGTATCGCTCGCGTCCCG
>PMCH01000116.1:19845-34729 GCA_003154055.1 Acidobacteriaceae bacterium
TGGCATGAAGCTTTTCTTGCTTGTCTTCGGCGGCGTCGAGGCGAACCTCGCAGAGTTCCGTGATCAGATTCCCGGCCCACCGATAAATGTTGTGTTCCTTGATGACCTTGCGCATGCGCTGCACGCGCAACTGCTTCTCTTCCGGCTCCATCTCCAGGGCCACCCGGATGGCGTCGGCGGTCTGGTCGATGTCATACGGGTTCACCAGCAGCGCATCGCGCAGTTCGCGGGCCGCCCCGGTGAACTGGCTCAGGATCAGCACGCCGCGTTCGTCCTGGCGCGCGGCCAGAAATTCTTTCGCCACCAGGTTCATGCCGTCATGCAGCGACGTCACCAGACAAAGATCGGCGGCTCGATAGTACGGAGTGATCTCCTGGTGACTGTGCTGCCGTTTCAGAAAGACGATGGGCTTCCACTTGCCGGATTGGAAGCGCCAGTTAATCCGTTCCGTCTCGGCTTCCACTTCCGCAAGCAGGTCGTGATAGCGCTTGATGTGAGTGCGGCTGGGAGCGCCAATCTGCACGAACGTGAATTTCCCCTGGTAGCTGGGCGACTTCTCCAGGAACCGTTCAATTGCCAAGAATCGTTCCAGGATCCCTTTTGTGTAGTCCACCCGGTCCACGCCGATCCCGAGATAGGTGGCCTCCACGCCCAGGGCGCGCAAGAGAGCCGCGCGTTCGAGGTAGGCCGAGCCATCGGCCGGGTTCTCTGTGGAGTCATCTTCCGTCAGATCCACGCTGATGGGAAAAGGCCGGACCATGGTGCGGTGATCGCGGCGCAGAACGGAAAAGTGTTCCCAATCCACGCGTGACTCGACCACGCGGTCCACCGTCTGAAGGAAATTGTTGCAGTGCGACTGAATGTGAAACCCGATGAGATCGGCTCCCAACAGGCCATCCACCAGTTGACGCTGCCAGGGACAAATGCCAAAGGCTTCCGTGTTGGGCCACGGGATGTGCCAGAAGATGGCTACGCGGGCATCCGGTCTTTGCTCTTTGATCAGCCGCGGCAACAATGCGAAGTGGTAGTCCTGGACCAGAATCACGGGCTTGGGGGTATCTTTAATCTCCTGAAGCACAGCATCGGTGAATTTCCGGTTGACTTCCTCATAGTGCTGCCAATCCTGGGCCCGAAAAATCGGGCGCGTGTGCGCAATGTGGCAGAGCGGCCAGAGGCCCTCGTTGGCAAAGCCGTAGTAGTAACCCTCTTCCTCTTCCTTGCTCAACCAGACCCGGCGCAAAGTGTAGCGGGGATCGTCGGGAGGGACGCGCAGACGATCATTGGCGTCCACGGATTCCATGTCGGCGTCGCCGCTGCCGTGCGCTATCCAGGTGCCATCGCAGGCGTTGAGAACTGGTTCGAGCGCCGTCACCAGGCCGCTGGGAGGAACAACGGCATCGATCGATTTCCCGTTTCGCTGATGCATGTACGGCTCGCGATTGGAAACGACGAAGAGCCGGCTGCCATCGAGCCGGTTGCGAACCTGCACGGAGAGCCGGTCGGCGGTCCACATGGATTCAGCGGCCTCTCGCAGGCGAGCTTCACTTTCGGCAGCGCTGCGGGCCTGGTTGAGGCTCGCGGCCATGGTTGCGACTTCTCGCGCCAAAGGCCGGAACAGGTCGAGGTCGGGCATTTCCTGGCGCGAGGAGATTTTTCCCGTCCGGAGAGCACGCATCCATTGCGCGGCGCGGGCGATGGGTCCGGTGATACTCCAACGCACGATCAGCAGCGTGATGAGGACGATGAGGAAGACCTGGGCCAAAACGCGTACAAACGTCTCCCGCCACACGCGGAGGCTCTCCGCACGGATGTAACTCACGTCGTGGATAACGGCGAGTCCACCGATCAACTCATCCTTGCGCTCCAGCGGCAAGGCCTGGATATGGACCGCGGTCTGGCCAAGGCGAACGAATTCACTCTGTTCGTGATCCTCCGCGAGGGCTTTGGTCAGCGCGTGCGGACTGGTGGTGAGTGCCTTCTCCAATTCTGGAGTTATCGCTACCAGGCTGCCCTGCCGGTCATAGATGGCGACGCCCAGCAGGTGCTCCCGATTGCCAAAGCGCTGCACCAGTCGCTGCAACTCGTGATCCGGCTTGCCTTCCCACGATTTCTCGACGTTGCTGGCGATACTTTCTCCGAGCACCTCTGCCCGGCGCTCCACTTCACTGCGCAGACCGCGCTTCTCTCCCACAACCTGGTAGTACGAGAAACCGAGAGAGACCAGCGTGACCCCGAGAATCAGCGACACAATGAGCCGAGCGCTTAGCAATCGCATACTATGGGCCTCCTGCCGTGAACCTCGGGCGAGCCTGAGTGCTGATGAAGTACAGCCGCGAGCGGTTGTCTCTGAATGAAAAGGAAAGGAAAAGGGGCGGAGATTCCGACGCCCCTTAATCCTATACGAAAACAACTAGACAGGCTCGATGGCACTCACGCGAATTACATCGCTGGCGCCGTCCAAAACCCCGGTCACCTTTACCATCTTGTTGACGAAGGTCTGCGCCTTCTGCTGATCGTCCAGTTGGTAAATTGTCTTGCTGGCTGAATCAGTCAGAACCAGCTTGCCGCCGGACTTTACGATCTTGCCGGTGAAGGTTTTAGCCTCGGTAGCAGCGTTTTGATCTGCCTGGGGCGGTGCCGGCTGCTCTTGCGCTGCAGCGGTGGAAGGAGAATTCGGCGTCTGCTGCGCGCTTGCGGCCTGTCCGAGCAGACACAGACCGAACGTGATTGCAAACACCTGCAAAATACTGAGTAGTGCCACTTGAGTTTTTTTCATAGCAACTCCTGGGGAGGGATTTGTCTGTCTTTCTGGACAGAGCAACTCCCCTGCCAAAGGGAAGACTGGCGGCGTATGTCGTTGATATGCCGCTGGCCGCTCGCAGTAACGGGAATGCGCGCAAGGTAAAGTTGGCCGACGGGTAGAAAATTGTGCCCCATCGGTTGCTAGCACTCCCTTGGCAGGCCGGGTGCCCCGAACCGCATAAAGATTTCTAATGGTGAAAATAAGTAATTTCGCCTTCCGTAAGGACATCCCACCGACTACTGTTGTACGGACCCTTCAGTGGAGTGAGGAGTCAGCATCTCTCAATGGGAAAGGTCCGTCTCCGCTTCGAGCGCGGTGAATCCTATCTTCAAGGATGCTCAAGGGAATACACTTGCGTCGGGGCCGCTGGAGGGTAACGCGCACCAGTTGCTCAACCAATTCGCAGGCGTAGTGATTGCATGGGTGCCGGGACGGGCAGTCACGAAACGGACGACAATGACAAAAGTCGAAGCGATCATTCAGGTCTCAACGTTGGATGCCGTAAAGGACGCTCTGCACGAGGTGGGTGTCGAGGGCATGACGGTTTACGAAGCCAGAGGACATGGCCGGCAGAAGGGGCACACGGAGTTTTATCGCGGACGCGAGTATACGGTGGACTTGATCCCCAAGGTAAAACTTGAGATCGTGCTGGCCGATGACATGGTGGAGAAAGCTGTTCAGGCGATCGTCAAATCGGCGCGCACGGGCAAGATTGGCGACGGCAAGATTTTCCTCTCGCGAATTGACGACGCAATCCGGATTCGCAACGAGGAACGTGGTGGCAGCGCTCTCTAGGCGCATCGCCGCGAACATGGCTTTGGAAACAGCGGAGATCGACCTCCCTCCTCCGCCAGAAATATTTCGCGGTCGGAGGGACCGTCATCGGAATGAACACCGTGGCCATCGCCAGTAGCAAATTGCGGGATCTGTACGCCAGGGAATCCGCGAGTATTGAGCAGGAATTTTCCGTGACCGGCGAGGGCAGCGTCGCTGTCGCCCGGCGAACCTCAGTTGTCGATACCATCTTGCTGCGCCTTTGGAATGAGGCCATCTCTCCTGACCCGGAAGGGCCCAAGAACTTTGCGCTGGTCGCCACCGGCGGATTTGGCCGAGGCTGGCTGTTTCCCCACTCTGATATTGATCTGCTGTTCCTGCACGCCGGCAGTGGCTCTGAAAACGACTTCAAGGACTCCATCCGCCGTTTTTCCCAGGAATTGTGGGACCTGAAGCTGAAACTCAGCCCGGCCACGCGCACCTTGGCCGAGTGCGAGCGTTTTGATCCCAACAACGTCGAATTTGCCATCTCACTGCTGGATTGCCGGTACCTGGCTGGTAATCGCGATCTGTTCGCACGACTGCGCGAGAAAGTCGTTCCCCGCCTGGTGGCGCGCGAGTGCAAGAACCTGATCCAGAACCTGGGCGAGATTACGCGGGGGCGCCATCACAAATTCGGCAACACCGTCTTCCATCTTGAGCCGAACGTGAAGGACGGACCCGGCGGGCTGCGCGATTACAACGTCGCATACTGGCTGGCGTTGATCTCGGCCATGGAGAAGTTGCGGACGTGGCCGGACCCGAAAACTCTGTTGCCGGTTTCCTCGCGCAGGCCGCTCGAAGACGCATTGGATTTTCAGATGTCGGTGCGATGCTTCCTCCACTTCCGGCACGGCCGTCACGACAATAATTTGAGTTGGGAGGCGCAAGATGAAGCGGCCGCCAGGAAGATCGGTGCTTCCGATGCCGAGGTCGCGACCGCTGCGGACTGGATGCGGCTCTATTTTGGGCATGCGCGGGCCGTGCACCGCGTTTGCACGCAGCTATTGGAGGAGATCCCGGCGGCGTGGTCGTCCTTGTCCCGCCAATTGCAGAATTGGAAATCGCGGGTCTCAACCCCGGACTTTTCCGTCGTGGATGGACTCGTGTTCCTGCAACAGCCCGGCACCTTGGAGAATCCAGAGATGCTGCTGCGGCTGTTTCACTTCATAGCGGAACAAGGCGTGAAGCTCAGCACAACCACGGAGTACAAGATTGAACAGGCACTTCCGTCGCTGGCGGCAACCCCGCCGCGCGGTGCCGAGCTATGGCTCTACTTGCAGGAAACGCTGGTGCAGCCGCACGCAGCCGACGCGCTGCGAGCCATGAATGCGCTTCGCTTGTTGCCGCTCCTGTTGCCGGAACTCAAGGGGATCGAAGCCCTGGTGGTTCGGGATTTCTACCACCGGTTCACGGTGGACGAGCACTCTTTCCTGGCCATCGAGCACCTGCACCGGCTGAAAGAGTCCAAGTCAGAGTGGGACAAGCGATTCGCCGAGTTACTGGGTGAACTCGAACAGCCAGAACTGCTGTACCTGGCGTTGCTGCTCCACGATTCCGGCAAGGCGTTACCGGGAGACAATCACGTCGAAGGCAGCCTGGAACTGACCGACACTTGTGCTGAGCGCCTGGACCTCGATCCGGCGGATCGCGAAACCCTGAGGTATCTGGTGGGAAGCCACCTGGAGATGTCGACGGCGATGAGGCGGGATGTGTTTGACCCGGCGAACGTGAAGTCGTTTGCGGAAAAAGTCGGAGCGCCGGAACGATTGAAGATGCTGTGCCTGCTGACCTTCGCCGACATCAAGGCGGTTAATCCGGAGGCCATGACGCCCTGGAAGGCGGACAGCCTCTGGCAACTGTACATTGCGTCCACCAACTATCTGAGCCGGAGCGCTGACGAGCGCGTGCACACGGAAGAGCACAGCTCAAACCTGGCACATCTCCGGTCACTCGCTCCGGTGGCCGGGAAGAAGATCAACAACTTTCTGGAAGGCTTGCCGCAGCGTTATCTGCGCATCCACGGAGCCAGCGATGTGCTGATGCATGCGGAGATGGCGGCGCAACTGGGCCAGGAACCAATCCAGTTGAGCCTGAAGCAGGTGCGTCACTGGTATGAACTGGCGTTGATTACCACCGACCGTCCGTTCCTGTTCGCCTCGGTGTCGGGAGCGCTGGCCGCGTGGGGAATGAACATCGTCAAGGCGAACGCGTTTTCGAATGGCGCCGGAGTGGTTGTCGATACGTTTTATTTCACCGATCGCTTCCGGACGCTGGAGTTGAATCTGCCGGAGTGGGAACGTCTGAAAAAGAGCATTGTTGAAGTGATTGGTGGGAAGGCTGACGTTGCGCGCATGCTGCAGGACCGGCTCAGATCGGAAAAGCTCAGCGGCACCAAAGTCAAGATCTCAACCCAAATCGAGTTCGACGACGATTGCTCCGCCCACAGCACCTTGGTGCAGGTCCTGACCCAGGACCGGCCGGGACTTCTCTACAAGATGTGCTCCCAGATCTCAAGACAGGAATGCAATATCGAGATCGCCTTGATCGAGACCGAGGGGCAGATGGCAATCGACGTCCTCTATCTCACGTCTGGCGGGGTGAAGCTGAGCCCGGACCGCCAAGCCGAATTGAGCCGCGCGCTCCGGGAAGAACTCGACACAAAGTAAACGCCCATTGACGGCAACGGGGCACGGCCAGTTCAGAGTTGGCAGATTCTGCGCGCCACGCGCACAAAAAGCCCCGCTCTCTGCGAGCGAGGCTCTTTGCTGACCCTTTGTCCAAGCCTAGTTTGGTTTCGACCCCTTCGGTTCGTCCTTTTTGGGCTTGGATGGTTCCTCCCGTTTGGGCTGAGGCGCACGCTCTGCCTTGGGGGGAGGCGTCGGCCTTTCCCGTTGCTGCTGCCACTGGTGCTGCTTGGTTTCCTGGTCCTGCGCTTGTCTATCGCTCTTGGGCTGCACGGGCGGCGCGGGTCGCGTGAGCGGATGCGGCGACTCGGGCTGCGAGCGATCTTCATTGCGCGTTTGAGGATTGCGCATCTCCGGCGCGCGCGGCTCCTCCGGACGCGAGGCCTCGGGCCGCTGAGGCTCAGGGCGCTGCGACTCGGGCCGAACCGGCACTGCCGGCGTGCCTTGTGGGCGCGGGGCCGTCCATTCCGGCCGGGGTGCAGGCTGATTGGGACGCTCATTGTCGCGAGCGGGCTTGTTCCCCATCGTCGCAGGCGGGTTGGGACGATCATTCTCATTGTCACGAGCGGGCTTGTTCCCCATCGTCACGGGCGGGTTCGGACGATCATTCCCAGCCTCCGGCCGATTCGCCATCGGAGTCACCGGCCGTGAGGGCCGGGCCACCAACGGATCTTGCCGCTGAGACAGAGGCACGGTCGGCGCCGCAGGAGTACGCTCCGTCACTACGCGGCGGTTCGCCACAGCGGAAGGCGGCGCGATCCGGGTCGGCCGTCCGGTCCCGATCACGCTGGGACGCCCGGGTGCAACCCCGGTCTCGTGTGTAACTTGCGCCTGTTCGATTTCCCGCTGCTGCACCTGCACAACATTCCGCGCCACCGGACGCGCGTTCACAAAGGTCTCACGCGACACCGCGGTGACGGCATTGCGTGCGCCCTGGTTCGCATACGTAATGCGAGTCATGTTCGTGTTTCTGTTCACCGTGTAGTAGTTGTAAACGTTCGTCACGCGGGTGACGTTCACCACCGTATTGGTCACGTTCACCTGGTTTACGTACCCCCGGCTCACGTGGTACGCGGGAACGAAAACTTCACCGGGTCCGAGCGGAAACCATGCCACGCCGGGACCACCGCCCAAAGAGAGGGAAAAATGGAATCCCCCACCTCCTCCGACGAAAGCGACCAGCGCCGGCGCGTATACAGGACGGATCACCACCGGTCCGGGCACCCACGCCCAGCCTCCACCCACCTGGCACCAGCGCCCGTAGTGGAAAGGGGCAAACCCCCAGGGCTCATCGTCGACCCAGGTCCATCCCCAGGGCGCGACCCAGACCCAATGACCGTAGCGATACGGCGCCCAGCCAACTGCAACGTGCGTGGGCACCCATACCGGGCCGTAGTTCGCCGTGTAGCTCCAGCGGCCGTAATCATCCAGATCCTCGTAGCCGGTCATTTCGCGGGAAACGTAGTTCGCTGAGTCCGCCCGGTCTTCGCGACGGTCACGCTCCAGGGCCCAATTGTCGAAAGCGTCGGGCCGCGGCAATTGATTGATGTCGTAGCTCAGCTCATCGTCTCCGCTGAATATGGCCTCCTGATTCGCAACGACCGTGTAGTTCTGTCCACCACCGATCGCCTCGCCGCGACCCTGAATCACATCCACGGTGGTGGTGTGCCCGTCTGCGTCGACGTCAACGCGGTATTCTCCATTGCGCTGGATCTGGAACGCCAGGTTGGGAGTATCAACTTCGATGGTGTCGTCATCGTCGAGGTGGCGCACGTGCAACATCACCGTTCCGTCAGCCAGCCGTAGCTGAATCGAGCGGTCGTCGAGGGC
Organism: Acidobacteriaceae bacterium; assembly: GCA_003154055.1. Lineage (GTDB taxonomy): Bacteria > Acidobacteriota > Terriglobia > Terriglobales > Acidobacteriaceae > Acidiflorens. The sequence goes on from PMCH01000116.1 coordinate 27,979, forward strand.
GAGGAACGTCAGGCTGGTCTCGCTGCTCAACCGGATGGCCGTGGAACCCACGTGCAGTTCCGAGCGCGAATTCTTGTCGGTCCACAGGTTGTCACCCGTCGTCAACGGACGGTTGGGAACGGCCTCGACCCAATCCCCTTCTCCGCCGGGCTGGAATGAGACCGAACCCTGGGCGTAGTTCATGCGAGCAACGCGGGCAGGCGGATCCTCATCGTCGTCGGCCCATGCGCGGACGGGAAGAAATAAAGAGGAGATGATCACTGCTCCGCAGAGAAACTTTATCCAATTCGGCAGGCGGTTCATGGTATTTGTGCCTCCAAGCAAAGTGCCTCGTTACTTTCTAACCCGGCTGAGCTTCGTATGTTTCGGCGCTCCCGGGGAGTGACTAAAGTCAGTCCAGACGGTGTCGCGACAAGTTGCCGTCGCTTTTTTCGTTGCTGGGCATCTAAAGCAACGGCCAACAGCATCGCGTTTACCGGCCCCCCATTTCCCTGAAAAATGATACGCGCATTGACGGAACATGTGGGGACGAGCTTGGAGGGCAAGGTTCCGTTTAAGCTACTCGGATGTCTGGCTCGGGAAGGACCTTGTGCATGAAAGTGAGGTGGTTTTCGATTCTGGCAATGGCGATCGCTTGCATGTCGGTGGGCGCGTTGGCGGGCGATCGCTCCCCGGTTCCGGGCAGTCGAATTGCTTGCCCGCGTGGAAAATGGTGCGCTGGATTCTTCTTACTACACACAGGCAGCCGAAATTTACGTCGCTGTGGCTCTCAACCGTGCCGAGTCGCAGGTGCTGCGCGGGGAGAACGCGAATCGCCGATTGGCGCATACCGCCATCGTCAAGAAGCTAGCCAAGGTTTTCCCCGCACCCGTCAGTGATACAAGTCACGACCGTTCGCAACAAAACCGCTTTAGTTCTTTACAATTCGGCAGCCCCTCCGTGAAATGGGAGAGACAGCTGCGCACATTTTGATCCAGCGTGTGGAGGGGCTCAAGAACTGCCCGGAGGTCGCCGTTGCTCCCGAATTCATGGTCCGCGAGACGACGGCCCCGCCGAAAGCGAGGTCCAGTCGACCCCGCGTCAAAGCGCGACTGAAGGTTCCGCGAGAGTGGAACAAGTTATCTAAACTGTGTGGGTGACCCGATGTCCGGAAAGACGAGACGGGAATTCCTAAAATCATCCTCCGTGCGATTGCTGGCCGCAACCAGCGTGGGATACATCCCTTCGCTGGCAAGCGGCTTGGCCCTGCCCATTGGGGAAATCACGTCCTGGGTTACCAGCGAGAAGCTGCGCTTTGCCCGGGGTGATTCCATTCGTTGGCAATCGGCCCCCGGCACTTCGCGGGAAGCCGCCATCAGCCTGGACCCAGAGAGAAGATTCCAGGAGATTCTGGGCTTCGGTGCAGCCTTCACCGACGCGTCCTGCTACATGTTCAACCAACTCTCGCCCCCAGCCCGCGAACAACTGTTTCACGATTTGTTTCACCCGTCGGAAATGGGGTTGAATGTGTGCCGGACTTGTATCGGGGCGAGCGACTACTCCACCGAGGCATACAGCTACGACGAAGGAGAGCCGGACCCTGAACTGAAACGATTTTCGATTGACCGCGACCGCGAGTACATCCTTCCCATGTTGCGCCAGGCCCGGGGATTGAATCCGGATCTGTTTCTCTTCGCTTCGCCCTGGAGTCCGCCGGGCTGGATGAAGGCGGGAGGATCAACGCTGGGCGGATCGATGCGGCGCCGCTACCTGCCAAACTATGCCCAGTATTTCTTGAAATTCCTTCAGGCATATTCCGAGGCGGGCGTTCCCATTCAAGCGGTCACTCCCCAGAACGAAGTGGACACCGATCAGGATGGGCGAATGCCGGCGTGCATCTGGCCGCAAGAATACGAGATTGAGTTCGTGGGACGGCATCTGGGGCCGCTTCTTGAGCAAAGCGGGCTTTCGACGAAGATATGGATCCTCGACCACAACTACAACTTGTGGGGGCGGGCAATCTGCGAACTCGATGATAAGGTCCTTCGGAAATATTCCAACTCCGTCGCCTGGCATGGTTACATGGGCGATCCGGAGATGGCGAGCAGGGTCCACGAGGCGCACCCCGACGCCGACATGCACTGGACCGAGGGTGGCCCCGACTACACGAGTTCCAACTATCAGACCGATTGGGCGGCATGGGGACAGATTTTTGCCGGAGCAGTGCGCAACTGGTGCAGTTCGGTGACTGCCTGGAACCTGGCGCTCGATGAACAGGGGCGTCCGAATATTGGACCCTTCCCCTGCGGCGGCCTGGTGACCATTCACTCCCAGACCAGGGAGATCACACGCAGCGGCCAATATTGGGCTTTCGCGCACTTCTCCCGGATGATCCGCCGGGGCGCACGACGTTTTGATTCGCGCGGCATTCTGCCCGGAGTCGATCATGTAGCCTTCGAGAATCCGGACGGACAACGAGTGCTGGTCGTGACCAACTCGGGAGCTGCGCGATCGGTGGTATTGCGACTCGGCGAGATGAAAGCGGATGTCGCTCTGGACAACAACTCAGTCACAACGTTGGTCTGGTCTTGAAGGTTGGTCTTCTAATTATGACTAGGTCCGATCGCTCATCCGATATCCAGCCTGGAAGCCGTGCCTCGGTTGCGCCCCTGGCCGTTCTGGCTCTCCTGGCGATGACCCTCTGTTTCGTGGCGTGCCCCGGCGACAAATCGGCTCCGCCCATCACACAGACCGGGCCGAACGTACAGGTGGTCATGACCACCGGAGACCAAGCCAAACTGCTCGCGCCGCAGCCCACGGTATCTTTCGGGCAGGGCGGAAGTCAGAACGCGCTGGTCATCGCGGTGGATGCGAACACGCGGTTTCAGCAGATGGATGGCTTCGGCGCATCGCTGACTGACTCCTCCGCGTGGCTCATCTGGAACAAGCTGGATTCCTCACAGCAGGCAGCACTCATGCAGCAGCTGTTCAGTCCCTCGGCAGGCATTGGCATCAGTTTTCTTCGCCAACCGATGGGCGCCAGCGACTTCGCGGTGGGCGGCAATTACAGCTACGACGATGTTGCCGCCGGACAAACCGACCCTGGCCTGGTCAATTTCTCCATCTCACATGACACTGCTTACATCATTCCCCTGCTGTCCCAGGCACGGACGGTGAACCCCGCGGTAAAGATCGTCGCGTTGCCGTGGAGTCCCCCGGCTTGGATGAAGACGAACGAGTCGATGAATGGCGGGAGCACTATCGCCGCCTACTATCCCAGCCTGGCGCAATATTTTGTGAAGTATCTGCAGGCATATCAGCAGCAGGGGATCCCAACTTATGCGATCTCGGTACAGAACGAGCCGCTGAATTCGACGACTTCCTATCCGAGCGAATATGTCAGCGCAGCGGACGAGTCCGATTTCATTGCCAATCACCTTGGCCCCGCACTGAACAGCGCCGGACTGGGCCAGGTCAAGATTTTCGGGTACGAGCACAACTGGGACAACACTTCCTACCCGGAAACGATCCTCAGCAGTCCGGCTGGGAACTATGTGGCCGGTACTGCCTTCCATTGCTATGCGGGAGATGTCAGCGCGCAGTCCACGGTCGAGGCTGCTTATCCCGGAAAGGATCTCTGGTTCACCGAATGCTCGGGGACAGTGGGCTCGAATTTCGCCGGTGACCTGGTGTGGAATTCAGAACATCTGATGATCGGCGCGACGCGCAACTGGGCGCGCAGCGTTTCGCTGTGGAACCTCGCCCTGGACCAGAACTCCGGGCCGACGAATGGTGGCTGCCCACACTGCCGAGGCATCGTGACCATTGATACCAGCGCATCCCCAGCAACGATCACGCGCAACATCGAGTACTACGTATTGGGGCATCTAGGTAAGTTCGTGGTCCCGGGAGCGCGGCGCATCAACTCCACTACTTTTGGCGCCGGGAGCATTGAGGACGTTGCCTTCCAGAACCCAGACGGGTCCATCGTTCTGTTTGTGCTGAACGCGAGCGGCACAACGCAGGCATTCACCGTGAGTTGGAAGGGCACCACCTTCAACTACACCTTGCCGGCGCAATCCGTAACCACTTTCGAATGGAAGTAAGCCGCCCGGGTGCCAGGCGGGGGAAGTCAGCGGCGCCGGACACTTCCTGTGCACGGCGCCGGTCCCGCGGGCTGCGGTCAGCCCTTGATCGTTCTCGTCCCGGCATCCCACTGCACGGCTTGCTGGCGGAAGTACGACTCATTCGCCATGTGGCAAGCCAGGGCCGCGTGATGACCAAACAGCGCGTCCTCAACCACCGGTTTGCGCGAGCGCACGGATTCGAAAAAATTCCACAGGTGAGGCTTCACGTCGTCGTAGTCCGGTCCCTTGAAGGAAACCGTTTCCGGCATCGGTTCCTGTCCGAGTTTCGGATTGTTTTCCTCGTGCCATTTCTTCTCGTACTCCTCGCGCATGGCGTGGGGGAAACTGCCGTCGTAATAACTGGGCCCTGAGTCCTTGCCGGTCTGCGGGGTATAGCTGAGGCCGAACTCGTTCATTTCCAGAACGCCTTTGGAACCCTGGAAGCGATAAGTCTCCGGCATCTCGGTACCCAGGTTCAGGCGCATGTAAACCGGAATCTCGCCGTACTGAAACAAGCTCGCGTGAACGTCGGGCATGTTGCGGCCGTCCTTGAAGCGAAGGATTCCACCCATTGCCATGGCACGCTTCGGGGGCTCGTTCCAGTTGAGAACGAACATCATGCCGCTGATCAGGTGAACCAGCAGGTCGCCGGCAACGCCAGTGCCATATTCCTTCCAGCAGCGCCAGCGCGCAAAAATCTCGGGGCTGAAGGGCCGCTTGGGAACGGTTCCCTGCCAGGTATCCCAGTCGAGGTTCTGCGGGGAGAGATCGAACGGCGGCGGATATTCCCAGGCACCGGTCGGATCGTTACGCCCCAGCCAGCCCTCCACCATCATCAGATCGCCGATCATGCCTTGTGCCACCATTTCCCGAGCCTTCTTGCAGATCAGCGAACTGACCCGTTGCGATCCGATCTGCACGATGCGGCCGGTGCGCTTGGCCGCGTCCGCCATCTCAGCACCTTCGGCAGCGGTGTGCGACATGGGCTTCTCGCAGTAGATGTCCTTACCGGCGGAGACGGTGTCCACCACGATCTGCTTGTGCCAGTGATCGGGAACCGCAGCGATGATGCAATCGATGTTCTTGTCGGCAAGCAGATCCTGGTAGCGGCGAGTAACCGGCAAATCCGGCTTGGACGTAATTTCACGGGCCAGGGTGTGTCGCCCGTCGTAAAGATCGCAAGCCCGGGCACATTCGACCCCCGGCAAGTCGATGGCGGAACTGAGCAACCAATTCCCCTGCATGCCAATGCCGATGATTCCGAAGCGAACGCGGTCACTGGCCGCGGATAGCGGCGAGGCAAACAGCGGTTCGGGGCTGAGCAGAATGCTGTTCGCCGCCAGCGAAGCACCCGCCGCCGCGGCACCGACTCCAAGGAATTCACGGCGTGAAAAAGAAGTTTTCTTCATGAGGCCTCCTGGCCGTCCTTATTTTATTAGAACTGCTGTGGTCGTTTCGCCGGCCAAATCCAAACTACTCCTTTGCCGGGGTAATCACGATGCTCCGATAAGCAACGTGCCCGTCTTCACTGCCCTGAAGGTAAATCGGACCCGGCAGTCCTTCGTCGCTGTCGAGCGCACCGCCGGTGATGCCAGGGATTTCCTGGTTGTCGATGATCGTCTTTCCATTCTGAACCACCGTGATCATTCTTCCAACGAAGGTGATGTCGAATGTCTGCCATTCCCCCGGTTTGCGCGGCATCTCGGGCGATGGAGCCAGGAAACCGTACACCCCGCCGGTATGGTGACTGGGTGGTTCCTGGATCGAGTTGTCTTCCACCTGAACTTCATAACGGCCGCGCAAGTAGACGCCGCTGTTGGAATTGGCGGCGCAGTTGAACTCGACATGCAGTTTGAAGTCCCGGAATTTCTGGCCGTTGATGATTTCGGGCCCGTGTCCGGGGCTCACCAGGGTCCCGTCCACAACCTTCCACGCTTTNNGGAGTGCCATCCTGTCCGGTGGTGGTGCCAGCCAGGGTGTTCCCGGCGAGCTTGCCTTCAAACACCATGTCGTCTTTCCGATCCTCTTCTTCCTTGGGAGAGACAAAGGTGAGGCGACCGTCCGACAATTCAATCCGTGGAAGAGGCCGGGCGTTTCCCCAACGGCTGACCATCTGGGCGGTCAGCATCCCGTCCTTCTCGCTGATTTCCAGCCATGAGGGATACTCGCGGTCCGGCGCCTTCAGGGTCAGATCCCAGCGGCCAAGGAAGGGTTGAATTGAGGCAGTTGCCGGCTTGCCCGCCTGGGCATGCACGCGACTGGACACCAGGATGGCAAAAGCCAGGGAAAAGAGAGCGACGTTTCGAATGACGTTACGGGACATAATTCCTCTCCGATGAAATTGGTTTGTGCGCCAGGTTCGTCCGCCAACTTTCTATGCCCCACGCTGCCGCTTGTCAAATTGCTCGGGCGCAATGCCCGATTTGCGTAAGGCCGTTTCTGAGGGACGTAGCCAAAATCACGCGAGGAGAGCCTGCAAACGGGAATGGCGGCGAGCAGAACTTCGCTCGTTGAAGTGCCTGATGGAAAGAATGGAAAAGAATGGTCGGCCCTAGCAGACGATTTTCGAACTTTCCTGTGTTCTCCGGTTGAACAGGCTCACATTGAGACGCGGCGGTAGTTGGTGTAATTGATTCCATAACAAT
>PMCH01000076.1:0-8935 GCA_003154055.1 Acidobacteriaceae bacterium
CGAAAGACGCAGTCCTGAAAAAGTTTGACGCCGCGACTGAGATGGTATTGCAGACGATCCGCACCCAGTCGCCCGAAGACTGGTCGAAGCCATACACAGCGGTGGGCGCCGATGCTCGCGACCGATTCGACATGCTGCTCCAGTGCGCGACGCATCTGCACCACCATATTGGGCAGTTGATGTACCTGGCGTTCGAGTTGAAGCGAAAAAGCTGAGTGAGTTGGAGTTCACCATGGGTCAGACCATCGTTGAGAAAATCGCACAGAAACACATGGCGGAAGGCCCGAAGCGGCCACTGCGGGCCGGAGATTTTCTCTCCATCCGGCCGCATCGCTGCATGACGCATGACAACACGTCGGCGGTCATGAGCAAGTTCAAAGGCATCGGCGCGAAGAAAGTCAAGGATCCGAATCAACTCACATTTGCGCTCGACCACGACATCCAGAACAAGGACGAGTCGAACCTGAAGAAATACCGCGCGATCGAAGCCTTCGCCAAAGAGCACGGCGTAGATTTCTATCCCGCCGGGTCCGGCATTGGCCACCAGATCATGGTGGAACGCGGCTATGTGGTGCCCGGGTCGTTCGTGGTTGCCTCCGACTCGCATTCGAACATGTACGGCGCGCTGGGCGCGATTGGCACGCCCATCGTGCGCACGGACGCTGCCGCAGTTTGGGCCACCGGCGAGTTCTGGTGGCAGGTTCCGCGTTCGATCCAGGTGGTGCTCGAAGGTCACTTACCGGAAGGCGCCACGGGCAAGGACGTCATCATCACGCTCTGCGGCCTCTACAACCACGATGAGTGCCTGAACGCGGCGGTCGAGTTCGCTGGCCCAGGCGTAGCTTCGCTTTCGATGGACGCGCGGTTCTCCATCTCCAACATGACCACCGAATGGGGCCCGCTGGTTGGATGGTTCCCGGTGGATGCGATCACAATCGCCTACATGCGCAACGTATACCAGCGATTGAAAGCAATGGGTGTGGAGCGCTTCACCGACAAAGATATTGAGAGTTGGGAAAAGAACCCACCGGCGCCAGATGCCGACGCCGTGTACGCCGCTCGCATCGTGCTCGACCTCAGCCAGGTCACGGCGCACGTCTCCGGACCAGACTCGGTGCAGGTGATGCAGTCGCTCGCCGAGATGGAGAAGAACAAGGTCGCCGTCCACAAGGCGTATCTGATTTCCTGCGTGAATTCACGAGTAGAAGACCTGGAAGCGGCGGCGAAAGTTCTGAGGGGCAAGAAAGTTGCCGCCGGCGTGAAGTTTTACCTCAGCGCAGCCAGCAAGTGGGTGCAGGAAGAAGCGGAGAAGCGCGGCACGTGGCAAACGCTGATGGATGCGGGCGCGAACCCGCTGCCGCCCGGATGCGGGCCGTGCATCGGGCTGGGCGTTGGCCTGCTCGAACCGGGCGAAGTCGGCATCTCCTCCACCAACCGGAACTTCAAGGGCCGCATGGGATCGCGCGATGCGAAATGTTATCTCGCGAGCCCTGAAGTGGTCGCAGCGTCCGCCGTTGCGGGCTACATTCGCGGGCCGCATGAATTCAGGTCCGGAGCTCCCGAGCGCAAATACACCGAGTTGGGCGCGGCCGCGGGTGGCGCGGAAAAGGTCGAGATCCTCCCGGGTTTCCCGCAGCGCGTGAAGGGTCGCCTGGTCTTCATGCCGCAGGACAACGTCAATACCGATGCGATCTACAGCAAGGACTACACCTACCGCGACGACATGACGCCGGAGATGATGGCGAAAGTCGTGATGGAAAACTACGATCTGCAATTTGCCGGGCGCACCCGATCCGGCGACGTGATCGTGAGCCAGTTCAACTTCGGCACCGGATCGAGCCGCGAGCAGGCAGTCACATGCCTGAAAGCGAAAGGCATCCCTCTGGTGATCGCGGCCAGCTTTTCGCAGACCTACCTGCGCAACGCGTTTAACAATGGTTTCCTGTGCATCGAAGTGCCGGATTTTGTAGTCCGGGTACGGGATCAGTTTGCGAAAGAGATCGCAGCCAAAGAAAAGACCATCATTCCCGGTGACGAGATTGACATCGACTTCACCGCGAGTACCATCACGTGGCGAGGCGAAAAGTTCACGTTCCCAGCGCTTGGTAGCGTGCCGCAGTCGCTGGTGATCGCGGGGGGAGTGGAGAATTTAGTGGCGAAGCGATTAGGCGCCGCTTGAACATTTGGATTTCAGGAAGTCCCCTGTGACCTCTGTGTCCTCTGTGGTTAAGGGTTTAGATCTTAAAGGGAGTATTCATGGCGAAATACACAGTCATCACCATGCCGGGAGACGGCATCGGAAACCAGGTTCTGCCCGAGTCGTTGCGGGTTCTGAAAGCCGTCGGCTTCGACGCGGAGTACATCCACGCCGACATCGGCTGGGACTGCTGGTGCAGCCAGGGCAACGCTCTCCCCGAGCGCACCATGGAGTTGCTGAAAAAGCACAAGCTTGGCCTTTTCGGAGCAATCACCTCGAAGCCGAACAAGGCTGCGCAGGCGGAACTGAAGCCCGAACTACAGGGCAAGGGCTACGTCTATTACTCGCCGATCGTGACCATGCGCCAGACGTTCAACCTGGACATCTGCATGCGTCCATGTATCGGGTTCACTGGCAATCCGTTGAATTACATCCGCAAGAAAGCAGATGGCGGCTTCGATGAGCCCCGCATTGACACCACCGTTTTCCGGCAGGGAACGGAAGGCATGTACGCGGGAGTGGAGTGGACGAATCCTCCCGACAACGTGCGCGCCGCCCTGAATAGCCATCCCCGGTTCAAGGCATTCGCCAAAGTACCCGGCCCCGAACTCGCCGTCAGTTGCCGCATCATCACGAAGAATGCCTGTAAGCGTATCGTCACCGCAGCTTTCGAATATGCGAAGCGGCGCGGCTTCAAGGGTGTCACCATTTGTGAAAAGCCCAACGTTGTCCGCGAAACCTCGGGCATGATGGAAGAAACCGCCAAGGAAATCGCGAAGGGCTATCCCGGCATCGCGCTCTGGTCCACGAACATTGACGCGCAATTGATGTGGCTGAACAAGAACCCCGAGGAGTACAACGTCATTGTGGCCTCGAACCTGTTCGGCGACATTCTTTCCGACGCTTTCGCCGGGTTGATCGGCGGGCTGGGCTTTGCGGCTTCGGGGAACATCGGCGATGATGTTTCCGTCTTCGAGCCGACCCACGGCTCCGCCCCGAAGTATGCGGAACTCGATCCGCCCATCGTGAATCCGATTGCGATGATCCTGTCGGCTGCCATGATGCTTGACCACGTCCACGAAGATCAGAAGGCCGAGCGTATCCGGAAAGCGATTGCCGATGTGGTGAAAGAAGGCAAAGTCCGGACTTACGATATGATGCGAATTCCAGGCGGAGCCAAGTCCATCGGTCAGGGCGCCGCTTCGACTGTACAGATGACGGATGCGATTCTAGAAAAACTGAGATAACCACGAAGGGCACGGAGGAGCACGGAGGAACCCGAGGCAGCGAATTCCCGCGTTCCTCTGTGTCCTCCGTGGTAGAGGTTTTGTTATGAGCGCTGCCGAACCCAAGTCGCCGCGTACCTCCGAAGCCGGTCATTGGGGCAAGGACGTCCGCTCGGATATGCACGTGGCCTTCGAAGCGCGCGACAGCGGCGGTGTCGAAATTTCGCTGGAGTCGCGAGTTGCGCCGTACTATGGCGACGCAATCCTGGAACAGGCGCGGCAGGTGCTCGACGAACTCGACATCAAGCACGCGCGCTTAACAATTCACGACGAAGGGGCCCTACCCTTCGTCATCGCGGCGCGGATCGAAGCGGCCGTTAGGCGCGCCGGGATGGCGCTCGGGAAGAAGTCACTCCCCGCGCAGCACACGCCCCCCGCCCCTTCCCAAAGAGATCGCCTGCGCCGCTCGCGGCTCTATCTGCCCGGATCGGAGCCCAAGTATTACATCAACGCCGCGCTGCATTCGCCGGACGCTGTAATCCTCGATCTGGAAGACTCCGTCCATCGTGACGAAAAAGATGTTGCCCGTCTTCTGGTGCGGAACACGCTGCGGGCGGTTGATTTTGGCTCCTGCGAGCGCATGGTGCGGATCAACCAGTTGCCCCTTGGCCTCGAAGACCTGGCCGAGATCGTGGGCGAAAGCCCGGACCTGATCCTGATTCCGAAGGTGGAAGATCCGCAACAGGTTGCGGAAGTGGACCGCATGATCGGCGAGATGAAGTCGCGGCATGGAATGATCCGTTCCATCTGGATCATGCCGATTCTGGAATCGGCTCTGGGGATCGAAAATGCGTTCGCCGTCGCTGCCAGCAGTGAGAACGTGGTGGCTCTGACGATCGGGCTGGAAGACTACACGGCAGACCTCGGCATGGCGAAAACTCCCCAAGGCCGCGAGTCGGCCTACGCACGTGCACGCGTGGTGAATGCGGCGCGGGCGGCGGGTATTCAGGCAATCGATTCGGTTTTCTCGGACGTCGCGGACATGGAAGCCTTGCGCCATTGGGGCGAAGCCTCGCGCGCCATGGGCTTCGAAGGCATGGGGTGCATTCATCCCGGACAAGTCCGCGTGGTTCACGAAGCCTTTGCGCCGTCGGCGGCGGAGATCGAAAAGGCGCAGAAGATTGTTGCCGCGTTCGAGGACGCTCAGCAGAAAGGGCTGGCAGTGGTCAGCCTCGGGTCGAAAATGATTGATCCTCCGGTGGTGCAGCGGGCGCTGAAACTGGTGGACCGCGCCAAAGCGATGGGAGTCATCCAGTGAGCGAGAGAGTCGAACTGGCGCACAATGCGGTCGGACGCCGCGTCCCCACCATGGTGAACGGCCGCCCGCAGATCCCGTTTCTGGGGGTTGGAAAATATCAGCCTCGTGGCCGGAAGGCGGCGCCGCCCATCCGATCGAGCAAGGATTATCCCGACAGCGGCGACAAGCGTCTCCCCGATCTTGAGACTGCCTTGCGCAAGTGTGGGCTGCGCGATGGCATGGTGATCTCAAACCATCATCACCTGCGCGACGGCGACCGAGTCGCGCTCATGGCCCTCGAAGCCGCCGCAAAGATCGGAGTGAAAGATCTCCTGTGGTTTCCCAGCGCTTCTTTCCCTTCGCAAAAGGGCGCGATCGAATTAATGGAAAAGAAAGTCATCCATCACATCGAAGGCAGCATGAACGGACCCCTGGGTGACTACTGCACCCAGGGCAAAATGCGCGGCATGGGCGTGCTGCGCTCGCACGGTGGCCGCTGGCAGGCGATTCAGGATGGAGAAGTTCACATCGACATCGCTGTGATCGCCGCCCCAACCGCCGACTTCTTCGGCAACGCCGATGGCTCCCACGGCAAGTCGGCCTGCGGGTCGCTCGGATTCGCCCTCGCCGATTCCACCTACGCCGACCATGTGATCGTCGTGACCGATAACCTCGTGCCGTTCCCGTGTGTGCCCTGGCAGATTCAGGGCAACAACGTGGACTACGTCGTGGAAGTCGAATCCATCGGGGATCCTTCTAAAATTGTTTCCGGCACCACGCAGATCACGCGTTCCCCCGATCGCCTGCGTATTGCGGAGTTCGTCGCCCGGTTCCTGCGCGAGTCCGGAATCATGAAGAACGGCTTCTCGTTTCAGGCAGGCGCGGGCGGCATTGCGCTGGCTTTCGTGCAATACCTCAAGCAGATGATGAAAGAGGATGGCGTCAAGGCGCGCTTCGTTCGCGGCGGCTCGACGAAAGTCCTGGTCGAGTTGCTGCAGGAGGGCCTCACCGACTACATCCTCGACGGGCAGACATTTGACCTCGATGGCGTACGCTCCATGGCGAACGACCCGCGGCATGTAGCCACCTCGCCGTTTACTTCCTACAACTATCACGGCAAAGGCAACTTTGCTTCCCTGGTGGATGCTGTTGTTCTCGGCGCCACGGAAGTCGATACGAACTTCAATGCCAATGTGGTGACGCACTCCGACGGCCGCCTGCTCCACGGGATCGGCGGATGGCAGAATTGTCTTTTCTCCGGTTGTTCCATTCTTGCCGTTCCATCGTTCCGCGATCGCATCCCGGTCATCGTCGATGAAGTCACTACACTGACCGGCCCGGCAGAGATGATTGACGTGATCGTGACCGAACGCGGCATCGCCATCAATCCGCGGCGCACCGATCTGCTGGACGCCGTGAAGGGATCGAAGCTGCCGATCCGGCCGATTCAGGACATCAAGACTGAAGTTGAGAAGATTTGCGGCGGCAGACCCGCCCGGCCGAAGTTGGGCGATCGTCCGTGCGCCGTGGTGAAGTGGGTCGATGGAACAGTGCTCGACACAGTTTGGCAAGTCGCATAGCGCCCGTCCGAAGGGCGACAAGGGGTCGCGGTGACCATCAAAAAACTCAGATTCGTTCTCCTCGGTGTGATGCTCACACTGCTGGCTTGTTCCCACCTGCCACAATCGCCGCTGGGTAAGGCGAAGGCCAATCCAGACGCCACTCAACCCTCCACCATCAAGGTGGAGGTGAATGATGGGGGCCCGGTGGTGTTCACGACGAGCGCGACCGAATTTAGAGTGCTACCCGATGGCTATGTCCAGGCCTTCTTGCTCAAAGATGGCCAGAAGCTCTCGCTCGACGAGCCGCGCGTCGGCGCGGCCGCGGACAGCGACTACGTGGCGGTCGGAGGGAAGGAAATCCACTTCTCGCTCGATTTTCAGCAGGCAAAGGTGCTGGAGGCAATCGGGAAATTGGGAGTCGGAAAACGGGTGGAGATTCCCGCTCGCCCGCTCGGTCCTTCGGGAACGAACCTGCAACGCCTGCTGGCTCTTGAGGTCTATGACAAGTTCCCCAACATTCTGATTAGCACGGTGGAGTACAAGAACACCGGCAGCGCGGCGGTGCAGATCGATAAGAACGTGGACCAGCGCCATCGCCTGAGCGCGCAGCTCGCCGGCCAGAAAACGCAGCCCTGGGACATGTGGTCGTTTCACGGCGCCAGCTACGACTGGGGAAAAGACGATGTGGTCAAACTGACGAAGGGTTTCTCCCAACCGAATCTGATGGGCGAGATGGTGAAAGGCGGCTATGGTGGCGGCATTCCGGTGGTGGCGTTCTGGACGGGCCAGGTCGGCGAAGCCATCGGCCACGTCGAAACGCTGCCGATTACGACCGCGATTCCCGCGAAGGTGGATTCCGACGGCCGGGTGAATGTCGAGCTTGATTTCGCCGCCGGCGCCTCTCTCCAGCCTGGGGAAACGTATTCAACGCCGCGTAATTTCGTGGCCGTGTTTGCCGGAGACTTCTACGAGCCGCTGCGGATTTGGTCTACCGTCCTGCAGAAGGAGGGTTGGCAACTGCCCAAGCCCTCGAGCGAAGCCTACAACGTGAGCTGGTGCGGCTGGGGATACGAGTTCAACGTCACGCCCGCCCAGATGCTCGGCACCATCCCCAAGCTGAAGGAGATGGGCATCAAGTGGGCCACGCTCGACGATCGCTGGTTCGATGTCTACGGCGACTGGAATGCGCGCAGCGATACCTTCCCCGGCGACTCCATCAAGAAAATGGCGGATGATTTCCACAAAGAAAACATGCTAGTGCAACTGTGGTGGTTGCCGCTGGGCGTGGAAGATGGCCAGGGAAAATATGAGTCACACAAGTATCGCGTGTCCAAGGTCGCGCAGGAACATCCCGACTGGCTGATCCTCGACAAGAATGGCAAGCATGCTCGAATCGTTCGCGACCTTGCGGTGCTTTGTCCGGCACTGCCCGAGGTGCGGGCGTACCACAAGCAATTGACCGAGAAGTTCATTCGCGACTGGGGATACGACGGCCACAAGCTCGATAATATTTACAGCGTCCCCGCCTGCTATAACCCGGCGCATCACCACAAGTCGCCGCAGGACTCGGTGAATGCGATGGGGGACGTCTATAAGGAAATTTTCCAGACCACCCGCGCTCTCAAACCACAAAGCGTAACGCAGAGCTGCCCGTGCGGAACTCCACCATCCCTGGCGTGGCTGCCCTTCATGGACCAGGCGGTGACCGCCGACCCAGTGGGCGCAGTACAGGTTCGCCGCCGGATCAAGATGTACAAGGCGCTGCTCGGGCCGGATTCGGCCGTCTATGGCGATCATGTCGAGCTTTCCGCAATGAGCAGAGTGGGGAACGACTGGAAAGAGTTTGGAGACGACTTTGCGTCCACGATTGGAACCGGCGGAGTCGTGGGCACGAAGTTCGTCTGGCCCGATCCCGGCCCGAAGTTCAAGGCCGTGAACCTCACTCCTGCCAAAGAAGAAGTTTGGAAGAAATGGATCGGCCTCTACAACCAGAAGATGCTTTCCAAGGGCGAGTTCAAGGATCTCTACNNTACGCCTTCTTCGCCCCAACCCCGGCAACGTGGAAGGGCGAAGTTGAATTGCGCGGCCTGCAACCGGGGAGTTATCGGGCGACGGACTACTCGGATGGAAAGGATTTCGGTTCGGTAACAGCCGGGCCTAATGGAACGGTGAAAGTTCCGGCAGAATTCAGGGACCACTTGCTATTAGAGGTGGGCCACTAGATGCCGTTCGCTAGAAGTTAGGAGCTAAGAGCTAGAAGCCGCTTTCACGATCGCGGGCAGACAGGTATCCTGATCTGCCCGATTTTATTTTGCGGAGGTGCGCGTGCGGGGCCTGGAAGCAAAGCGGATCCTGATCACCGGTGGGGCCAGCGGCATCGGCGCGGCTACTGCGGCAAGGTTTCTCGATGAAGGATCGGTTGTGTGCGTGCTCGACCGCGACGCCGATGCCCGCCATCGCATCCATCACGAACTCCCCGATCTCGCCGGCGTACTCGATGCCGATGTCACCAACCTGAAGCAGGTGCAGACTGCCTTTGCGGAAGCAATCCACCTGATGGGCGGTGTGGATGTGCTCGTCAACAACGCCGGCATCAGCATTCGCCACAACTTTCTCGACATCACGCCGGAAGAATGGGACAAGGTTATCGCCG
>PMCH01000076.1:8978-10205 GCA_003154055.1 Acidobacteriaceae bacterium
ATGCAGCGCGCTGAATACACCGACGAAATGCTGGCAGCGGTGAATGCCAAGGTCCCACTCCGCCGCCACGCGCAGCCAGAAGAAATCGCTGCTCTGTTCGCATTCCTGGCTTCAGAAGACGCCGGCTACATTACCGGCCACGTGTACACCATCGACGGCGCCGAAATTACCGGAGGGCTGGCCAGCCGGTAAGCGCTTGTCGCCGGCAAGCGGAACTGATAACCATCCGCTTCCGTATTCGTCTAACAGTACAAACCGGCCCGTGGGGTAGTCTGTCCCGGAACCAACACGCTTATCCTGGAGTCCGAATGCGATTGCTAGTGTGCCTGATTGCTCTTTCTTTGCTGTTTCCATCTGTGCTCACCGCTTCTCCCGCCGACCTCGAGGCGCGGCGCAAAGCGCTCAACGATCTGCTGCACGAGCAGTGGGAGTACTCGCTCCGGACGAGCCCGATCTATGCTTCGATCCTTGGCGATAAGCGCTACAACGACCAGTTGGACGACTTCTCGCAGCAGGCGATTGACGACAGCCTGGTCCAGGCGCAGCGCTTCCTGACCCGCTTCGAGGCGATCGACACGGCCGGGTTCCCTGAGCAGGAGGTTCTGAACAAGCAGTTGATGGTACGGGATCTGAAGATGGCACTCGACGGTGCGCGCTTCAAACCCTGGGAAATGCCGGTCAACCAGTTCAACGGCATCCATATCGACGCGCCGCAACTGGTCGGCATTCTTTTGTTCGAGAACGTCAAGGACTACGACGACTATATCGCGCGCCTGAAGCAATTTCCTCGCGTCTTCGATCAGAACGTCGTGCAGATGCGCAAGGGAATGTCAGAGGGCCTGATGCCGCCCCGCATCCTGCTCGATCAGGTCGTGGGACAGTCCGACAAGATCGCTACGACACCGGTCGAACAATCGCCGTTTGCCCGCCCGTTCGACAAGTTCCCCGACTCAATCCCCGAAGCAGATCGCAAGCGCTTACGGGAAACAGGATTAGCGGCGATCACGGGTTCCGTCATCCCGGCCTATGTCAGCTTCACCAAGTTCGTGCGCGACGAATATGCTCCCAAAGGCCGCATCGAGCCCGGAGTTTGGGCATTGCCCGACGGTCCCGAACGCTATGCGTTCCGGGTGAAAGAGAGCACGACGACCAACCTGACGCCCGAGGAAATCCACCAGATCGGGCTTGCCCAGGTGAAGGAGATCGAAGGCCGCATGCTGGGTGTGG
>PMCH01000076.1:10271-20684 GCA_003154055.1 Acidobacteriaceae bacterium
CCGGATGGATCAAGGCCCGCCCACGTCATGGTCAACACCGGCGATTTCGCCAAGCGCAGCCTGATGGACGTCGAGACCACGGCCTATCACGAGGGCGTCCCCGGACACCACTTGCAGATTGCGATCGCGCAGGAACTCCCCGAGCTGCCGCCCTTCCGCCAGCATGAGTACTACACCGCGTACACCGAAGGCTGGGCATTGTATTCGGAGAGGCTCGGCAAAGAGGCCGGCTTTTTCCAGGATCCGTACAGCTATTACGGACACCTCGAAGATGACATGCTCCGTGCGATCCGCCTCGTTGTGGATACGGGCTTCCATTACAAACACTGGACGCGGCAGCAGGTTGTCGATTTCTTCCACGACCATTCCTCCATCGATGAGCCGAGTGTGCAAAGCGAAACCGATCGCTACATGGCATGGCCCGCGCAGGCTCTCGGCTACAAGATCGGTCAACTTGAAATCCTGAAGCTCCGGCAATACGCCAAGGATCAACTCGGCGACAAGTTCGATCTGCGCGCGTTCCATGACGAAGTGCTCAGCGGCGGGGCGCTTCCCTTGGACGTGCTTTCGGTTCGCATTCACGACTGGGCAGGACAGCAGAAAGCGCAAGCAGCGGCGGCCTCGGGAAATCACGGGCAGTAACTAAATCTTCCGCGGTATCATGTCCGGCGATGACGACGCCCGAGCAGGAACGCGAGCGCATCGCCGGAGTCTACTCCCGGATGACCGCTGAGGAACTTCGGCGAGTCGCGCTTGGCCGCGCCGCGCTGACGTCGATTGCCCAAGAGGCATTGACGGCGGAGATCGCTCGCAGGAATCTTGATCTAACCTCGCCAGAGATAGACATTTATCCCGAACCCCGCGAACCAGAAGTTTCTCCTCCACACTCGGACGAGGAATACAAACGCATTGCGGGAGTTTACTCGGCAAAGAGCGACGAGGAACTGGCACGGCTTGCCGCTACCGGCTTCGAACTCAGCGACGAGGGGCATCAGGCTCTGGAAGCGGAGATCAGCCGCCGCGGCCTCAATCTCACTCTCGCCCCACATCCGGGGTTCGACGTCTGCGAACTCAACGATCTGGTTACGCTTCGCAAGTTCCGCGACCTTCCGGAAGCGCTCATGGCTAAGAGCAGTCTGGAGTCAGCCGGCATTGAGTCGCACTTGGCCGACGACAACATGATTCGCCTGGATTGGTTCTATTCCAACCTTCTCGGCGGTATCAAACTGAAGGTGCAACCTGACGATGTGGACGCCGCAAACGAGATTTTGAATCAACCGATCCCAGAGACGATCAAGATCGAAGGAGTAGGGGAATACGAACAGCCGAAATGCCCGGCGTGTGGTTCTCTGGATGTGACTTATCAGGAGCTAAACAAATTCTGGTCCTATGGGTCCGCAGGTTTGGGCGTTCCGGTGCCGGTGCACAAGAAGGCGTGGACGTGCCACGCCTGTCGTCATGAGTGGGTAGAAACTGACACCGAAAATCACGCTGAGCCCGACGCGGCGGGTCCCCAGCTATAATCCCCAGCAATGCGAAAGTTCTTCCGCATGCTGTTGCTTGCGCTCGTTCTGCTGACCGTAGCCTTGGTCTCTGCACTCACGGCCATGCGCTTCGCGATCCACGGGCGCGAAGTCACAATTCCAAAATTAGTCGGCATGACTCCACTGGAAGCCTCGCGCAACGCCGCACCCTCCGGCTTGCAGGTTGTGATCGAGCGGCAGTATTACAGCGCCGACGTTCCCGAAGGAAGAATCATGTCCCAGGTGCCCCTGCCCGGAGCCCGGGTGCGGCGAGGCTGGGCGATCCGAGTGGCGCAAAGTCTGGGACCGCAGCGGATTGCCATCCCCGATGTGACCGGGCAGAGCGAACGTGTGGCGGAACTGAACATCCGGCGCCGCGGCCTCGATTTGGGATCGATGGCCCAGATCCAACTGCCGGACGCGCCCGCCGACCAGGTGATCTCGCAGAGCCCCCCGGCAAATGCCAGCGGTGTCTCCGCACCCAAAATCAATTTACTGGTGAGTGGCGGCCCGAAGCCGGCGGAATTTGTGATGCCCAACTTCATCGGTCAGCCGCTGGGAAGTGTCACGCTCGCGCTGCAAGACGCGGGCGTCAAGGTGGGAAGAGTCAGTGTGGTGTCCGGTCCGGCGCCAGCGACTGATGCTCAAACTGCGCCAGCCCCCGTTTCCGAACCAAACGCCGCCAGTATGATCGTCACGCAGAATCCGGCGCCCGGACAAAAAATCGTGGCCGGTAGCGCGGTGACCTTCGAAGTGCGCTAACCTAGCTATAGCGTTCGATCATCGCGGCGAAAAACCCGTCGCAAGGATGCGTCCCGGGAAGCGTCCGCAGGTGAGGACCAGCGAGCAGGGAATCGATATCGTTCCAAGCGAGTTCGCCAGGTCGCTGCAACCGCTCCAACTCTATCCGGCAATCGGCAATCTTGAATTCTGGCGCATCCCGCAGCACCGCTTCCACTACCGCCTCATTCTCTTCACGCTCCAGCGAGCACGTGGAGTAGACAAGCCTCCCGCCGGGCGCAAGTTGGTCGAGCGCCGACCGCAGAATTGCAGTCTGTCGCGATTGAAGATCATCGAGATCTGCGGGCGTGATCCGCCATTTGATCTCGGGATTGTGGGCGAGTGTGCCAGTTCCGGAGCAGGGAACATCTGCGAGGACGCGATCGAATCCTCCGGGGAAAGGCAATCCGCGCGCATCGGCTACAACGACGTGAACATTGGGTCGCCGGACAAGATCGCGCAGCAGGCGCGCTCGGTGCGGATGCAAGTCGGACGCCACAACCACCGCTTCAGGATTTCTCTGCGCCACAAGCGAAGTCTTGCTGCCCGGCGCCGCGCAGCAGTCGAGGATTCGATTCCCCCCACCCACCAATAGCGCTACCAACTGCGACGCCTCGTCCTGAATCGAAACGCGCCCCTCAAGATATGCCTTCGTCTTCGTGACGTCGCCCGAGATTACCCGCCGCGCACTCGACACCAGCAGTCCCGGTGAAAGCCGAACTCCCGCGCGTGCGAGTTCGTCAGCACCGCCTTCGCGAACGTAGATCGCCGTCTCTGGAATGCCCTGGTCGTGGAGACAGATCTGCCGCGTGGCCTCAAGCCCGTAGCGCTCAGCCCATCGCACCGCCAACCATTCAGGATGCGCCGAGCCTTCCGCCAATTTCTTCGGATCGCCGGCATCCCGGATTTTGTCCAAGATTACTTCCGGGCTTGTGCCGCTAGTTTTCCTCAGCACCGCGTTCACAAACGGCGCAGCCGAACGCTTGCGCGCCGCTTTTACCAGTTCGACACTCTCGAAGATTGCCGCGCGCGCCGGAATTCTTGAAAGGAATTGCAGTTGGTACACGCCGAGACGCAACGCGATCAGGACTTCCACGTCCAGGCGCTCAAGTTTCTGCGAAGAAGCGCCCGCAAGGCGTAGATCAAGCAGGGAACGCCAGCGCAGCACTCCCATGACGAGTTCCGTGGCCAGCCCGTGATCGCTCCCCGAGAGCGTCGCGAAGCGGCTCGAATGCAGCAACTCGGAAGCGTAGGACTGCTCGCCTTCGACCCTGAGCAGAATCTCGAACGCGGCAGCGCGGGCAGCAGAGACAGGCATTACCGCTATTGTCCCAGTTTCTCGCCGCGAGCAGGACGATAACCGTTGATGAAATCCGCAGCCGACATCCGGCGCTTGCCTTCCACCTGAAGTTCAAGCAGTTCCAGAGCCGTAGCCTGACCGCAGCCCACCAGAAGACGAGTTCCTTCTGCCGCGATTTCGCCCGGTGCGAGCGTTCCCGCATTCTCCGCAGGGTGAACCCGGTGCACTTGCAGAGTTTTTCCCTTGAATAGGGTGTAAGCGCCCGGCCACGGCTGAAATCCCCGCATGCGATTGAAAATCTCGGTTGCGGTTCGAGCGAACTCGATCCGGCCATCTTCCTTTTTCAAGATTGGCGCGAGAGTCGCGCGAGCGTGATCTTGCGGCGCCGGGTAAATCGAACCGCTCTCAAGTCCGCGCAACGTCTCGGCCATGAGATCGGCTCCAATCGCCGCCAATCCGGGCGCCAGCGTCTCGGCGGTATCGTCGGACGCAATCGGAACTTCGCGCTGCAGCAGGATGTCGCCCGTATCGAGTCCCGCATCAATCCGCATGGTGGTTACGCCGGTGAGCAACTCTCCACTGGCAATTGCCCATTGGATGGGCGCTGCGCCGCGATACTTCGGCAGCAGAGAAGCGTGCAGGTTGAGATTGCCGTGGCGGGGAAGGTCAATCATCCACTGCGGAATGATGCGCCCGTAGCCAACCACGATGATTCCGTCAGGCTTGAGCGCAATGAGCTGGGCTTTGAAATCGTCGTTGTTCTTGATGCGGTCCGGCTGCGTAACAGGAAGATTCAGCCGCAGCGCCGCTTCCTTGACTGGTGAGACCGCTACTTCCATCCCGCGGCCCCGAGGACGGTCCGGCTGCGTAACCACTAGCGGCACGGAATGCCCGGCCTCGACCAACTTCTCCAGCGTCGGGACGGCGAAACGCGGTGTTCCGCAGAAAACTAAATTCATGGGGATCAGGTGTCAGGTCTCAGGTGTTAGGTCCCAGGACTTTCGTAGAGACGCGGCTTGCCGCGTCTCCGCCAGACAGAAGTTCCTGAGACCCGACACCGGACACCTGAGACCTGTCCTACGTCCACTCTCCCGCTTTCACCAGTTTCTTGATCTTGCGCTTGATCAGATCCCGCTTGAGCGCGCTGATGTGCGAGATGTACAGCTTGCCGTTCAGGTGATCGGTCTCATGTACAAAGGCCCGCGCCAGCAGGTCCTCGCCGGTGTGCTCGTAAAACTTGCCGTTGATGTCCTGCGCGCGCACGGTAACTCTCTGCGGGCGCGTGACCTCTTCCCGAAACTCGGGAATGCTGAGGCAGCCTTCCGTGCCGCGCTGGCGGCCTTCTTTGTTGACGATCTCTGGATTGATCAGCACCAGTTTGGCCCGCGGGTCGTCCTTAAACGTCACATCGACGACCGCAATCCGTTTAGCGATGCCGATCTGCGGCGCGGCCAGTCCGACACCATGCGCCGCGTACATCGACTCGAACATGTCTTCGATCAGCTTCCGCAGCTCGTCGTCGAACTTCGTGATCGGCGCGGACGGCTTCTCCAGGACCGGGTCGCCGTATTTCACAATTGGATAGATCATCTTCTTGTTCAGTATCTCTTCAGTTGATCGAGGTATCCCGCAAAATTGCGCTTGGTCTCGCGGATCGAGTCGCCGCCAAATTTCTCCAGGGCGCAGCGAGCCAATGTGAGCGCAACCATGGCCTCGCTGGCGACTCCCGCCGCCGGCACCACGCAAACGTCCGACCGCTCATAGGCCGCCTTCACCGGTTCGCGGCTCGCGAAATCCACCGACTGCAGCGGACGCCGCAACGTGGAGATTGGCTTCAAATATCCGCGCACCCGGATCTCCTGCCCGTTGGAAACTCCGCCCTCCAGGCCCCCGGCATTATTTCGTGCGCGAGTAAAGCCGGCAAANNCCGATCTCCACGCCCTTCACCGCCTGCAACGACATGACGGCTGCTGCGAGCAATGCATCCAGCCGCTCGTCCCATTGCACGTAGCTGCCAAGTCCGGGTGGAACGTTGTGAGCGACAACCTCGAAGACTCCGCCCACGGAGTCGCCCGTCCGCAGCACCTTGTCCACTTCTTCTTTCATGCGCTGCTCTACTTCCGGATCGGCGCAACTCAGCAAAATCTCATCCTTGCGGGATAACTCCTGGATGCGTTCCCATGCGACCTCGCGCTCGCCCATGGAAACCGAGCCGACCGCGATCACGTGGCTCGAAACTTCCATGCCTAACTCCCGCAGCAAGAGTTTGGCCAGCGCGCCAATCGCCACCCGGGCCGCAGACTCCCGCGCCGAGGCTCGCTCCAGTACATAACGCGCTTCCGCGAAATCGTACTTCAGCGCTCCGGCAAGGTCGGCATGACCCGGGCGTGGCGACGCTACCCGCTTGTGCTTCTCCGGATCGCCTGGCTCAACCGGCAGCGACTCTTTCCAGTTCTGCCAATCACGATTCTGCAGCATGACGGCGATTGGCGATCCGATCGTCTTACCGTGGCGTACGCCCGAAAGAAAGTGGGCCGCATCGCGCTCGATCTTCATGCGTCCGCCGCGCCCGTATCCCTGCTGGCGACGCCAGAGCTCGCGGTCCACAAATTCCTGGTCCACGGCGAGGCCCGCGGGCAGGCCGGAAAGAAACGCAACCAGTGCCTCGCCGTGCGACTCCCCGGAAGTGAAATAGCGCAACATCGAAGAGGAATTGTAAATGAAAGCGGAAAAATTGAGCTTGTGCTCTTGATTTTGTCCCGAAAGCGCCTTCGCAGCAGGTAAAATGAAGCTTCGTCCTGGTAAAGGCTGTCGAAGCGCCACCCGCTCGGTTGAGCCCCTTCGTCCTCTCTGGCCGTGAGGAGTTGACTGTGTTTTCCACGAAACCCGATCAGGCAAGTCCAGCAATAGCCCCCCGCATCCGCTGCGTGATTGCCGACGATCATGCTCTGCTCCGCCAGGGGGTTCGCCGGCTGCTGGAGGATGACCCGGCNNTCCGGACCTGATTCTGCTCGATATCAGCATGCCGGGGATGTCGTCCTTCGAGGCGGGACGGTTGATTGCAGAGCGCTGCCCCGGCACGCGCGTCGTCTACCTCACCATGCACGAGGACGAAGAGTACGTGCTGCAAGCGTTGCGCTCGGGAGCCAGCGGATATCTCGTCAAAGACACGCAAGCGCCAGAGTTGCGTCAGGCACTGAAAGATGTTTACCGAGGGGAGCGGTCCTTAAGCCCGGAAGTTCTGAGCAAGCTGGAGGACGTCCGCTTGCGGGATTCGCAAGTGCGCCCGCGCCCGCGCAGCACCACATTGACCCCGCGCGAACGCGAGGTCATGAAGTTGCTCGCCGAAGGGCATACCGCCAGGCAAAGCGCCGGCCTGCTGGGGGTCAGTATCAAAACCGTCGAGGCCCACAAGTTCAACCTCATGCGCAAGCTCGACATCCACAACAAAGCGCAACTGGTGACCGCCGCAATTCAGAAGAAAATTGTCAGCGCGCCGGTCCCGATGTAGTTCAAGAACTCACCCTTTCATCGCGAGTGCGGCGAGAGTTGCCAGATCCGAAACTTCAAGATCCGGTCGACCTGACGCTGCCCGCACTGCGCCCACACCCGGCCGAGCCGAGCGCCGGTTCACCCACACTGTCTGAATGCCGAGCAACTGTGCCGGGATCACATCGTGATAAACGCTCTGCCCGACATGCAACAGCTGGTCGGGTGGGATTCCCATGGTCTGCAGCGCAAGCCGGAAATTATTGGGCGAAGGCTTGTAGCTGCAGGCCCGCTGCGCCGTGATCACGCAGTCGAAAGGAACGCCTAGATGCTTCCGGGTCTGCGTGAACAGATCGTCGTCAATGTTCGAAATCACCACGAGTTTGTAGCGCTTTTCTAGTTGCTGCAGCGCCGGCACGGTGTCCGAAAATGGTAGCCAGGCCGGAACGGATTCGTGGAGAGAGCGAATTTCGCCCGGACTCGGGCGGAATCCCATCTGCTCCCCCAATTGTTGAATGACCGACTCCATCACTTTCCGATAGCTCTGGTACGGCCCACTCTCCGCTTCCGCCTCAAATTCTCCGTAGAGCTCAAGCAGCGCCGTATCGGACAGGCTGCGACCATGGCTTTTGATCAGGGCACGCAGCGTTGGGAGAATCCCTGCTTCCCAGTCAATCAGGGTGCCGTAGCAATCAAAACTGATCGCGGTGAAGTGGGAGAAGTCCATGAGGAAAGGTGAATGCGATCTGCACCAACCGAGGAAGAAATGCGGAGACGGGGCTAGCCGCGTCTCCACCAATGCGGACGAACCTACTTCAATTGCAGTGGCGCCTCAAGCTTGAAGCTCACCGCAGATTCCGCCGGAAGGATCACATCCTTATTGCCAGTGTATGCTGCCCCGGCCGCGCCGCCGCCGCCGCCCGCCAATGCTCCGATGGCAGCGCCCTTTCCGCCGCCCGCCAGGCCGCCAATGAGAGCTCCCACGGCCGCGCCACCGCCCGCGATCACTGCCGTCCGCTTGCCTTTCCCTTTTTCAATGCGGGTGACCGAGGACGTGGTGATCGCGTGGTCCGTGCCATTCACCGTGATTGTATCCAGCTTGATCTGCAGAACGGCGCCGCCCTTGAACTTGCCCAGCGCCTTGGCGTCGGTGACGGTGCCACGGGCCGTGGCTCCAGACGGAATCGCGGTTTTGCCGTCAACGTCGATCGGAGCGGCCAGCGTTGCCGTGAACGACTGGCCCGGGCTGCTGATCTTTGATCCCAGTGCTTCTCCCAGCCGCACCGTAATGGTGGTGCCGGCGGGGACCACAACCGGCTGTTCCGCTGCTGCCTTTTTCGACTCACTGGCCATATTCCCGCCAGCGTTCGAGGAGGCTGCGTTCTGATCGGCGCTGTTGGCGGCCGAGTCAGCCGCCGGCTTGCTGCTGCAAGCCACGATCGTCAGCAACAGGGAAACCACAAGTAAATAGAGCGAAACACGAGAACGCATGACGTTTCCTCCCAAGCGAAATTCGTGCGGATCAAAACTTTATCGAAAGCAAGCCGTATGTGCAAACGCGGCCGGGCAACGAAATCCTTGCCTGTTTCCTGACAGCCAACGGGAAGAATCACAAATACTCGTGCGCACTGAACAGAATGCATGCACCACCGTGGAAGCGCGGCCCTTCAGGGCCGCGTAAGCGACTCGAAATGATGGCGGGCTTCAGCCCTGGTGGTCGTCTTCCGTCGAAAGCTTCAGCCTTCTCGATTCCTAAGCCTTCTGCCCGGTGAACAAACCGGGAAACTCGGCGTCGGACGATGGCGACTCAGCCTCGGCTGCAGCCCCAGCGGAATCAGCAGCAGGTTCCTCCGGCAGTGCCGGCTCGGTGCGGAGGAACTTCTCCGAATTCAGCAAGGGGCGGCCCAGCGATGCGTTGTAGCTGGTCCACGGTCCTTCCGAACCCGCCTCGCGTTCGAAATGAGCACGCATCGCCTCCATCTTGGAGTCCAGATCGTCCAGGTAGTGCAGCATCAGCGCTTCGGGGAACATTGGCAGCTTGGGCGATCCGAACTCGTACTGCCCGTGATGGCTGATGATCATGTGCTCGATCAGGATCTTGAGATTTTCCGGGAACCCCGGCAGTTGCGCGAGCTTGGCTTGCAGCATCTCGAGTTCAATAATCATGTGGCCGAGCAACTGGCCTCGCGTCGAGTAGGAAAACGACCGGTTATACGTCAGCTCGTGAATCTTGCCGATGTCATGCAGGAACGCGCCCGTGAGCACTAAATCCCGGTTGACCTGCGGATAGTTGCGGCACATCAGGTCGCAGGAGCGGAACAGCGAAACCACGTGGTCGAGCAAGCCCCCGATGCAGGCGTGATGAAGAGTCTTGGCGGCGGGCGCGACGCGATAGCGGCCCGCGATTTCCGGGTCGGCCAGGAACAGCTCCACCAGTGCCTTCAGGTCGGGGTTTTGGAACGAGGCGACGAACCCGGCAAGCGCAGCCCATAGCTCGTCGATATCATTCCGGGTCTTCGGCAGGTAATCGGCGAAATCGACTTCCGCTTCCGGCATGCGGCGCAGCTTGTGAATCGTGAGCTGGAAACGGTTCTTATACTTGTTGATCAGTCCCTTGATCTTCAGGAAATCGTCCTGGTCAAAGGCGTCGATGAACTCCTCGACGTTGTCCCACATCTTGGCTTCGATCTGTCCGGTGCGATCGCCGAGCGTGAGTGCCAGGTAGGGCTCGCCGGTTTTCTTCGGCTTCACCTGCTTCGAGACCACCACGAAGCTGGAGGTGATGATCTTGTTTTCCTGCTGGGGACAATCGGAAATGAAAAACTCTTTCATGAGCCTCTGCGGACCACGTTCCAGACTGGAGGGAGAGCCCGGCGGGAATCGCCGGCTCCAGCGAGCACAGCCAAGATTCAACCAGCCAAGACTAAACTAAAACACCCCGAGCTTCTTCTTCTTTTTCAGGTTCTTTGCGGTGATGTCGCGGGCGGTGGTCTCAACCGGCTTGGTCTGTTTGGCGCTCGCGCCGCTGTCGAGATAGCCGGTCTTGATATCAATGAAAGCCTCTTCCCGCAGCTTCGTCAAATAAGCGCGCAAGGCAGGCTGGAGCTTCTGCATGTAGAGCGCAT
This sequence comes from Acidobacteriaceae bacterium, assembly GCA_003154055.1. Classification (GTDB taxonomy): domain Bacteria; phylum Acidobacteriota; class Terriglobia; order Terriglobales; family Acidobacteriaceae; genus Acidiflorens. The sequence continues at coordinate 20,489 of PMCH01000076.1, forward strand.
CCTGGATGCGCGGTTCGACTTCCTTGAGTGTCGGTACGCCCGCCATCTGGTGCTCGGTAACCTTCAACAGGACAAATCCCTGCTTGGTGCGAATTCCCTCGCTGACCTCGCCCTCTTTCATGGCGAACACCCGGTCTTCGAGTTCCTTGGAGAGCGTGCCGCGCTTGAAGTAGCTGAGATCGCCCCCGTCTTTTGC
>PMCH01000076.1:20798-31313 GCA_003154055.1 Acidobacteriaceae bacterium
AGATTCTGCTTGAACTCTTCGTAGGAGATGCCCTGGGTGGTGGCCGCCTTTTCCAGGTCTTCCATGCTCTCCAGATTCATCTGCTTGCGCATCTCGTCCAGGCGCTTCACCAGTTCGGTATCACCGGTAATCCCCAGGTCCTTGCCCTTTTGCAGTAGCAGTTGCTGGTCGATCAAGTCGCGCAGGACGTCGCGTTGCTTTTCGCCAAATACGCGGTCCGCATTGGCCGCGTCCTGCTGCTGGATATCCTGCTTCAGCTGATCGCGGCTGCGGGCGTACTCGGTTCTGGTAACGATCTCGTTATTGACGCGGGCGATAATCTCTTCGACCACCGTATCGGCCGAAACAACCGCGGGCAGCAGCAGGCTGCAAATAACCACCGGCAGCAAGGGGAACTTTATTCTCTTCATCGGAAGCTCGCTTGGACTCTGGGCACAACCCTGAAAGTGAATATCGATTTAGATTTATTCTACAGCCGCGAGGTTGGCTGCGGCTAATCCGGCTGCTGCGGAGACCGCAACTGAACACGAGACTCCGAGCGTTCGTCTAGCTGGCCCGCAGCAGGGTGAGGGCCGTGACATCGTTGTGCTTGGGCAGGGCGCACATGAAGCCCTGTACCTGTTCCAGGATGCCGCGAGACAGGTCAGTGGCCGAGTTGGCCCTGACGCCCATCACGTGCTTCACGCCGGCAAGCCCGAACTCCTCGTCCTGGCGCTGAGCTTCCACCACCCCACGCGAAACCACAGCCAGCGAGGACTCCGGTCCCAGGCCAACGATGCGGGCGTCGGTGGGCGCCAGCGAAAAAAGTCCCAGGGGCAGCCCNNCGCCTCGCCAGTTCGATCATGGCATCGGCTTCATTCAGTTCGTGGCTGGAAAAGAGCTCGGCTCCGCCGGCGCGGAAGCAGGACTGCGCGGCCGCTAGGATGGGGCGGCTGTCGTCCCGCTTGCCGGCAATGTCCAACAACCCGAACAGAAGGCGGTGGGGGCTGACGCGAACGAACTCATAGAAGTCTCCGCCGGCGCGTCCCGAAAAATAAGCGACCGCGAGTTCGGCCCCGTTAAGCCCCTCACTGGCCGTCTCTACAAGGTGGGGGACATCCTCGACCGCCGAGCCAAACCCGAGTTTGGAGAGCAAGCGCTTCATTGCGAGGGAAAATACCACAATCCCGGCGGGTCGGCAATCGAACACGAGTGGGGGTGATCGGTAGTGACGGCAGTCCCGTCGACTGCCTTGCGATCCAGCAAGTTGCACCGGTCCTCAATAGCTTGGAGAGAACGTCAAGTGTTCCACGTGGAACATTCAGCTAACAGGGAGGAGCGGTGCTATTCGCCGTATTTGTCTTTCAGGTAGCGGGCGAGGTCCTCGTGCAACTGGCTGTAGTCGGAGTGGATGGTGGCGCGCAAGGCGACCTCGGTGGAACTGCCCTGCGCCAGGTGTTCCAGGATGCGGGGGATTTCACTGATCCCGTAGTTATCGCGGATGTATTCGACGGCGGCCAGAGACTCAGCATAGGCGAGCACGGCTTGCGGCGTGGAAAAGCGCATGAAGCTGCCTTCCAGCAGGTTGTAAGGAATCTCGCGATCGGCGGCATAGGCCTGGGCGAGTTGGCGTCCATACGAGGCGGTCGATTTTCCCTCTTCGACTTGGGCGATGCCCTCATGCAACCAGGTCGGACAGCGATTGCCCGACATCTGGCTGACGAAGGAATGAGCCAGTTCATGTTTCAGGATGCGGGCGAGTTCCGGCGTCACGCTGCTCACTCCACTGATCGGGATGCGCAGCTTGCCATCGTTCAGCGCACCCGTCCAAGAGGGCGCCTGGGTGACGTCGAAGAATGCCTGCTCGGTATAGAGCGTGACGGCAACGGTGTTGTGCGGGGCATAACCCAGATCGCGAACCAGGTCGTTGTAGTCGTACTCGAGCGCGGCCAGCAGGTCTTTGCGAAAACTCTCGGAAGTTTGCTTGCCTTCAAAATGCAGGTTGAAATGACTGCTTTCATGTTGCGAGAAATCAGATTCAGCGGAAGTCTCGCGCTCCGCCCGAGCCAGGTACTGGCTGACGACGGCATCGGGGCGCAGTTTCAGCGACTTTTTCCAGGAGCGAATCGCGTCCGGCGTATGATCGCTGGCGAACTGGATGAACCCCAGCATGGCCTGCGCATCCGCCGAATCCGGAGCGGTTCGCGCGGCCCTCTCGGCATACGGCAGCGCCTCCGGGGCGTGGCCGGTATGCATCAGGCACGCCGCATAATAGATGAGCAAGGTGGAATTGTCCGGCTGGAAGCGGAGCGCTGTTTCGAAGTAGCGTTTGGCCAGGGGGAGATTTCCGTGCTCCGATTCGTGCTTGCCCGCCAGAAAGTATCCGGTGGCGGCCACGTCCGAGTTGCCTTGATCCAGGGCCCCCAGGCCATCGGTGTCCACCTTGCCGTCCCGAATAACCCTTGCAGTTACATCGGCTTCGTGGCTGAAGGTGGGCGCTGCCGGGGTGAAATCGGGGACATCGTGCGCGCCCTGCGAACCGGAACCGCCAAACTGAGGGGGCATACCACCCGCATCAATTTTTTCCACCAGCGATTTCGGGATGGCGTAGGTGTCTTCTCCCACGTCATACTCGACGCGGTCCTTGCTCTCGCGTACGTGCTCGGCCCAGAGCGTACGCCCGTTCTTGAGACGGATCGTATCGGCGGGCGCGGACCATACCATCGCCAAAAGAACTAGAATCGTGATGAGCCCGTCTCGCATTGGGCTTGATTCTAGCAACGGCAGAGAGGGCTTCGTAGGTGACCAAGGTGCTGTCCCAGTCGTGGCGAATGTTCCCGCTGGCACTTTGCCTGCTCTCCGGCGTTGCGAACGCTCAGGAAACTCCCGCGAAAGCTCAAATCGCCGAAGGTCAAATCAACGACTGCCCTCGCACCGCCGGGGTCCTGTACTCGCGCCTGCATTCCGTCGGCCTGGATGAGCAGCGGGTGTACCACGTCCGGGGTGCTTCGCTGGACCGCCCCAACCTCCATCTGGCCTTCGACGACGGAACGCTGGCGTTCACCGAAGACATCTGCGGCCGGGTGACGGGTGCGATGTTCGAAGGCGAAGGCGAGGTCCTGCTTCGGCCGCCGAACAGAGTGGAACGGGAATCGCTCGCGCTGTTCACCGGAATGGCCATCCTGGAGGAGCAGTTCAACTCGGGATACCTGCGATTCAATGACGACACCGTTTCTGCCCTGCAACCCTTTCTCTCGCCGGCCGAGGACAGAGCCGAGTTCGTGCAACGATGGAACGAGGCGAGCCGCGGGTTTGCGGAGACGGACGCTCTCCGCCTGCTTCTCGACTTCAGTCATTTCCTTCCCATCCCCGGTGGAATGGAACCCACCCGGGAATTTCCCCGCTTGCTCCATGCGCATCTGATGGGGAAAAAACTGGGCGGTTTTGAACTGTTCTCAGACGCGTCCATAGCGGAGCCATTGTGGGCTGGTCAGGTCCGGGTGACCGCAGGCCTCCCCTACTTCGATATTTGGACTTCATTCGTCCCCAACGCTGCGCCTGCCGCGAAGGGGCCGGAGTTGCTCGCCGGCGAAGCGGCAATTACAAGCTTTCGGATTCGGGCGGCGGTTCAGCCCCCGACCCTGCTCAGGGCCACTACGGAGATGAATGTGCACATCCGCCGAGGTGGCCAGAGGCTGCTGCCGTTCGAACTGTCCCGATATCTCAAGATTGACAGCATCGAGCAGGAAGGCAAACCGGTGGAGTTCCTCCAGAATCAGGCTTTGGATGGAACGCAGTTGCGGCGCAAAGGGAACGATCTGGTGGCGTTGATTTTTCCCGCCCCGCTCCGGGGAGGCGACGAACTGAATCTTCGCTTCCGCTACGAAGGCGAGGTGCTCTCGGAGGCGGGCCAGGGTTTGTTATATGTAGGCGAACGCGGCACCTGGTATCCCAGTTTCGGATTGAGTCCCGCCCAATTCGATCTTGAATTTGAGTTCCCGGCCAATTGGACATTGGTGGCTACGGGGAAATCCGTCCCGCCGGACCCAGGCCGTGAAAACGCCTCTCCTGGGTCGCAGGTGGCACGCTGGATTTCTGAGAGGCCCATCGCGGTGGCTGGTTTCAATCTCGGCAAGTACACGCGCGCTGAGGCACAGTCGGGCAACATATTGGTGGAGGCGTATGGTACAAGCGGCGTCGAGCGCTCCTTTCCCAGGGCGCCCTCCGCCGCCATGGACCCGCCGCAGGCGTTCCCACGGCCGCTTGCCCCCGTGCCCATGGTGGTGATGCCGACTCCCCCGTCGCCAGCTCGCAATGTGCAGGCGGTGGCCGACCGGGCGGCAAACGCAATCGATAGTTTTTCGCAGTGGTTCGGTCCGTATCCGTATGGGTCTTTGTCCCTGACCCAAATGCCGGGCGAGATGAGCCAGGGTTGGCCCGGGCTGGTCTTTCTTTCCAGCTACGCCTTTCTTAGCCCGCGCGAGCAGGCCGACCTGCATCTGGACCCGGTCAACGCCCTGCTCAACGGCCAGGTGCTGGTCCACGAAACCGCACACCAATGGTGGGGCGACCTGGTCCTATGGAAGAGCTACCGGGACCAGTGGATTGTGGAGGGCCTGGCCAACTACTCCGCGCTGCTGGTCCTGGAGCAGCGCGATCCTGCGCAATTCCGCCAGGCGATGGAACGCTACCGCAGCGACCTGGCCAGCAAGAACAAGAACGGAGAACCGATGCGCACCGCCGGGCCCGTGACGCTGGGGCAGCGCCTGGTTTCGTCGCATTTTCCCGAAGGGTACGAGGCCATCAGCTACGAGCGGGGCACGTGGTTGTTCCACATGCTGCGCTGCATGCTGCGCGATGCCGAAGCTGCGGCCCATTCCCGGAATGGGCGTACCGATCCGGAAGAGCCATTCTTCCGCGCCCTGCGAAGACTGCGCGACCGCTATGCCGGGAAGAGCGTGAGCACGAAGGAACTGGTCCAGGTCTTCGAAGAAGATCTGCCGCGTTCTCTATGGTATGAAAAACGGCGTTCGCTCGATTGGTTCTACGAGGGCTGGATCAATGGCACCGCCATGCCCCGCCTGGAAGCGCGCGACGTGAAGATCGTGCCCAGAGAAAAAGATGTGCTGGTTTCCGCCACGATCATACAAAAGGACGCGCCCAACGACCTGGTCACCTCCGTTCCCGTGTATGCCGAGACCCGTTCCAATTCCCAGGTGCTCATCGGCGTCGTTCTGGCGGATGGAGCCGAGACACCATTCCACATGAGCGCTCCGGCAGGCACGCGCAAGATTCTGCTGGATCCGAAGCAGACCGTTCTGACCACCCTGAAATAAAACCGCAACGCTACAGACCTTCGTGCCTGCGCCCGCAGGTGTGGTGTCCCAAGGGCGGACGCCCGATTGCTGGTTACCTTGGTGTTCGGCGACTTCAAGGTGAGTTTCCATGGCCCCCAAATCTTTTCCGTGCCCTCGCGTGCGGCGAACGCAACCCACCATTCTGTTGGTGGAAGATGAGCCGTTCGTGCTGGATGCCACATGCCGCATTTTGCAGAGCGCTGGTTTTTTTGTATTGCCGGCCGTCGACGCCCAGGAGGCGATGCAGGCCTACGACGGGAGCGCGCCCGAGATTGACCTGGTGATGACCGACCTGGGCCTGCCCGGCCGATCCGGACTTCAATTAGCGCAAGATCTGCGCCGTTGTTCGCCAACACTTGCCATCCTGATGACTTCCGGATACGCGGAAGCAGGATGCGATATCGATTCGCTCGATGCGCACACCTACTATCTGGCAAAGCCGTATTGTCGTGGAACGCTGATCGAGAAGATCGCCCAGATCCTCGCCGCCGTTCCCATGCAGCGTGCCGCGGCACAGAATGGATAGGGGGGCTGCGTAAAACTCAACTTGGCGCGCAAAGGCGACCACTGGGCCTAAAGGCCGAGCCAGGGGAGCCGCTCTTCCGCGGCGATGCCTGCATTCGTGAGTCTTGGGCAGCCGGCTCGTCACGGTGATTGCTTTCGTGAATCTGCCCGCTGCCTGCTTGTGAAGATGGCTGTGCGCACAGGCGAGACGCCCGTTGCTCCATCCCGATCCAGCCTCACTTACGCCGGTACACCAGGCTTACTAGCCGCCGTACCTCTTCAAGATAGGCTTCCATTTCGAAGGTGAAGCGTTCCCAATCGAGTTTCTGCAGGTCGGGGCACGCAGCCAGCAGGACGCGGAAGGCAGTTTCATGGGTGATGTCCACCTCGCGGTCTTCGGTGTATCCGTATCCGATTCCACTCATCCGGCAAAGCAGATCTGCCAGGCTCACCAGTGCCACCAGTGCCTGGTGTTCGGTGGCCCGCTCCGGGTCGTGATGCCAGGCGATCACTTGCGTGAGGTCGGAAGGCATATGCCATTTTTCCGCGAGGACTCTGCCCACTTCGGGGTGCGCAATTCCCAGAACTGCTGTCTCGGCCTCCGCCAGTGGGACATGCGAACTGGAAGCTTGGGCATAGGCCAGGGCAAACTCCTTCGGGGCGACCCAGAAACACATCACCACCCCGAAATCGTGCAAGAGTCCGCCCAGGTAGGCCTTGTCGGGATCGTCATAGCCAATCTCGCGGGCAAAATGGCGGCAGGCCAGGGCCACTCCGAGCGAGTGCTCCCAGAACACGGTCGGATCGATTGGACAATTTTTCGGGGTGAGGTTGATCAGGCTGCAGGCGGTGGTGATCTCACGCATGCGCCGCATGCCCAGGCTGACCACCGCGCCACGTACGGACTCCACTGCTTGCCAGCGGCCGAACAAAGGAGAGTTGGCAAGTTGCAGACACTGCGCTGCCAGGGATTCATCCTGCTCGATCAGGCGCGCCACTTCATTAACCTGGAGGGAGTCGAGGGGTTGCTGCAAATAGCTGAGCAAAGGAGCAATCACGACGGGCAGGCTGGGCAGATGGTCAACCCTATCGAGCTGTTTGAGCAGTTGTTCGCGCGGCGTGGTCACCATGTTCACCTCTCCGCAACCTCAGGTTGCGACTTCAGGTAGCCGGTCGCTGACGGGAAGTGAACCAGCTTGAATTGGTCGTTCACTCCGTAAAGAGACTCGGAGTGGCCCAGAAACAGATATCCATTGGGCTGAAGGTCGCTGAAGAAGTGCTGGATCACCCGCTTCTTCGAATTCACATCGAAATAGATCAGCACGTTGGCACAGAAGATCAGGTCCATGCCCTTCATGAACAGCATTTTGGTGTCTTCCAGAAGGTTGAGCCGGGAGACGGTGACCAGGCTTTTTACGCTGTCGTTGACCTGCAACTTGTCTCCCACCGGCGCAAAGTATTTCTGGCGCTGGATGGGGGTGAGGTTGCGCGTGCTGTAGTCGCCGTAAATGCCGGCCTTGGCGTGTTCCACGGAGCGCTCGTTCAGGTCGTTGGCCTGGATGCTGAAAGTCCACCCCTTGAACAGGCTAGCGCTTGCTTCCAGCAGCATGATGGCCAGGGTGTACGGCTCCTCGCCGGTGGAGCAGCCCGCGCTCCAAATGCGCAGTTTCTTGATGGGAATGCTGGAGCGCGCGGCGATGATGCGCGGCCAAGCGACGGACTTGAGCGCATCCAGTTGCGGCTGGTTCCGAAAAAACAGGTCTCTCCGACGGTCACTTCGTTCAGGAGCTTGATCATTTCTTCACGCGCCGCGGAAGGCTGGTTCAGCCGATCGAGATACTCCCGAAGGGTTCCGAGCTTCAACTCGTGCATGCGGCGGCCGCAGCGGTCTTCGAGGAATTTCAGTTTGTTGTCAGGCTGGAAAATCCCTGCCGCCTTATAGACAAGATCGCGGATCCGGAACAGATATGGATCCGGCGGGCCAGAAGACACGGTGGCTGCCGTTGTCGGGCTCGCACTCATGCAAACACTCCTTCGCCCATGCCGGCGCTCCGGCAAGCGGCCCGGATTCCACGGGAACAAAGCATCAGCCACCCCCTGCCGCCTACTGTTGGTCGGGGTTTTCCCCGTTGGAGCGCTACCGTCCAGAGTTACGTCCAGCCCNNTCTTGCGTGGAGTTCGAAAATTGATCTTGTCGTGGCGGCATTTCCTTGCAAGCCAACCGCATTCCCCCTATCCTCTTCTCTCCTATGGACCACGGCCCTGAAATCTTATTGCTGGAGATGTTTGCCATCTTTCTGGCAGCTAAGGTGGTCGGCGAGTTGTTTGAGCGCTTGCAGATGCCTGCTGTCCTGGGAGAAATTCTGGCGGGCGTGGTGCTTGGGCCTTATGCGCTGGGCTGGATCCACCCCACCGTCACCATCAATTCGATGGCGGAGATCGGCGCAATATTTGTTCTTTTTAATGCTGGACTGGAGACCAGTCCCGGGGACCTGATTCGGGTCGGACGAACGGCGCTGCTGGTGGCGCTGGCGGGAATCGTGTTTCCCTTTGTGCTCGGATTTGGCTACATGAAGCTGATCGGCGACGTCACCACCGAGGCGGTCTTTGTGGGAGCCGCGATGGTGGCGACCAGCGTCGGAATCACGGCGCGGGTTCTGGGGGACCTGAATGTTCTCTCCTCACAACTCGCCAAGGTCATTCTGGGCGCGGCCGTCTTCGACGACATCCTGGGAATGGTGATTCTGGCCGTCGTGGCAGGACTGGCGAGCGCGGGCGGCGTGAACTGGCTGCGAATGGGCGTCCTGCTGGGTGAGGCGGTGGCCTTTGCGTTGTTCATGATTTTGGTGGCGCCGCGGATTTTACGACGGATGCACACCGGCGTAGACCGCCTTTCCACCCGAAACGCGCCCTTGATTGTGGCGCTGGCGATCTGCCTGTTGTTCTCGTGGCTGGCACTCAAGATTGGGATGGCGGCGATCATTGGCGCATTCTTTGCCGGCCTGATGTTTGCCGACTTTGCTCCGCGCTGGGACCTGCTTCCCAAGGCGCATGCCATTAACGAATTTCTGGCGCCCTTCTTCTTCTTTTCCATCGGCGCACGGCTCAATGTCGGACTGTTCACCGGCAACGTGCTGAAGACGGCGATCGTGATTTCCATACTGGCGATCCTCTCCAAAGTCGTGGGTTGCGGCCTGCCGATGGCCGGCAAGGGGTGGCATTCGGTGCTGGCAGTTGGCGTGGGCATGATGCCGCGGGGCGAAGTGGCGCTGATCGTCGCGCTGGCCGGACTGAATGCGCAGATTGTCACGCAGGCCACGTTTGCCATCGTCGTATTCATGACCGCGGTCACGACGATTCTGGCCCCGTTATTCCTCCGGTACTTGTTCCGTCCGGAACGAAAGAATGCCGCGCTGGCATCTTGAACGGTTGCGTCTTCGGGGGAACCCCGGCTCGGCGCATTTATAATTCGCCTTCCGAGAAGAACGCATAGAGGAGAACTCATGAAATTCGAGGGACGAGTTGCGCTGGTGACGGGAGCATCGCAGGGGATTGGACTGGCCTGCGCGGTGTCCCTGGCGCGGCAGGGCGCGGCCGTGGCGCTGGCGGCGCGCAATCAGCAGAAGTTGGATGAACTGGCGCAGCAGATCTCAACCGCCGGGGGCAAGGCGGCGACTTTTGTGATCGACGTGGCGGAAGAAGAGCAGATCAAGTCCGGCATCAAGGCGGCACTCGCCCACTTCGGCAAGATCGACATTCTCGTGAACAACGCCGGCATCACGCGCGACCAGTTAGTGATGCGCATGAAGCGCGCCGACTGGGACGCCGTCCTCAGTACCAACCTGACTTCCGCCTATCTGACGATCCAGCAGGTGATCGGCTCGATGCTGAGGCAGCGCTGGGGGCGGATCATCAACGTCTCCAGCATCTTCGGACAGACCGGGCAGGCCGGCCAGGCAAACTACGCCGCTTCGAAAGCGGGCCTGATCGGGCTGACGATGGCAATGGCGCGGGAAGTCGCGTCGCGCAATATCACCGTCAACGCGGTGGCTCCTGGCTTTATCGAAACCAGCATGACGGCTGCGCTGAGCGAGGAGTTCAAGCAGAACGCGGTGAAGATGATCCCGCTGGGGAGGGTCGGAACGCCCGAGGACGTGGCGAATGCTGTTTCATTCCTCGCTTCCGACGAAGCTTCCTACATTACCGGGCATGTGCTGAATGTGAACGGTGGGATGCTGATGGGGTAGTGGGGACGGAAACCACCAAAGTTTTCTCATGAGTGGCCTAGGGGTAGGTGGTGAACCACTGATTACGACAGGAGTCACTTCCGAATAGCCCGTCAAGCGTTCCAAATGGTTGCCTTTCAACCGCGACCAGGCCTGTCGGTTTCTCGACTAACCAGGATTTGGCCGTTCGCCGGTCGCTACCGCTGAAATCTGCACTAAATACCTTAAAATCAACTGTTTGTGCCAACGGTCAAGAGAGGCCGTTGGCCTACTCGAATGGGCGGCGAGAATGGTCGGCCAAAGAACACAAGAAAGAGCTTGCATATGAGTTAGTGTTGTAGTTAACTATAACACTGTGGTTAATTGAGTTGATCGCTCTCGCACGCGAGTACGCGAGGGAAGATCCGGACCCGAAAGTAAAGTCTTAGGAGAATGAGCATGAAATCCCA
>PMCH01000203.1 GCA_003154055.1 Acidobacteriaceae bacterium
CACCACTCCCGCACCGCTCCCGGGAAGCCATTCTGATCGGGCGTGACTCCCAAAATCGTGAGCACTTCATTCATCACCATCGTGCCGGGCAGCACCGGGTCGTGCTCGGTCGCATTGGGATCGAGGATTGCGATCTTATTCTTGCCGTCGCCCGTGCCCACTCCCGCGTAGTTGTTGTACTTCGTCATCAGCAGATAACTCGAACTCCCGTGATAGCTCGGCACCATCGCAGCAGGCACGATCGACGCCGTATCGTCCCAGCCAAAGCTGCCCGGAGTTTTTTTCTGTGTAAGATCGCTGTTGAAGTGCAGCAGCCACCCGCGATCGTTGTGGTTGGGAAACGGGTTCTCGATCACTCCGTAGTACACATCGCCATCCGGCCCCACCGTGGGTGCGGCACTGCTCGCGTCAAAAACAATCGCGTCCTGCCCCGACGACGGGTCCTTCAAGCGCACCCGGTTCACCGCCGCGAGAGTCGAACTATTCAGTGCCACCAGATATCCATATCCCGCATTCGCGTTGGTGGTGGCAACGTACACAGTGTTTCCGTCATTCGACACTGCCGGAGTGCAGCTCATCGCCACGTTCGTGACCGCCGCGTCCGCGCTGATCGTCGCCGCCGAAACCCATGTCCCCGTGCCGTTGGCTGCGATGCGCGCCAGCCCACTCTGCAAGCCGATCGGCGTGGCGCCCAGCACTACAAATCCGAAATAAAGGTTCCCATTCGCGTCGGCCGTCAGCGGCGTGCTGATGAGCACGTTTTGCTGGTACGCCACCGGGTTCTTGGCGTAGTTCTTCTTCCCGTAGAAAACGAGCCGAGTCACCGCGCCCTTTAGCTGGTCCGGCGTCTGCCGCACAATCACGCGCCCGGCGAAATCCGGCACAAACACCTGATTGCCCGCCAGTGTCGGTCCCATGGCAGGCAAAAAAGTTGCGTCCGGCACCTGGTACTTCGTCGCCTGCGTCCACATCTTCTTGCCGGTGGCTCCGTTGTGTCCCTCCACGCGAAACCCGGTCGTGGTCTTCACCGGCACGATCACGGTGTTCGCCGGCGTCACCAGCGGCGACCCGTAGTGGATGAAAATCTCTCCCTGCGGTGGCGCCAGGTCCACCGGCGTGTGCCAATGAATTTTGCCAAGTGACTGCGATGCCACGGACGAAACGCCCGTGTGCTGCGCGTCATGCGAGAGGCTCGGCCATCCGCCCGCTTGCCCGGCAGCATTCAACGTGCAGAGCCCAAACCCAATACTCACAGCGAGAAAAAAGATGGCTCTGGATGCCGGCAGTTTTGCCTGATGCTTCATAGATTGTCCCCACGGCCCGGGCGGAAAGATGTGGAAAGGCAAGCCCGAAAGCGACTAGCAGGATAGCAGGGGCGACTCCGCCGCGGTGTCAACGAACGGTAAAAATGTGGGGTGGACTCCCTTGGGCTCCGCTCGGGGCAGGCTTTGTCACCACCTCGGAAGTTGTCGTTTCTCTTCAGATCTTCACAAAGATCCGCCGCCGGTACAGCAGCCACATCAGCGCCCAACAAAACAGCACCGTCACGATCGCCATCACGAGCGACGCATTCGCCGGACTGGCGAACTTCAACAGAAGCCCGTTCAGATACTGCTGCAGCGTACTTGCGCTCCCATCCGCCGCTTTCGTGTGGATGTAATACAGCGGAACCCACAGCAGCTCATCGAAACAGAAGCCCACGATCGCATTCATGCCAAACACCAGGAACGGCATGGTCCATCGCCCGCGCGACCCGCGAATTTCGATAGCCCAGTACAACACCGCCAGAAACGCCAGCGCAAACCCCGCCGTGAAGACGACAAACGAACTCGTCCAGACATTCTTGTTGATGGGAAACCATCGATCCCAAGTCGCTCCCACCGCCAGTCCCACCGCACCCGCCGCGAGCATCCCGGCCGCTTTCGCGCGAGCGCTGCGCCCGGAGCGAAGCCACAAACCCGTCAGCACCCCGGCTAGAGCAGTCGCGATTGCGGGAATCGTACTCAACACGCCCTCCGGGTCGCGCGTCTGGTTGTACAGGCGTCCGCTGAAAAGTGCGCGATCGATCCAGTCCACGAGATTGCGATCGGGCGCCAGCACCGGGATATCGCGCCCCGGCAATCCCATCCCCGGCACTGGAACCAGCCGCATCAGGGCCCAATAGCCGAGCAGGCAGACCACCGCTGCGATCACCAGCCCGCGCACGTCGGTCCACAGGAAGAGCACGCCCGCCACGAAGTAGCAGATCGCAATCCGCTGTACCACGCCTTCAATGCGCCAGGTTGCCAGGTGAAACTCCGGCACGCCGTTCAGGAAGAGGCCAAGCGCAAACAGAATCACGCTTCTCTTGGCCGCATGCAGCGCGATGTGCCCGCGCGTCTCGCCCCGCTGCAGCCGCGCCGAAAACGACAACACAATCGAAACGCCGACCAGGAATAAGAAAGACGGAAAGATGAAATCCGCCGGTGTCCAACCATTCCAATGCGCGTGGCGAATCCACCAGTACCCGGCGTTCTCGTCTCCCGGATAATCCACCAGCAGCATCCCCGCCACCAGCATCCCGCGGAAGACATCGACCGACAGCAAGCGGGAAGAAAACCCTCGCCCATAGTTCCCCACCGCCACTTCGCGAACGCCGTTGAGTTCCGCCGTGGACATCGAAAGGTCCCCTCGCCTGGAAGTTCGAGCAGGCGATTGTACTCCCGAAGCAAGCAGCCGCGGAGCGGCGCAAGAATGCAGCCCACGGCGCAAGCCGTGGGTGAATGTCAGGAAAAACGAGCGAGCCCCAAAGGGACGAAAGAAACTAGTCCCAGATGTACCGCTCGTCGTACGGGATGTTGTTCTTCTTCAGGAAAGCCACAAACTCCTGCTGGAAGGAATGCTTCTTGTGGTGCTCCTCCTGGGTCGCAATGTATCGGGACACCGCGGGAACGTTGGATTCGCTCACGGTGAATACGCCGTATCCGGTCTGCCAGGAAAAATCGGCCTTCCATTTTTCGCGGGCCCACCGGGACGAATTCGCCTTGACCACACGCGCCAGCTCGGCGGCCGATTGCGCGGGACGAATCCGCAGCAGCATATGCACGTGATCGGCGGTGCCACTGATGATGAGCGCGGTGCCGCGCATTTCGTGGACGATGCCTCCGAGGTAAGCGAAGAGGTCAGGACGGAGTTCCGGGGTGATCAGAGGCATGCGGCCCTTGGTGCTGAAAATTAGATGGACAATGACGTTGCCACAGGTGTGCGCCACGGTTCTTCCGCCCCTCCGGGGCTTATCGTCTTTTGTTGCCGCCACCCCACGGCTTGCGCCGTGGGCTGCATTCTTGCGCAGCTTCGCGGCTGGAGTCGGGCGGGTCTATGCACTCGTTCATACCGAAAACGAAACAACGGACTCGCCAGGAACCCCGATCTCGCCCCGCTTCGCCTCTGATCGGCGCGAGTGTACGATCATCAAATTGGAAGCTACCGAAGATGCTCCAGGTTGGCAGTGATCCAATAACACGCGGTTTGTGACAATTCCCGCTCTTCGCAGGAGACTGAATCGATGGGCAGAGCGAGGATCGTCGCGGAAGGCGGCAACCGCTGCCCGGACAGCCAGGCAGACAGCCGCGGAGCGGCGACAGATTACAGCCCACGGCGCAAGCCGTGGGGAAGAGTCAGGAAGACGAGGTAGCCCCGAAGGGGCGAAAGATGAGTTCTTGAACACGGATCGGAAGTCTGTGGCACAGGAACAACCCCGCCCTCCGTCACACCAGTTTTTTGGGCCATGGTCTCGTCACGCTGGTACAGTTCCTCCGGTCAGCACGGCTGGTCAGACTGGACCGTCGACCAGCGATATCAATTGGTTAAGAGGTCGCGAGAGGCGGCGGACAAGAGTGTCTGCCCTACACAAGCGTGATAAGCAGCCACTCCGTCATCCGCGTCCAACCGGAATAAGATAACGGGATCGGAATCGGGAGGGTCAGCATGGACCGCAGAAAGTTCCTGCTCGCGGGTTCGGCCGGGTTGGCCGGGGGCTGGTGGATAGCGATCCGAGACCGGATTGAACCGTGACCCATTCTCTTCCGTAAGATTGTCAGGAGGCGACTACCGCATGCGTATCTGGATTCTGATTTGCCTGGCGCTGGTGCTCTCGGCGCAGAACCCTTCGACTGCCGGAGCACAGGGCGTCAAACCCGGCCCAACCATACCAACCTATACGGCGGATGGACGGCTGGTGTTCCCCACCGGCTACCGCGAATGGATCTATCTGTCGTCGGGAGTGGACATGAGCTATAGCCCCAACATGTCGATGGACCACTCGATGTTCGACAACGTGTTCGTGAATCCCGAGGCCTACCGGGCTTTTGTCGCGACTGGAACCTGGCCGGACAACACGATGCTGGTGCTGGAGGCCCGGATGGCGGGAAGCAAAGGCTCGATCAACAAGACTGGCCACTATCAGACGGGCGACGTGATGGCTCGGGAAGTACATGTGAAGGATGCGGCGCGCTTCCCGGGAAAGTGGGCGTTCTTCGGGTTCGGAGACGACCAGCCCTCGAAGCAGATCCCCACCAGCGCCGATTGCTATTCCTGCCACGAACAACATGCGGCGGTGGATACGACGTTCGTGCAGTTCTATCCGACGCTGCTGGAGATCGCAAAGGCGAAAGGGACGCTGAGCGCGGGGTATCAGAAGGACGAGGCGGGTTCGGCGAAGAAATAGGCGGTGATGGCTCACCAGAAGGTAGCAGCTCGGGTGCCGTCCCTTGCGGGACCCCGGTTCTCCACTCACGCTTCCCGGCGCTTACGCGCCGGGCTTTCCTGTAGCGCCGCTCCGCGGATGGCGGATGGCGGTTGCTCATTTCACTTTCTGGGTCACTTTCTGGTTCTGTCGAAGATATGACGAGTCGGTGCTGCTCAAGGCAATCAGCACCGCCGAGCACCCCCAGGTTTGAC
>PMCH01000351.1:0-155 GCA_003154055.1 Acidobacteriaceae bacterium
ATCGCGGTGACCCACGTCTCCAGCCTCAGATCCGCCAACCATGAAAGCCTGGTCTTCGTCGACGATCCCAAACACCTCGACGCCGCTCTCACCTCTCCCGCCGCGGCCATCATCGCGGGAGATTTCGCATCCACCGCCTCCGGCAAATCCGTCCT
>PMCH01000351.1:283-15014 GCA_003154055.1 Acidobacteriaceae bacterium
CAAACCGGACGCTACGAGCAGTTTCCCCAAGTCGGACGCCTGGCGATCGAAGACGACGTGGAGATCGGCGCCAACTCGACCGTGGACCGGGGAGCGCTCGACGAGACTCGTATTCGTCGCGGCACAAAGATCGACAACCTCGTCCACATCGGACATAACTGCCAGATCGGTCAGGACGTTGTCATCGCTGCGCAGACCGGACTCTCCGGCAGCGTCGTTGTCGAAGATAACGTGGTGATGGGCGGACAGGTCGGAATCGGCGATCACGCCCACATCGAAGCAGGCGTCATTCTCGGCGGAGGAAGCGGCATCCTGCCGAAGAAGGTAGTCCGAGGAAAGGGCGTCGTGTTCTGGGGCACTCCCGCGCGTCCCTTGAGGGAGTATCTTAAGGAATTAGCGTTCTTGTCTCGGTCGGCCAAGAAGAACGGCTGACACCGAACGCATCTGCGACGACTCCGAGCCCACGAGCTCTATGCTAAAAGCCAAGAGATAAGAGCCTGGAGCAAAGCCGAATGCCCATCCTCGTCATCGGCGGCCATTCCCGCAGCGTTGGCAAAACCAGCGTCGTCGCCGGCCTGATCTCTGCCTTGCCCGAATTCTGCTGGACCGCCCTCAAGATCACGCAACATGGGCACGACATCTGCTCCGCCGATGGCAAAGCCTGTGACTGCGCCACCGCCGACCACGCCTGGGCCGTGTCCGAAGAAAGAAACCGCTCCGGCGAATCCGATAGCTCGCGTTTCCTGGCCGCCGGCGCCGCCCATTCCTGGTGGGTCCGCACCCAGCAAGGACGTCTCGCCGAAGCCATGCCCCGAGTCCGCCAGATCCTGGCCGGAGCCGAGAACGTCATCATCGAATCCAACAGCATTCTGCGATTCCTCAAGCCCGATCTCTACCTGACCGTCCTGGATCCGCGGACCGCCGACTTCAAAGGCTCGGCGCAGACCTTCCTCGACCGAGCCGATGCAGTGCTGCTGCACGAAGTTGAAGACTCCGCCAATCCAGCATGGGAACGCGTCTCACTGAAGCCGGTGATCGACCGCCCCACCTTCACAATTCACCCTCCGCAATACGTCACACCGGAGGTTGTGGACTTCGTCCGGCGCCACCTGATTTTGAAAGCTTGTTGATTAACTTACTGAATTGTCATCCCGAGCGGAGCGAGGGATCTGCAATTTGCATGCACGCCGAACGACTCCAGATTCCTCGTCGCTTCCGCTCCTCGGAATGACAAGAATCTAAGAGTTCCGGCACATATTGCTCTGCGTCCTCAGCGATCTCTGCGGCTAAATACTCGCCTCAATCCGCATACATCCCGATCACCCGCTCCACCGCCCGCCGGCACACGGCACAAAACGTCTGGTGCCGCGTAAACATAATGCAGTTCGCCTCCGGGCGGTAGTACCCCTTCGCCTCGTAGTTCGCGCCCTCGAACGCGCCGACCTTGCCCGCGTATTTCTGGCCGCCGAGCATGACGTCTTCTTTCTCGCGTTCCTTGCGGAACAGCTCCTCCATTTCCTGCTCTGGCTTCCCTGCCGCCCGCAATTCGCGGCGCTGCTTCTGGATTCCGCGCTCGAAATCCTCAAACTCCGCTTTGTCCCAAGGCGTGGGCAAGGGCGTTCCCTTTTCGATCAGGTCCTTCCACTTCAGGTTCGCGGGGTCAAGCAGAGCGGTCGCATTCGGCTCCCACGGTTCGGTCTTCTTGTCGGGCGAAAGGTATGCGACGTCCGAGGTGTAGTATTCGTCCGCCAGGGCGGCGAAGTGGTGCCCGAACTCGTGCACGCCGACATATCCGGACCACATGTTGTCGATCGCGACGGTTGCGTACTGGTTGAAGATTCCTCCGCCACCGTAGGTCTTGCCGTTCACCAGAATCTCGATGAACTCGTAAGGCGCGAACGAGGCCACGTCGCGCAGGGCGCGATTTTCGGTGGTCAGGATGTAGCGCTCGGTGCCGAACGTGTCATAGGTCGTCCCGAGCGGGGACCGCCGGTAGATGCCGGTGGAGGGGCGCGGAATTCCTGACTCATGCGACGACGGACATAGCCCCCAGACATTGAAATCCTTCTTGTGCTCCTTGAATGGCGAGGCGGCAAACAGCGTCTCCACGAAACGGCGCGCGTCCGCCTCGAACTTCCCGCGTTCGGCGGCGGTGTAGCCATCGCCGAGCACGAGGAGATCGACCTTGGTGGCCGGATCGCCCGACTTCTGTAGCTCGATGAGTGGGCCGGGAGATGGCGGCCGGGAAGGATCAACGAACTTATCTTTGGGATCAACCGTGGTTTTCCAGACCTCGTGGAAGCCGCTTGCGTCGCGAGCTTTGAGCAATACCTCTACGGGGCCCGCCGGACTAGGAAAGCGCAGCGACTCGGAAAATGTCCGGTTCCCGTGACGCGCTTCTTCCGTGTCTTTCCACTCGCCGAATACGGAATTGAAGCCGCGCGAATAGACCAGCTTGCCGCCATCTTTTTCGCGCACTTCAAACAGGTAGTTTCCCAGTTGGCTCTCGTCGATCGCCTTGGCAGGATTTCCGGGCCACGGCAGCGGCTCGAGTACCACCCGATCCAGACTGAACCATTGCTCCTTGGAGTTGCCGGTGTGGTAGTAGTCCACCCGCATCGTGCGCGGAGTTGGGTAAACACCAGATTCCGGGCCATGCGCGGCGACGCGCGCCGAATCACTCGGCTGAATCAGAAGAAAGAAAAGAAGGGGAAAACCGGCCAGCGAGATTGCTCGTCTCATGCCAGGAATTGTAGCTCACGACCCCGGATTGATCTCGGTAGCCTTATCGTCCTGGAACACGATCACCAGCGCCTTCCCGCCATTGGGATATTTCAGCGTCCTCGACCCATAAGGCCCCGAACCCGGCACACCCAGCCCGATTGCAAAATCCGCCTGCAGTTCACTCATCCCGGGATGCACTTCATGCTTCTCAATCGCCGTCCAAATCTCCGTCGGCCAATGCTTGTAGAGTTCGTGCGGATCCTCGATGAAGAACATGTCGTCGGCGTAGATCTTGTAGTCTCCGTCCTTCTCCACCCCGATCGGCACCACGTATGGCTTGCCATCCAGATCAAATTTCGCCAGCACTTGCTTTGCGCCCTCGCCGTGCGGAGCCGCCTCTGCAATCACGTCCCGGATCTCGAGCTTCTGCAGCGGCCCAAGCGTTCCCACTTCATGCGCAAAATCAGTCTTATGACGCGCCGGATCATACGGATAGTAGGTATACCCGTAGCCAACTTTCACCCACACCGGCTGCTTGGTCAATTCCCGCGCTGATTTCAGATCGTGCGCATGAAGTTTCTTCGGCAGCACATAGAAATCCGCACTCAGCGCCTTCTCCTGCTTCGGCCGCTCCGCCTCCTTCCGCTCTTGATGCCGTTCATAGACAATGTAGGCCGTGCGTCCGCCAGCCAGCACGATGGCGCCGACCAGAAAGATCTGCAGCTTTTTTCGCAACTCCGGATCGAGTGCCATGATCTAATTTTTAAACCCTATGCCCCTTACTCAGGAAGACGTTCTCACCGCGCTCCGCCAATGTTACGATCCAGAGATCCCCGTCAACATCGTGGACCTCGGTCTGATCTACGGCGTGAATTTCGAATCCGTCCCCGAACAGCAACAGGACGTCGCCATAGAGATGACTCTCACCGCCCAAGGCTGCCCCGAGCACGTCAACATCAGCGCACAGGTCAAATCACGCGTCGAGCAACTCCCCGGCGTCCGCAACGTAACCGTCAACGTTGTCTGGACCCCGCCCTGGACCCCCGAACGCCTCAGCCCCGACGCCCGCAAACAGCTGGGCATCGACTGAGCACTCGCACTATCCGAGCTGTCATTCGGAGTGACTTAACACTCTATCCCTTGTCATCCTGAGCGGAGCAATGCAACGAGCTTGCGAGTCGCATTGCGGAGTCGAAGGATCCCTACCNNCGCTACTCGCGACTCTCCGCCAGTTCGTCCCACATACTCCGCCCGCGGCTCTCGGCAAACTCTCCCACCTTGGTCCCAATCTTCATGGCGAGATCCAGAAAGCGCGTTCCCTGCCGCACGTATGACGGAATCTCCTCGCGGATCTTCTCAAACTTCTCCGGATACTCCGACACCAGCACCGCCAGTCCCACTCCCGCCACCAGCACGCCCGCCGGACGCTTCCCTTTCAGCATGAGGATCGCCGCCGCCCCTGCCGAACCCGCAATCACCGCCCGCTTCCAGTTCTCCATGTCGTCTCCCTGACCCCCACTGGTGCCGATTGTAAACCAGCCCTCCGCGCTTCGATGCTTTATACTGCGCCCGTGCTATCCCCGAACCGAACCATGACAAAACTACGATTGCTCCCATTTCTCCTCCTTCTCATCGGCAGCTTTGCCCTGGCCCAAACCAAGCCCCGCGCCCGCGATCTCGGCGTCCCCTTTGACGGCGCGCCCGGCCCCAACAATGCCATCACCGACGTGAAGGGTGTCGAAGTCGGCCACACCACGCTCATCTCCGGCAGCGGCAAGCTCAAGGTCGGAGATGGGCCGGTACGCACCGGCGTCACCGCCGTTCTTCCCCGCGGCAAGGACTCCAAGGACGCTGTCTTCGGCGCCTGGTTCACCCTCAACGGCAATGGCGAGATGACCGGGACCACCTGGGTCGAAGACTCCGGTTTCGTCGACGGGCCCATCATGATCACCAACACGCACAGTGTCGGGGTGGTCCGCGACGCGGTCATTGCCTGGAAGGTCAAGCGCGGCCCGCCTGACGAGGAAGGTTATTTCTGGTCGCTGCCGGTGGTCGCCGAAACCTGGGACGGCTATCTCAACGACATCAACGGATTCCACGTGAAGCCCGAGCACGTCTTCCACGCGCTGGACTCCGCGCACGCGGGCCCAGTCGAGGAAGGCAATGTCGGCGGCGGAACAGGAATGGTCTGCAACGAATTCAAGGGAGGTATCGGCACCGCCTCGCGCGTGCTTGACGCGAAATCCGGCGGATACACCATCGGCGTGCTGGTGCAGTGCAACTACGGTGTGCGCGAGCAACTCCGCATCGCGGGCGTTCCTGTGGGCCACGAAATTTCCGAGCACACGGTTTGGAAAGATGACGTGGGTTCGATCATCATCGTGGTCGCCACCGATGCGCCGCTCATCCCCACGCAACTCAAGCGCGTGGCCCGCCGCGCGTCTCTCGGACTCGGCCGCAACGGCAGCTACTCCGGCGACGGCTCCGGCGACATCTTCATCGCCTTCTCCACCGCCAACGCGGGAGCGGTTGGGCCGAAGGGAGTCCACGATTTGAAGATGCTGCCCAACGACCAGATGGACCCAATCTTCCTCGCCACCGTTCAGGCGGTCGAAGAAGCCGTAATCAACGCCATGGTCGCCGCTGAAACCATGACCGGCGCGAACGATCGCACCGTGATCGCACTTCCCCACGACAAACTGCGGGAGGTACTGAGGAAATACAACCGGCTGGCGAAGTGACCTCTCGTGTCTTGTCATCCTGAGCGAAGCAAGAATTTCGTGAAGCGAAATTCCTGGGGAATCGAAGGATCCCTACCTCTTCCGTCAGGGGGAGTAGGGATCCTTCGACTCCACAAGTCCGCCCGTTTCACGTGCGGACATGTTCCGCTCAGGATGACAGTCGCGCGGCTTCCCAGAAGACTTCGTAGTTGTGGTTTGAATTGAAGGGCGGGTCGATGCAGATCAAATCGAACTTCGACTTCGCTCAGGGAAGCCTCTTCGGCTTTCGCCCAGGATGACAAGATGGGGAGCAAGCCAGACGCATTAGTTCGAAGCTCGAAGCTAAGAGCCATCACTGGGAGCTGAGAGCCGACAGCTGAGAGCTAGTTCGTCGGTTTTTCCTCGGCGGGTTTTTCCNNCGGCAGGTTTTTCCTCGGCAGGCGCTTTCTTCTTGGACAGCGAGCGGACGTAGTTGACCATGTCCCACATCTGTTCGGATTTGACGCGATTGCCTTCGGGTGGCATATCGCCATGCCCGGTCTTGATGAGGTAGAACAAATCCCCGTCGGTACGGTCTTTGAGCGCCGCAGGATCGGTGAGGTCGGGAACCTTCATGTCCTTGGATGCATCNNCGGCGATGGACTCCGGCGTGGACTTCACCGGGTTCACCTCCCGCGACGCCCCGACCGGAACCGGTTGGTAGGCTGGGGTCGTGGGTTTGGCCGCAGCCTTATCTTCCGGGGCAGCCTTGGTTTCAGGAGCCTTGCTGTCTGGGGCCTTGTTTTCCTGGGCAACGGACGCGGACGCCGCGACGAGTAATGCAGACACGAGCAGTAAAGGCCTGAGCATGAAGCCTCCTGTTTCATAACGCTGACGAAATCCCGCAATCATTGTACGCTGGAGGACAACTGGAAGGCAGTGCTCGGCAGGGGTCCGTCATCCCCTGCCCGAGGGCGACATAGCCTTACTGGCGGCTAGTCCTTGACCGCCTGGTCGGTAATGTCGAGGCCCTTATCGATGATGGCGAACGCCTCGCGCAACTGCTGCTCGTTGATGCAGAGCGGCGGGTTGGTGTAGAAGCTATTCCAGCGCACGATGGTGTAGAGCCCGTTCTCGCGGAAGAATTTTCCGAGCGCGGCCATCTCTTCCGACGTGCCGTTGAACGGAGCCATCGGCTGCCGAGTCTTCTGGCTGCGGACGAGTTCGACGATGCCGAATAGTCCAATCGACCGCACCGCCCCCACCGACGGATGCTTCTTCTGAAGGTCCGTCCCCAAGTGTTTCATGATCGCACCCATCTTGCGGGTGTTCTCGATCAGCTTGTCTTCTTCATAGACGCGAATGGTGGCGAGCGCGGCTGCGCATCCCATGGGATGCGAGTTGTAAGTTAGTCCGCCGTAGAAGACCTTGTCCTGGAAATGCTGCGCGATGTGATGACGCATGCCGACCGCGCCCAGCGGCAGATAGCTGGCAGTGAGCCCCTTTGCCATGCAGATGAGGTCCGGCACAACCTTCCAGTGGTCGATGGCAAACCACTCGCCCGTGCGTCCGAAGCCGGCCATGACTTCGTCGGCGATCATCAAGATGCCGTACTTGTCGCAGAGCTTGCGAACGCCTTGCATATAGCCGTCGGGTGGAATGAGAATGCCGTTCGTGCCGACGACCGTTTCAAGGATGAACGCCGCGATAGTGTGTGGGCCTTCGAGCTGCATGGTTTCCTCGATCATGGCGAGCGAAGATTCCGCGGATTCCCATCCGCGCTCGATGCCGTGATAAGGATCGAGCACGCGCACGACGCCCGGAATACCGGGCTCAGCGGCCCATCTGCGCGGGTCGCCGGTCAGGCTGATCGCGCCCGCGGTCGCACCGTGATACGAGCGATAACGTGCCATGATCTTGTGGCGTCCAGTGAAGAAGCGAGCGATCTTGATGGCATTCTCATTGGCTTCGGCGCCGCCGTTAGTGAAAAAGAAGGTGTCGATGTCGCCGGGCGTGATCTCGGCGAGCTTGGCGCCTAGCCGGGCACGCGGCTCGGTCGCCATGAACGGGTTGGCGTATGCCAGAGTATGCGCCTGCTCGTGGATGGCATTAATGACGCGGTCGTCCCCGTGTCCGATGTTGACGGACATGAGCTGGCTGTTGAAGTCGATGAAACGCTTCCCCTCCGGCGTCCAGAAATAGATGCCCTTGGCGCGGGCGACGGGGATGGGATCGACCTTGGATTGCGCCGACCACTCGAACAGCGTGTGCTTCTTGGTTAGGTCAACGATTTGCTGGCCAGTCATGCTGGGCGTGTCGATGGCAGTAGTCATATGATTCCTCAGACCTCGATAAGTCTCGGCTGGACAGCCGAGGGCGGCCGTCCCTGCGTAATTCTTGCTAGAACTTGCGGCTGTGCTCTTTGGCCCAGCGCTCGACGACGACTTTCTTTTCCGTGTAGAACTCGACGGCGTCGCGGCCCTGGCCGTGCATGATGCCGAAGAAGCTGTCTTTCCAGCCGCTGAACGGGAAGTACGCCATGGGCGCGGCTACACCAATATTAATCCCGACGTTGCCCGCCGGCGCTTCGTAGCGGAAGCGGCGCGCAGCCGATCCGCTCGATGTGAACAGCGATGCCTGGTTGCCGAACGGACTCGCGGCGAGAAAATTCATGGCTTCGTCGAGGTCGTTGGCATGCACGAGGCTCAACACGGGGCCAAAGATCTCTGTATGCGTGAGTTCACTCGATGCGGGAACGCCGTCGAGGACGGTTGGCTTCACGAAGTTTCCGGATTCGTATTTCGCGATCTTCGGATTGCGGCCGTCGATCACGACTTTGGCGCCATCTTTCGCGCCGACACCAATCAGGCTCTGGACGCGGTCTTTGCTCTGACGCGTGATGACAGGCCCCATCTGCACGCCTTCGTCGAGCCCATTGCCGACGCGGAGGTTGGCGGCGGCCTCGGTGATCGAGTCGCGGAAAGTCTTCTGCGCGTCGCCAACCGTCACGGCAACCGAGACGGCGAGGCAGCGCTGGCCGGCACATCCGAAAGCGCTGTCGGAAATGATCTGCGTGGCCATCTGCATGTCGGCATCGGGCAGGACGATGACGTAGTTCTTGGCGCCGCCCTGGCATTGCGCACGCTTGCCGTTCGCTCCGGCACGCGCGTAGATGTACTTCGCGACGGGCGTAGATCCGACAAAGCTGATCGCGCGGACTGCGGGGTGATCGAGCAGAGTATCCACCGCGACTTTGCCGCCATTGACTAAGTTCACTACGCCCTTGGGAATTCCTGTCTTCTCCAGCAACTCGAAGGCGAGCTTCATGGTGAGGGGCACGCGCTCGGACGGTTTCACGATGAGCGTGTTCCCGCAGGCGATGGCGTACGGCAGAAACCAGAACGGAATCATGCCCGGAAAATTGAAGGGAGTGATAGCTGCGACTACGCCCAGCGGCTGGCGGATCATGATCTCGTCGATGCCACGGGCGACGTCTTCGAGATTGTAACCCTGCATCATCATGGGAATACCGCAGGCCACTTCGACGTTTTCAATGGCGCGACGCATCTCAGCCTTGGCTTCGGCGAGGGTCTTGCCGTTTTCCTGGGTGATAATGCGGCCGAAGTCGTCGAGGTGCTCTTCGAGAAGCATCTTCAGCTTGAAGAGCGGCTGAATGCGGTCTTCGGCAGGGGTGCGGCGCCACTCGGGATAGGCAGCAGACGCGGCGTCGATGGCGCGGGCAACTTCGGCGGCATCGGGTAGCGGAACGCGACCGAGAATTTCTCCAGTCGCGGGATTGAGGACGTCCTGCCAGTCGGAGGCCTGCGAGTCCATCCACTGGCCGTTGATGTATTGCGGGATCTTGGTGGTCGGCGGTGCTGCAACTGTCATTCCTGGAATGCCTTTCGTTTTTTCGAAGAATAAACGTTTATATCGAAGACGCAGCAATGCGCCTCCCATGCACACTGAAACATCCAAGCTGGTGCGGGTTCGCGCCTGCACGTTCCGCTCAAAGTCGGGTGCCGAGCTACGCTCGGCCTGGACGGGCGAGGTCGCCCGTCCCTACACACGCCTCGGCGACGTCCGCGAAGGCGGCTTCCAGCACGTCCATGGCTTCGTCCATTTGCGAATCGGTCAGGACCAGCGGCATCAGCAGGCGAATGATGTTGCCGTAGGAGCCAGCAGTGATCAGCACCAGCCCATGCTCGTAACAATATTGTGCCACCTGCTTAGTCTCTTCGTCAGCGGGCTGGCGGGTAGCCTTCGATCGCACGAGTTCCAGTGCTTGCATTGCTCCCAGACCGCGAACTTCGCCGATCAGTTCCCATTGCGACTGCCACTTGGCAGCGCGTTTGCGAAAACGCTCGCCGAGCGCGTTGGCGCGGGCGCAAAGGTTCTCTTTCTCAATTATGTCGAGCACCGCGAGGGCCGCTTCGCAGGCCGCTGGATTTCCGGAGAATGTGCCGCCGAGTTGGCCCGAGCCGGGCGTGTCCATGATCTCGGCGCGTCCTGTGACGGCCGCCATCGGCAAGCCTCCGGTCAGCGATTTGGCCATGCAGACCAGGTCGGGCTCCAGCCCCAGTCGCTCGCAGGCAAACATCGCGCCGGTGCGGGCGAAGCCGGTTTGAACCTCGTCGGCAATCAGGAGAATGCCGTGCTTGCGACAAATCGCGGAGAGCGTCGGAAAGAACTCCGCCGGCGGCGTGACGAATCCGCCTTCACCCAGAATCGGCTCAACGATGACGGCGGCCACGGTCTCAGCCGCCACCACGCGCTTGAACGTGTCTTCGATGTGCTTCGCGCAATGCACTTCACACGACGGATACTTCATCGAGTACGAGCAGCGATAGCAATACGCGTACGGGATGCGGTAGACCTCGCCCGGGAACGGTTCGAATCCCGCTTTGTACGGATGCGTCTTGCTGGTCATCGCCATTGCCATGTAGGTGCGGCCGTGGAAAGCGTCCTCGAAACTGATGATCGCCGGGCGCCGGGTATAGGAGCGCGCGATCTTGACCGCATTCTCGGTAGCCTCGGCGCCGGTGTTGACGAGCAGCGTCTTCTTCGGGCCTTTGACCGGCACGATCGAGTTCAGCTTCTCGCAAACCGCGACATAGCTTTCGTAGGGCAGCACGTTGAAACTAGTGTGCAGAAAACGATCGAGCTGCCGGCGAACCGCTTCAACGACGGCGGGCGCGCGATGTCCAGTGTTAAGGCAGCCAATGCCGCCGGCGAAATCGATCAGCCGGTTGCCGTCGACATCTTCGACAACCGCGCCTTCAGCCTTCGCGACAAAGACCGGCGTGGCGTGATAAGCCGCTTGCACAACAGCCTTGTTGCGGCGCGCCATCAGCGCTTGCGAACGCGGCCCGGGAATTTGAGTGCGGAGTTGAATGGAAGGCATAAATAGGTTCTCAGTTCTCAGTTCTCAGTTCTCAGTTGTCAGCTCTCGGCCAACACTGGCCACGGTTTTACTGAGAACTGAGAACCGGGATCTGAGAACTGCTTTTTCAGTACCACCCAATCGGAGCTTCGTTCAGATTGATGTGAACCTGCTTGGTTTCCAGATATTCCTCGATACCCCCCGGCCCGAGCTCGCGGCCGAAGCCGGATTGCTTGTAACCGCCCCACGGCGCTTCGACGTACGTCGGCTGCATGTGATTCACCCACACAATGCCGGCGCGCAGCGCCTTCACCGTGCGCATGGCCTTGAAAATGTCTCGCGTCCAGACAGCAGCGGCGAGGCCGTAAGGAGAATCGTTGGCAATTTTCAAGGCATCTTTTTCGTCGTCGAACGGAATGACGGTTGCGACCGGGCCAAAGATTTCTTCGCGCGCGATGCGGGCGCTGTTGTCCACATCGTAAAAAATGGTGGGCTGTACATAGTAACCCTTGGCGAATTTCTCCGCGCGGCCGCCACCGGAAGCAACCTTGGCTTCCTTCTTCCCGATATCCAGATACGAAAGCACGCGGTCGTACTGCTCTTTGCTGATGAGCGCGCCCATCTTCGTTTCGCGTTCGAGGGGCGGACCGAGCTTGATGGTCTTCGCCTTCTCGGCCATGGCGTCGACAAACTTCTTGTAGATCGACTTCTGCACCAGGATGCGGCTTCCGGCCGAGCAAACTTCGCCTTGATTGATGAAGACGCCGAAGAGCGCGCCGTCGATGGCAGCTTCGAAATCGGCGTCGGCAAAGAAAATGTTGGGCGACTTTCCTCCGAGTTCCAGGGTCACGCGCTTGACCGTGTCGGCTGCTTCTTTCACGATGATCTTGCCGACCGCGGCCGACCCCGTGAAGGCGATTTTGTTCACGTCAGGATGCTTGACCAGCGGCGAGCCACACGTTTCACCGAAGCCGGTGATCACGTTGACTACGCCCTTGGGCAGACCGACCTCGTCAAACCATTTCGCCACTTCGAGCACGGTGAGCGGCGTTTGCTCGGCCGGCTTCAGCACGCAGGTGCAACCGGCGGCGATGGCTGGCGCCAGCTTCCATGCACCCATCAGCAACGGGTAGTTCCAAGGAATGATCTGCCCCGTAACACCGACCGGCTCTTTTAGTGTGAGGCTCATGGCGTTGTCGGGGACGGGATTCACGTAGCCGACGACTTTGGTGGCAAGGCCACCGTAGTACTCGAAGCAGGTAGCGGCGTCGGTGATGTCGTACTCGGCTTCGACAATCGGCTTGCCGGTGTTACGGCACTCCAGTTCGGCGAGCATGGGCTGGTTCTGGCGGATCTTCTCCGCCAGGCGGAAAAGCACGCGGCCACGTTCCTGGGCGGTAGTCGTGGCCCACGGGCCGTCTTCAAAAGCGGCTTTCGCGGCGGCGACGGCGCGATTCACGTCTTCGGCGTTGGCGTCGGGGACCTGGGCAATCGCTTCTTCGGTTGAGGGATCGTAGACGGGGAACGTCTTGTTCGTCTTGCTCGCGACCCACTCGCCGTTGATGAACATCTGGTAAGTCTTCACTTCGGTCTTGATTCCACCGGGCATAAGAACCTCCTGCTTTGTTACCTCGGGGCTAAAGCCCCGCATCATATCTGCAACTCTGTGGCACGACTGAAGTCGTGCCCTTCCCTTGTCGTGCTTCGCCCGACCGGACGGACGAGGGCGTCCGTCCTTACGTGGATCTTGCTGCTTCCACGCTTTCTACCTGCGAGGTTCGCGCTGCTTTCATTCGGCCGTACACAAAAAAGAAGAACGCGGCCAGGGCGAGAAAGAATGCGGTGAATCCGAACATCTTGATTTCGTACTTCCAGATCGATGTGATCTGCTTCGCGGGGAAAAACGCCAGGGCAATTCCCAGCGCAGTGGTGAGAAAGCCGCTGAGGCCGGCGAAGATAAGCGTTCCGCGGCGGTAGCGCGCACCGGCCATATCTCCGCGGAAGGCAAATTTCAGCAGCGCGGCGAATACGTACAGGAACGGCACCAGTTGCAGAACCACAGCCAGCGACAGCATGGTCTGGAAAGCTTCCTGCACGCCGCCGGACGCAGTGAAGTTGATTACGATCAGGATGAGCGAAACGACCGCCTGCACGATCAACGCGGCGTGGGGCGTCGCGTACTTTGGATGGACTTTCCCCAGCCAGGACGGCATGTAGGAATCAAGGCCTGCGACGAAGGGGATGCGCGCCGAGCCCCCCATCCACGCCGAACCGATGCCCGCGATCGAGAGACTGAGCATGACCGCGAATGGAGTGATGACCCACGCCACGCCGACTTCTCCCGCAATGTGGCTGACTGCCTGCACGATTCCCTGCAGCACACTGATGTCATTTTTGCCGACCGCAACCAGTAAAGTGAGGGTAGCTCCGATATAAAGCGCGCCGGAGATCATCCCGCCCCAGGCGACGGCACCGGGCAACGTCCTTTGCGGATCGCGAATTTCGTCACCCATCACGGAGGCCAGTTCCAGTCCAACCAAGCCGAAGCAGATTACGCCGAAGGAATTCAAGACAAACCTGGGCTCCGCGGGAATACGGAAATCGGCGGCGGTAACCGGCGTGCCGAAGCGCGACCACACGGTGATTCCCAGGCCAATCAGGACCGCGGCCGCGAGGAACGTCCCAATGGCGCCCAGGTTGTTGAGCCACTTCCCAACCCCCAGCCCGACTATATTCAGNNTAGCACCAGCCGGAAAGGAAGCCGTGGAAGTCGCCGAACACTTCTTTCGCCCACAAGTACACGCCGCCTTCCCCGGGATAGCGGTGGGCCAACTCGATGACGGCGATCCCTTGCGGCCAGAAGAAAAGAAGAAGAGAGATAATCCAGAGCCAAACGGTGACACCGCCGTTAGCCGCGATGCTTGGGACGACGTTCAGGTTGAAGACGGCGACGACAAACAGCAACACCAGGTCCCAGCGTCCGAGAACGCGCTTGAGGTGCGGCTGGTTGTCGGGTGATTGGGTCATCGGATCATCGAGTCATCGGGCGATTGAGTCATTGAGCCATCGGATCATTCGTGTTCTCGGATCTCAATGACCCGATCACTCGATGATCCGATGACTCAATCGTTAGTATGCTGCCGGGCTTCGCCCGGCTTGGACGGGCGAGGGCGCCCGTCCCTACACAATCTAGTGCGCGGCTACCGCTCCCATCCGCTCGTGTTGTGCTTCGACGAGCGAGGCAGAGATGTCGTCGAAGGCCGCCAGGTGCTTATCAATGTCGGCCTCAGTGTGCTGGACGGAGATGGTCCATTGCTCGTCCCACCAGTAGGGCTGGCACATCACTCCGCGGTTGACCATCGCGAACCAGTAGTGCCGCCACAGGTCGACGTCGATCGGCAGCCAGTCACGATAGTTGCGAATCTCCTGCGGATAGAGCATGAGCGCCCCATTGACGCCCGCGCTCGCCACGTAAGCTTGCAGGCCGGACTTGGCGACGATCTTCCGGTAGCCATCGGTCAGTTTCTTGCTGAGNNTTGTGCGTGCCAAAGGCGGCCAGCGGCAATCCGCCGCCGATCGACTTCGCCAGGCAGATCATGTCGGGCATGACGTTGAAGTATTCCGAAGCACCGCCCCATCCGAGTTTGGCGCCGGTCTTCACTTCGTCGAAGATCAGCAACGCACCGTACTTGTCGCAGATCTGGCGCAGGCCTTCGAGGAATCCCTTCTGCGGCATGCAGAGACCGACGTTCATCATGATCGGTTCGAGAATGATGGCCGCGATCTCGTTGGGATTCTCCTTGAAGCGGCGCTCGACGGTCTCGAGATCGTTAAACGTCGCGATGAGAACGTTAGCGACGCTCGCTTTGGGTACGCCCAGTCCGCCGGGTACCGGTTTGGGATTCTTGATGTCACCGAAATCGTC
>PMCH01000326.1 GCA_003154055.1 Acidobacteriaceae bacterium
GTAGAGTGAAGGTTCCTTCGTGATGTCGCTCGCAACCGGCCAAGCCAGCGCGCGGATCTGATGCTCTTCAGCTGTGATGACTACGCTTGTGTGATGGGCCGCGCTCACGATTGCTTCCGTATCCATCGGCTTCAACGTGTGCAGATTGAGGACCCGGGTCTCGTAGCCGAAATCCGATTTCAGGATCCATGCCGCCCGCATCGCCTCGGGCACCATGGGCCCGCAGGCAACGATGGTCAGGTCTTCATGCTCATTCTTGTACTCGGACTCCAGCATGGTTTCGAAGGCTTCAATGAAATTCGCCTTCTCTCCGCGGAAGCGGATCACATTGGCCTTGCCGAACACGAACGGCGTCTTTTCGTCGGTCACAATCGGGGTAGCTTCGCGCGCAAACCTGATGTACTTTGGCCCAACGTGCTGCAGCAGCAGGTAGTCCGTCGCCTTGCGGGTCTCGACGATGTCGCAGGGCACGACCACGTTCATATTGGGTAGCCCGCACATGGCGAACAGGTCTTCGAGCGCCTGGTGCGTGGCGCCGTCCGGGCCGACGCTGACGCCGCCATGCGCACCCGCAATCATCACGTTGAACTTGCCATAACAGATCGAAGTGCGAATCTGGTCTAGGTTGCGTGCCGCCGCAAACGTCGCATAGGTCCCGAATACGGGCAGTTTCCCTTCCTTCGCCAGTCCAGCGGCAGCTGACGTCGCCGACTGCTCGGCAATGCCCAGGCTGATCCAGCGCGACTTGCGCTCCGGTTTGTTCGCATGAAACTCGCTGATGGTGATCGACCCAGAAATATCAAGGCCCAGGCAGACCACCCTCGGGTCGTCTCCATTTGCCGCCAGTGACTGTCCGAAGCCAACGCGCGTCGGCTTCATCTGTACCCTCATGTTCGCGTCNNCGGAATCTGGCCATCGAGCCCGAGTTCCTTCAGCCCCTTCGCCAGTTCTTCCGTGTTCGGAGTCTTGCCGTGCCAGCCCGCAATGTTCTCCATGAAGCTGACGCCCTTGCCCTTCACGGTATCGGCAATGATCACCACCGGCTTTCCGCAACCCACCTTGGCCTTTTCGAGTGCCCCGACCACCTGCTCCATGTCGTGCCCGTCGATCGTGATCACTTCCCAGCCAAAGCTGCGATACTTCTCCTCCAGCGGCTCGACGTTCATCACGTCCTTCACCCAGCCGTCGATCTGCAGGCGGTTACGGTCGACAATGCCCACCAGGTTGTCGAGTTTGTGGTGCCCGGCTTCCATGGCCGCTTCCCAGACCTGTCCTTCCTGCTGCTCGCCGTCGCCCATGATGCAGAAGGTTCGATAGTCCTGCTGGTTGAGCTTTCCCGCCAGCGCGATTCCGACGGCGATGCTCAGGCCCTGCCCCAGCGATCCGGTGGACACCTCGACTCCGGGCAGCTTCAGCCAGTGCGGATGTCCCTGGTACGGCGAGTACAACTTGCGCAGATAGACCACATCTTCCTTGGGACAGAAACCGGCAAACGCCAGCCCCAGATAGAGGCTCGGCGCCTTGTGGCCGGTGGACCAGATGATGCGGTCGCGATCCGACCAGTCGGGNNCAACCAGGTTGTACCCGCGCATCAGGTTGGCCTGCTCTTTCAGTTCATCGACGCTGAGCTTGCGCAGGACTTCACCGGTTTTCGAATTTTGGATAGACATGGGGTAGCTCCTTCGCTGGCGCCGGAATTAGGCAGGACGAGAAGCGGCGCATAGGTTTGCAAGTGGAGCGTAGCCCGGGATGTCTCAGTCTTCAGTGAGGGGAATCACAGGTGGGGGTGATGTGCATCGTCATCTCGCCGCTCAATCAAGTCAGCGTGAGGCCACTTTCTAAGCAGCGGCAGGCAGGCAAGGAAGACGGCTGCTGAACCAATCAAACAGAAAATTCCCACCCTACTCGTGGGTAACACAAGGGCAAAGACAAATACCAGAAACGCGGCTGCGGCTGCGAGTTCAACGAGTCTCCGCGCTGCTCGCTTCGAAATGACTATCGAATCTGGAGCCCTTACCCTGAATCTCTTCTTGAAATTCCATCTAACGCGCCGACTTGAAGATGGCGAACACGGCACCCTGCGGATCGGCAATCACCGCCATCCGCCCCACTCCCTCCATCGTCAGCGGAGCGAGGCAGATTTTCGCGCCCATCTGCTTCGCTCTTGCCGCAGTGGCGTCGACATCGGCTGCCGAGAAGTAGGGCAGCCAGTGAGGCGGCACGCCGGGCGGGCGATGCGCGGCGGGCGGAATGCCGCCAATGAAATGCTCACCGTTCTTGATGTGCAGGTAGCCGGAAGAGTCCTTTTCATCTTTCATCAGATGCCAGCTAAAGAGCCCGGAGTAAAAATCCCCGGCCCGCTTCGGATCGGGCGTGCTCAGGTCGGCCCAGCACAGTGTGTTGGGAACGTGCCCAATTCCGATTCCCTGGTTGAGTTTCGGCTGCCAGATGCAGAAGTGAGCGCCGGTAGGATCCTGGAACACGGCCATGCGCCCGAACTCTCTCACGTCAAAAGCGGGGCACACAGCCGTCCCGCCCAGTTGCTCCGCCTTACGGACGGATTCGTCGGCATTGTTCACCGCGATATAGATCATCCAGTGCGGGGGAACACCCTGGGCGCGCTGATCCGCACGTAGCGTGTACCCGGCAGCCGCATCTCGTCCTTCCAGCTTAAACATGGTGTAAAACGCGTCAGGGCCCATCGGAGAGTCCTGGGGATCCCAACCAAATAAGGAACTGTAGAAACTCTTGGCGGCCTTCTGGTCGGTTGTGGCGAGTTCGATCCAGCAGAAATTTCCGGGCGGATGATGATCGATATGTGTCATAGCGAGATGAGTCTACACCCCGCGCGGGGTGGCGTTGGTCGTTCGCAACATCGCTTTTGCCAACGGCTGACGACCGACGACTAACGACTGTATTACGGCAGGTTCTTTCCCACCCATTCCTGAATGCGCGTCAGCGCTTTGTTCAGGTTCTCCAGCGAGTTCGCTACGCTGAACCGGAGATACCCTTCCCCGTATTCGCCGAATGCTGTCCCGGAGAGGCATGCGACCCCGGCCTGATCGAGCAGCGCGTCCGCCAGCTTTTTCGACGGCCACCCTGTCTTCGTAATGTTGGGGAAAGCGTAAAAAGCGCCCTTTGGCATGCGGCACGAAAAGCCTTTGATCTTGTTCAAGCCGGCCACGAACACGTCGCGGCGGCGCCTGAATTCGTCGCTCATCTTGTCTACCGACGCCTGATCTCCCTTGAGCGCCTCGATGCCGGCGATCTGCGTGAAGCTGGCCGTGCAGGAATTGGAGTTGGTCATCAGGCGCGAGATGTGCAGAGCGAGATCAGGCCGCATTACGCCGTAACCCATGCGCCATCCGGTCATGGCATAGGTCTTGGAAAAACCGTCCAGCATGATGGTGCGCTCCTTGAAGCCAGGGACGCTCATGATGGAGAAGTCTTCGCCCTCGTAGATCAGGCGGCTGTAGATTTCGTCCGAAAGAATCATGACGTTACGGTCGCCGATGGCCTCGGCTATTTCCAGAATGTCTTTCTTGGTGAGGACCCCGCCCGTCGGGTTGTGCGGCGAGTTCAGGATGATCAGCTTGGTGCGGTCGTTGATCAGCGAAGCCAGTTCCTTCACATCCAGCGAAAAGTCGCGCTCCTCGCGCAGCGGAATCGGAACCGCCTTCCCGCCCACATAGTTGATCATGGACTCGTAAATGGGAAAGCCAGGATTGGGATAGATAACTTCATCTCCTGCATCCACTAATGCCAGGATACTGAAGAAAATAATTGGCTTGCCACCCGGCACAACCACAACCTCGTCGCTCGCAACCGGCACTTTGCGTGTCCGGCTCACATATTCGGCAATCGTCTGGCGCAAATCCGGAAGGCCGGCTGCCGGCCCATAGTGTGTCCACCCTTTGTGGAGCGCACCCACGGCTGCCTCGACGATGTTCGAAGGGGTGTCGAAGTCAGGCTCCCCGATCTCCAGGTGAATGATGTCTTTGCCCTGGCGTTCCAGCGCGCGCGCCTTGTTCAGGACTTCAAAGGCGGTTTCGGTACCGAGCCGCGACATCCGGCTGGCAAGGCGAAGCTCGAGTTGTGTTGTGGGTTCCATAACTGCGGATGGCATTATAGCGCCTCAGCGGCTGGCTTGGCCGGTAGCTCCATTGTCGCCTCAGGTTCAGAGCGTGTCAGGAACGGAGGTCACAGGAAGGTGTGATGGGAGGTCAGGGGTTAGAGGTCAGATTGCAGAGGTAAGATCTCTTAGATTTCTGCAACATTGATCGTACCGAGAGTTTTCACTTCTGCAATCTGACCTCTGACCTCACTCCGAGATGGTGCTCTCTTCGCTCTGCGCCCTGAGCAGGCGCTCGATGGAGTACGGCGCCCGTTGGGCAGGCTCGTGGTAATGGCGTACTTGCATTTCGCCGAGAAGCCCGATGGCCAGCATGTTCAATCCCGCCAGCAACAACACGGCGCCAAACATCATGAGGGGGCCGTGCTGATACATGATGTCGCTGTGATGCCAGGCCTTTTGCAGAATCAGCCATCCGGCGATGCTGAAACCCGCCATGATGCTGAACATTCCGACCGTCCCGAAGAAGTGCAGAGGCCGCGAAAGATACTTCAGCAGAAACCGGATCGTAATCAGATCGAAAAAAACCCGGAACGTCCGCGAAATTCCGTAATGCGACGCACCGCGTTCCCGGTTCACGTTCTTGATCGGGACTTCAACGATCGTCGCGCCGTGCCAGGAAGCAAGCGCCGGAATAAAGCGGTGTAATTCTCCGTACAGCGGCACCTGGTCCAGAATCTCGCGACGGTAGGCCTTGAAGGTGGTCCCAAAATCGTGGATATCCACGCCGCTCAGCTTGGCCATCAGCCAGTTGGCGCAGCGCGAGGGGAAACGGCGCAGCCAGAAATTATCCACCCGGTTCTTGCGCCACCCGCTGACGATGTCGTACCCCTCGGCAATCTTCTCCAGAAACAAGGGGATATCGGCGGGGTCGTGCTGCAGGTCGCCATCCATGGCGATGATGTATTCCCCGCGCGCATGATCAAAGCCCGCGGCCAGACCGGCGGTCTGCCCAAAGTTACGGCGCAGCTTTACAACCGTGACGCGGCTGTCCACCGCGGCAATTTCGCGCAAAAGCGGGAAGGTTCCATCAGTCGAGCCGTCGTCCACCAACACCATTTCGAAGGGGTCGCCGCTCGCCTCCATGACGGACTTGAGCCGAGCGTACAGGTCGGTGACGTTCTCCTGCTCGTTGTGGAGAGGTACCACGATTGAGTATTTGAGCACTGCCTGTAATTATACGGTAACCATGTGCCCCATCCGAAGTGACTTATGGGAGACGCCCCCTGGAAGTCGCGAGTGGCGAGAAGCGAGTCGCGAGTAAAAACGGACGTACTGGCACTGCGAGGTAGCGAGAAGGCGGGCGACTGTTCGGCCCCACGCGCTACTCGCCACTCGCCTCTCGCTACTCTGTCTACCGCCAGGTCAACATAAGATTGTGAGCGTCATTTCCAGCTTCGATCGCGACGCTTGTCCAGTTGGCCCAGCGTTCCAGTTTGTGGTGGCCCATCTTATGGAAGGTGTAGCCGATGCTTACGGCCGCGCCGAATCCCAGCGCTGATGCCGCCATTTCTCCCTGCCAACCCTGCCGTACCAGCGGCCTCCACAGCGGATTTCCCTCGACCGCGCGGTAGGAAGTCGTCAACTGCTGTGTAGTAACGGCATCCACCGCGACGAGTCCAGCCAGAGCGCTAAAGGCGACAACGTTGTGCCGATCAAGAAATCTGTGCGTAGACGGTGCGTCAGGGTAATTTACAAACTGCTGGGCGGAAACCGAGTAACCAGCCAGTAGCGCGAGGGCGAGAACCGTGTATCGAATGGGTGCCATGATAGGCATCCATAAGCGCAAGCAAGGAACCACGGAGAAGCAGCAAAATCAGACGTTTTCTGGCTGCGGTTGGGGAACGAAGTGAAATCAATTTCACACGATTGCCATAGCATGCCGTGAGCCTAGCCAAAAACTCCTGAGTGGTAACCAGTGGTAATCAGTCGAAGTAACCACATGAGGGAGGAATAATGAAGTCGACTTGGAAGATCGTTCGAGCGATTCTGGCTGGCTACTGACTACGGCCTTACTCGTAGCGCAGAGCCTCGATCGGATCCAGTTTCGCCGCGCGCATTGCCGGGATCATGCCGCTCACGATTCCAACCAGTCCAAGAATCGCGGTGGCAATCAAAAGAATCTTGGGCGCGACGACCAGCCGGATGTCGCCCGCCTCGGCATGTTTCGCCATCGCGCTGTACAAGGTGAGCGTGCCCACGGAAAACGAGATTGCGTAAGACAGCAGAATGCCGATCACTCCGCCGACCGCGGTAATCACCATCGCTTCCGATAGAAACTGGAACAGGATGTAGCGCCTGCGTGCCCCCAGCGCTTTTTCCACCCCGATCTCGCGGGTCCGCTGCGTCACTGAAACCAGCATGATGTTCATCAGCCCAATGCCGCCAATCCCCAGCGTGAGCGTGCCAATAAACGCCAACAGAACCTTCAGGCCGATCGTGATGACGCGGAATTGCTCGAGTTGCTTTTGCGCATCGAAAACGTGCAGCGCCCGCTCGTCATCGGCCTTGAAACCATGCGCGGCTGCCAGTGAATCCCGGATGGCCTGGGTCACCTTGGTGTGGTTCAGGCCGAACGAGTCAAGCCACAGGCCGCCGATGTAGTGCGTACTCATCAGCGTATCCATGGAGTGAAACGGGATGTAGATGACGCGGTTATCGTCGTTGTCGGCTTCCTGCATGCGCGCATTCATCACCCCGACAACCTGAAACGAAACGCCGTTGATGCGAACGCTGTCGCCCACGGCCGGCATCCCGGAAAAGAGCTTGTCTTTCGCCTCGGAACCCAGCACGGCAACCATGGCGTGGCTGAAGTTGTCCTGATCGTTGATAAACCGCCCTGACTCGACACTCAGATTCCAGATGTCCTGAATGCCTGGGTCCATGCCGAAGACCGTGAAACTGAAGGAACGCGAGCCCGATTGAACGGTCGCAGTGATGTCCAGGTGGCGAGAAACATGCTTCACCAGCGGGACGACATTGCGGATCATTTCGACATCATCGTCGGTGAAACGGACCTGCACTCCCGCCTTGTTGCCGCCCGCTTGTTGCGACGTTCGACCGGGAAAAATTCCGACTGCCGTGGAACCGTAGCTGTCCCAGATCGATTGGATGGCGTGCCCGAATCCCTCGCCGTAGGCCAGCAGCAAAACCACGGTGGCGATGCCCCATGCCATCCCGAGCATGGTGAGCACCGTCTTGCGCACGTCGTGGCGCATCGCGCCATAGGCTTCGCGCAGGATGTCACGCACCACCGTGACGATGTGCAGGGCCACGACCAGCAAGGCCTGCATGGTTTCCCGCAAGTCGTTCCGCATCGTCCCGCCGCCCTGTTGGAGCAAGTCGCGCTTCATGACTACTCTTTCCTCAACGCATCCACCGGCTCCAACGCAGCCGCCTGCCGCGCCGGATACAGGCCGGCCGCGACTCCCGCCACCGTCAGCGAACACAATGCCAGGATTGCGCTGGAAGGCACAAGAGTTGGAGGATCCCACCCTGGGGGCGACGGCAACCTGGATAGCGCCGCCATAAACCCAGCTGCTCCCCCGATGCCGATACCTCCGCTGAGCAGCGTCAGAAACGCGCCCTCGGTAAAAAACTGAAACATGATGCTGCGATTCGTTGCGCCCAGAGCCTTTCGTAATCCAATCTCGCGCGTCCGGTCCGCGACTGCGACTAGCATGATGTTGATGATGCCGATCGCACCCAGGCTCAGCGTCACCAGCCCCACGCTGCCCAGAAACATATTCATGGCGTCGAAAATCTTTCCCACCTGGTCGGCGGTGCGAATGCTGTCCCACTCGTCAAAAGCATCGGGTGTGTCATAGGGAAAGCCGTGGTTGCGCGCAATCACCTTGTGAACCTGAAGCTTCGCGGTTTCATGAATCTCCCGCAGCCTCGGCTGGTAAACCAGAAACGAAATCGGGTCGTCTACCTCGCCCACATTGATTGGCGGAAAATACTGGTGCATGGTGTTGAACGGAATGAAAATCCGAAGGTTGATGTCGTTGTTGTTGCCGTGCCCAACCCGTTTGACCGTCCCGACGACCTGGAAGCGGATTCCGTTGAGCAAAATAACGCTGCCAATGGAAGGACGGCCCGGAAATAACAACCGGCGGGCTTCATCACCGAGCACGACCACCGCCCGCTTCTGATCGTTGTCCAGTTGGTTGAGCCAGCGCCCGTCGCCCACCGGCAGGTAGCGGATCTTGTCGTAATTTGGCAGAACACCGTTCAGTTGGCCGCTGCTCTGGAAAAATTCGCTGACCGCCCGGATGTCTCCCCGCGAGATCACCGGGTTGGCCGCCCGGATGTCCGGACAACTCGCCAGCACGTCCTCGTAGTCCTTGTAGGTGAGCCGGTACCAGCGCATGCTGGTGAAACTGCCATTCAAGGCTGGAGCTTTCCCGCCCCAGACGAACATGACGTCTTCACCGAGTTCGTTGAATTGTTTTCTGTTCCCCGAGCGGAAGCCTTCCCCAAGACCTACCAGCAGAAGAAGAGATCCCACGCCCCAGGCAATCCCGAACATGGTCAGGAAGGAGCGCAGCTTGTGCGCCCAGAGGGTCCGGAGGGTTTGACCGAAGATTTCCAGCAGCAGGCGCACAGTCCATGATAGGAGAGCGCAAGCGATTGGGGAAGGCTAGCGTGGTGGCCCCGGCGTGAGTCGAACACGCGACCTTCGGTTTAGGAAACCGCTGCTCTATCC
>PMCH01000292.1:0-4523 GCA_003154055.1 Acidobacteriaceae bacterium
TTGATGACGACTCTCAATTCAGGCCCTCTTCTTCGTTCCACCCGTACATCACATTCATGTTCTGAACCGCTTGTCCCGCCGCTCCCTTGAGCAGGTTGTCAAGGCACGAGACCACGATCAGCCGTTGCCGATCGTCCGCCAGGCAGAAACCGATGTCGCAATAGTTCGACTGCAGCGAAAACCGGATTTGCGGCAGTTGCGGAGTGGGAAACGTTCTCACCCATCGCTTCCCGGCGTAGAAATTGCGGTAGCAAGCTTCCACTGCTTCGGGCGCGGTCGGCCGGGCGAGGTGAACGTAGATGGTCGAGAAAATTCCGCGCGGGATCGGCAACAGGTGCGGGGTGAAGATCAGCTCCGGCGCTTCCAGTTGCAACTGCTCGAGAATCTCCCCCGTGTGCCGGTGACCGAAAACCGAATATGCAGAGAGGTTGTCGGCCACGGAGACAAAGTGCGTGCGCGACGTAGGTTCCTTCCCCGCTCCCGAGACGCCGGATTTCGAATCGGAAATGATTCCTCGCTTGCGGTCGATCCAGCCGGCCTTCAGCAGGGGTGCCAGTCCAAGGATGATGGAAGTGGCATAACATCCAGGATTCGCAATGAGCTTGGCGCCGGCAATCTGCGTGCGATTCAGTTCTGGCAGTCCGTAGACGGCCCGATCCATCGTTGCGCCAGCCTTGCTTGCGTCACGATCGGCGAACTTGTAGACGGCCTGGTTCTCCAGTTGCTTCAAGCGCCACGCGCCGCTCAGATCAATCACGCGCAGGCCGCGATCCAGGGCTTCCGGCGCCATATCCCGGGAAACTTCGTGAGGCGTGGCCAAGAAGAGCAATTCCACTCCCTGCTGCCGGAGCATCTCCCACGAAAAAGTCTGGAGAGCGGAGTCTCCGTGATTGGAGGGACCACGAAGCCTTTGTGCCGTCCCAGCCTCGTGCGCTTCCGCGCCGTTCTCCCGGCGGAGAAGAAGGGCATCCACTTTGGGATGGCGCGCGAGAACGCGTGTCAACTCCTGGCCGGAATAGCCGGTCGCCCCGAGCACCGCTGCTTTGAGTCTGGCTGTCATCAGGCAAGCATTCCCCGAATGCGCTGGGCGAGCCTGGCCGAAGCTTTGTTGTCCGGAGTTACGATCAGAATGGTGTCATCGCCCGCAACGGTCCCAATGGCTTCGGGCCAGGATTCGGCATCCAACGCGGCTGCGACCGGCTGCGCGCTGCCAACCGCGGTCTTCACGACCAGCAGGTTTTGCGCGACCCGGATATCGGTCACGAATTCGCGCACCAGGCGCTGGGCTGAGGGCAGCCCCGAATCGACCACTGCGCCTTCGTTCAGCCGGGCATAGCCATGGCCGGTCTTCGCCAGCCCAAGTTCGTGGATGTCCCGCGAAAGAGTAGCCTGGCCGACCTTGAATCCGCGTTTGGCGAGGGCCCGCTGAAGATCCTCCTGGCTGGCCAGGGGGCCATTCTCGAGAAGTTCGAGAATCACCTTATGCCGAACGGGCTTGGTCATTTCACCCCGCAACTGAATAGTTATTCAGTTGAATGCATTAATATTCAATTGGAAGCGGCGGCGTTGTCAAGTACTAAACGGTCTTCAGGATTCTGGTGGTTGTCTGGACGCCGGGAAGCGCGGTTCTGAAATCTTCATCTGACGTATCGAAATTCTGAATTGTACTTTTCGGCTGTGCAAGCTGTAGGAAGAAGGATGCGGCCAGTCCTCCGCGAACACGTCTGGAGTGTGCCGGAAGGCAAAAGCTGCTGCGCTCCTGGTGAACAGGGTAGATTCAGAAGCAATCATGACAAGATCTTCACGCGCTTACGGTCTTCCCCCGGCTCAGGGCCTATACGACCCTGCCCACGAGCACGACGCGTGTGGCATGGGCTTCGTCGCCAGCATCCGCGGCCAGAAGAGCCACGAGATCATCCGCAAAGGAATCCAGGTCCTCATCAACCTCACGCATCGTGGGGCTTGCGGGTGCGATCCGGAAACCGGTGACGGTGCGGGAATCCTGATCCAGATCCCCCACAGATTTTTTGCCCGCGAGTGCGCGAGCCTGGGGTTCGAATTGCCCGCGCCCGGCGCGTACGCCGTCGGCATGACCTTCCTGCCGGTGGAAAAACACCAGCGCCTCCAGTGCGAGGGAATTCTCGAACGTATCGTGCGCGAAGAGGGACTCGCGGTGCTGGGCTGGCGTGANNTTGTGCGAAAGCTTGCCGAGTCGGAAGTGGCCGCGTCCGAGATGGAAGAAGGGGGGATGTTTTATCTCCCTTCGCTCTCCGCGCGCACCATCGTGTACAAGGGGCTGCTTTTGGCCCCGCAAATTGCCAATTTCTATGGCGAGCTTTCTGATCCTGACGTGACGAGCGCGTTGTGCCTCGTCCACCAGCGTTTCTCGACCAATACTTTTCCCAGTTGGCAACTGGCGCATCCTTACCGCTATATCGCCCACAACGGAGAGATCAACACGCTCCGGGGAAACGTGAACTGGATGTACGCGCGCCAATCTGTGTTGAAGTCAGAATTATTCGGGGACGACCTGAAGAAACTGCTTCCGATCATTGCCCCGGCAGGCAGCGATTCCGCAAACCTCGATAACGCGCTGGAGTTACTTTTCCAGGCCGGACGCAGCCTTCCCCACGTAATGGCCATGCTGATTCCGGAAGCGTGGGCGGGAAATCCGCACATGAAGGCCGAAAAGCGCGCCTTCTACGAATACCACGCGTCCCTGATGGAGCCGTGGGATGGCCCCGCCGCCATTGCATTCACCGACGGGCGGGTCATCGGAGCGACGCTCGACCGAAACGGCCTTCGGCCCGGCAGGTACGTTGTCACCAAGGATGAGCTGGTGGTCATGGCGTCCGAAGCCGGGGTGCTCGATGTCGAGCCGCAAAACGTAAAGATCAAAGGGCGCCTGCAACCCGGAAAGATGTTCCTGGTTGACACGGTTGAAGGGCGCATTGTTTCAGACAAAGAGATCAAGCAGCGGCTCGCCAAACGGCAGCCGTATGGAAAATGGCTGAAGGAAAATCAGATCACCCTGGACCAGCTGCCGGAACCTCCGCGGGTGCATGCTTCCGACCACGGCACCATCCGTTGCCGCCAGCGCGCCTTCGGATACACCGGCGA
The DNA here is from genome assembly GCA_003154055.1 of Acidobacteriaceae bacterium. Taxonomy (GTDB): domain Bacteria; phylum Acidobacteriota; class Terriglobia; order Terriglobales; family Acidobacteriaceae; genus Acidiflorens. Next base: position 3,121 of record PMCH01000292.1, read on the forward strand.
AGACGTGAGAATGATTCTCGAGCCCATGGCCTCGACCGGAGAGGAACCGGTCGGCTCGATGGGAACCGATACACCACTCGCGTGCCTCTCCGACCGCCCGCAGCCTCTGTTCAACTACTTCCGGCAGCTCTTCGCCCAGGTCACCAATCCGCCGATCGACCCCATCCGCGAAGAAATGGTGATGTCGCTGATCAGCTACATCGGTACCGAGGGCAACATCCTCGAAGAGATACCAGAAAACTGCCACACGCTGAAACTGCCGCATGCGATCCTGACCAACCGCGATCTTGAAAAGCTCCGCCGCGTTTCCCGCGGCGACTTGCTGGCGACCACGCTACCGGCGTTGTTCCGCGCCAGCGACGGAGAGGCCGGCCTGAAACGCGCGCTCGATGAACTCTGTCAGCGGGCATCACTCGCGGTTCAGTCGGGATACAGTCTACTGATTCTCTCCGATCGGGGAGTCAATAAGGACTACGCTCCGATTCCCTGCCTGCTGTCTCTGGCGGCCGTTCACAACCTGCTGATCCAGGAGGAGACGCGCACCCAGGTCGCGCTCATCGTTGAGTCCGGCGAGCCCAGGGAGGTCATGCATTTTGCCCTGCTCCTCGGCTACGGTGCCAGCGCCATGAATCCTTATCTCGCGATCGAAACGATGGAAGACCTGGTGGTTCGCGGAGACTTGCCCAACGGCATGACTGGCGAGCAGGCCACGCGGCATTTCATCAAAGCGATCAACAAGGGCTTGCTGAAGACGTTCTCGAAAATGGGGATCTCCACTTTGCAGAGTTACCGGGGAGCTCAGGTGTTCGAAGCGATAGGCCTGAGTAAGGAGTTGGTAGACACGTATTTCATCGGCACGTCGTCACGCCTGGAGGGAATCGGCCTCGGCACCCTGGCACGCGAAGCGCAGATGAAGCACGAGCACGCCTTCCGCCCCGTCACCGAATCCGAGACCGACCTCGCCGTTGGCGGCAGTTACCACTTCCGCACCGATGGCGAGTATCACCTGCTGAACCCCCAGACAATCAGCAAACTTCAGCATGCGGTGCGGCAGTCGGACTTCAAGACATTCCAGGAATACACCGATCTGATCGACGATCAGAGCCGCAATCAGGCGACGCTGCGCAGCCTGATGCAGGTCAAGAAGGCTGAGCACCCGATCCCGATCGAGGAAGTCGAACCCGCGAAAGAGATCGTGAAGCGCTTCACGACCGGCGCCATGTCGTTCGGTTCCATCAGCAAGGAGGCGCACGAGACGCTGGCCATCGCGATNNGAACACCGGCGAAGGTGGCGAGGATGAGGCGCGCTTCGAGCCGGACGCAAACGGCGAGTGGCGCCGGAGTGCCGTCAAGCAGGTAGCCTCGGCACGGTTCGGTGTAACCGCCAACTATCTTGTGAATGC
>PMCH01000292.1:4565-9668 GCA_003154055.1 Acidobacteriaceae bacterium
TATTCCATTGAAGATCTAGCGCAACTCATTTACGACCTGAAGAATGTCAATCCGCGAGCTCGAATTGCAGTCAAACTCGTCGCCGAGATGGGAGTTGGCACGGTGGCCGCCGGAGTCGCCAAGGCGCATGCNNTCAAGCATGCTGGCATTCCGTGGGAATTGGGATTGGCGGAGACGCAGCAGGTACTCCTCTTGAACGATCTGCGCGGCCGGATTCGGGTGCAAACCGATGGCAAACTGCAAACTGGCCGCGACGTNNTGCGCAAGTGCCACCTGAATACCTGCTCCGTGGGCATCGCCACGCAGGACCCCGCACTGCGCAAGCACTTCCAGGGGCAGCCGGAACATGTCATCAACTTCTTCTTCTTTCTTGCCGAGCAGGTGCGCCAGCACATGGCAGAGATGGGCTTCCGCACCGTGGACGAGATGGTCGGCCGAGTCGACATGCTGGACTCGCGTCCCGCCGTCGATCACTGGAAAGCGCAGGGGCTCGATCTTTCCGCGATCCTGTACAACCCTCCAGTTCCGGGACGCGTGGCACGACGCTGCGTGGTAAAGCAGGATCATGGCATGCAACAAGCACTCGATCACAAGCTCATCCAACATGCGCAACCTTCCTTGGCGCAACGGATCCCCGTCGAGATGAGCTTCCCGATCCGCAACATCCACCGTTCTGTCGGCGCCATGCTGAGCGGTGAAATTGCCCGCCAGTACGGCTCGGCGGGCTTGCCGGACGACACCATCCATGTTCACCTCACCGGTTCCGCCGGGCAGAGCTTTGGTGCATTCCTTGCCCGAGGCGTGACCCTGTCCCTGGAAGGCGATGCCAATGATTGCGTCGGCAAGGGCTTGTCCGGCGGCAAACTGGTTGTTTTTCCTCCGACAACCTCGCGCTTTGCCGCCGAAGAAAATATCCTGATTGGCAATGTGGCCCTTTACGGCGCGACCAGCGGGGAAGCGTACTTCAGCGGCGTAGCCGGCGAGCGATTTGCTGTGCGCAACTCAGGAGCGACTGCCGTGGTGGAAGGAGTCGGCGACCACGGCTGTGAATACATGACGAAGGGCCTGGTCGTTGTGCTGGGGACCTGCGGCCGGAATTTCGCCGCCGGTATGAGTGGCGGGCTGGCCTATGTGTTCGATGAGCGCTTCGACTTCACCGCGAAGCGATGTAACCACGCCTCGGTCGATCTCGATCCGGTCATCGAGTCTGCTGACGCGCAGATCTTGCATGACCTGGTCACGCAGCACTGGAGCTTGACTGGTAGCCGGCGGGCCAAATGGATTCTCGACAACTGGGCGGAAACCCTGCCACGGTTCATCAAGGTATTTCCGCATGAGTTCAAGCGGGTGCTGCGCGTCAGCCGCACCCGTCAGCCTTACATTCCAGGCCAGAGTCTGCCCGTGATGGCCGTGGCGGAGCAGGTGCGGCATGGGTAAGGTCACCGGGTTCATGGAGTATCCGCGTGAGCTGCCCGCGCGCCGTCCGGCTACCCAGCGCATCAACGACTGGTTTGAGATCTACCAGGACTTCCCCGAGGACAGGCTGCGCAGCCAGGGCGCGCGCTGCATGGATTGCGGAGTTCCTTTCTGCCATACAGGCTGCCCGGTCAATAATCTCATTCCGGACTGGAACGATCTGGTGTACCGCGGACGCTGGAAAGAAGCAGTTCGCCAGTTGCACGCGACCAACAACTTCCCGGAATTCACGGGTCGTATCTGCCCTGCTCCTTGCGAAGCTGCGTGCGTGCTCGGTATCAACCAACAGGCCGTGACCATCAAGCAGATCGAGAAGAGCATCGTCGAGCGAGGGTTTGAGGAAGGGTGGATCCGCCCGGAGCCGCCCGCGTTTCGAACCGGCAAGAGAGCAGCCATCGTGGGTTCCGGCCCGGCGGGACTGGCGGCCGCCCAGCAACTTTGCCGTGCCGGCCATGAAGCCGTGGTGTACGAAAAGGCCGATCGTATTGGGGGATTGCTTCGCTACGGCATCCCTGAATTCAAGCTGGAAAAGCACATTCTCGACCGGCGCCTGGACCAGATGTCGGCCGAGGGAGTGCAGTTCGTTACGAATGCGCACGTCGGCGTAGGGGTCGCTGTGCAAGAACTGCAGCGGGAATTTGATGCCATCGTTCTGGCCGGAGGCTCGGAGCAACCGCGGGACTTGAAAGTGCCGGGCCGAGAACTAAAGGGCATTCACTTCGCCATGGAATTCCTGCCTCAACAAAATCGCCGGTGCCTGGGCGATTCACTGGCACCCGAGTCTGACATTCTGGCCACCGGCAAGCGAGTGGTGATCATCGGCGGTGGCGATACCGGCGCCGACTGCCTGGGAACCTGCCACCGGCAGAAAGCGCGTTCGGTATACCAGTTCGAGATCATGCCCATGCCGCCCGGCGAACGCTCGGCGCAGACGCCGTGGCCGCTCTGGCCCATGCAATTGCGCACCGAGGGGGCTCACGAAGAGGGCGGCATCCGCGATTGGAGTATCGCCACTACCAGCTTCACGGGAGATGCCCATGGCAGCGTGAACCAACTGCATGCCGTGCGAGTCGGGCCTCCGCCGAAATTCGACTCTGTCACCGGATCCGAATTCACTCTGGACGTTGACCTGGTACTGATCGCTATGGGCTTCGCAGGTCCCGTGCGGAGTGGAATGATCGAGTTGTTTGGGTTGGCGCTCGACGCTCGCGGCAACGTGGCGACCGATGAGAACCACATGTCGTCCGCTCCAGGTGTTTTCGTAGCCGGCGATATGCGTCGCGGCCAATCGCTGGTGGTATGGGCAATCTCCGAGGGACGAGAGGCAGCGGCATCCGTCGATTGCTACCTGAAACAACTTGTGTAATACAGGGGACGGACGACTCTGCCCGCCCCCCGACTGCTACAGAGCGGCCAAGCCACGTTCCTGATTACGAATGCGGATCACCTCGTCCACCTTCGAAAGGAAGATCTTGCCGTCGCCAATTTTCCCAGTGGAAGCATTCTTGATGATGGCATCGACAGCGGCGTCCGCCAGGTTGCCGTCCAAGACAAGTTCAATCTTGATCTTGGGCAAAAGGTCCACATCATACTCACGCCCGCGGTATTTCTCTGTATGGCCCTTCTGTCGGCCATGGCCGCGGACTTCGGAGACTGTCATGCCCTCGACGCCAAGTTCCATCAGGGCCTCCTTCACAATCTCGAATCGATTGGGCTGAATGATTGCTTCGATTTTTGTCATGGTTGCCTCCGTAGCTTAGGGATGATCGCCACCGGCCCGACGAGCCACAAGCTCCGCGGATCGGTGGAACTCAGTCGTGGCCTCACGATGCCGCCTTGTCCAGCGTGCCGCGCGGAGCAGTTAACACCCTGTCTGTAAGCGGACCGGTCTCCGCCCGTGACTGCGACATCCCGCCCGGAGTCCCAAGTGCTGAAATGACGTACTCGGGGTACGCCGAGATGCCGTGTTCGTGCAGGTCCAAGCCATAGCGTTCACCTTCCTCCGACACGCGCAGGGTCCCGGTGGCATTCACCAGGTACATGACCGCCATGGCGACCGCGAAGGTGGTAGTAGTAACAATCAAACTTCCGATCGCTTGAGCCGCCAGCAGATGAAACCCACCGCCATAGAACAACCCGGCGAGCGGTGCGGAGTTATCGGGTGCCACCGGACCTGTTGCTCCGTACTTGCCACAGGCAAACAACCCCAAGGACACTGTTCCCCAAATGCCGCAGATACCGTGAACGGGAACCGCGCCGATGGGATCATCAATGCGAAGCCACTCCAACAATTCGACACCCGCGACCACAACCACTCCGGCCACTCCGCCGAGCAGGATGGCGCCGGTCGGGCTGACCCAATAACAGGGGCAGGTGATGGCCACCAATCCGGCCAGAAAGCCGTTGACGGTGAAGCTGACGTCCCACTTCTTGGCCATTGTGTAGGCGTAGGCCATGGCGGTCAAACCCGCGGCGCATGCCGCCAACGTCGTATTGGCCGCCACCCGGCCGATGCCTTCGAAGTCCATTGCCGAGAGTGTGCTTCCAGGATTGAAACCGTACCAGCCAAACCAAAGAAGCAGGCCGCCCGCGGCTGCGATGGTGAGATCATGTGGCAGCATGGGACCGCCGCCATCGCGCTTGAACTTGCGCCCCAGGCGTGGACCCAGGACGATGGCCCCTGCCAGTGCGATGAAGCCTCCAATCGTATGCACGACGGTGGATCCGGCAAAGTCGTGGAAGCCGGTTCCCAGCCAGGGCAGGAAGTGGCCGTCACTGCCCATCAAGGCGAGAAAGCCATCCGGCCCCCACGCCCAGTGTCCGACGATTGGATAGATGAAGCCCGATACCGCCACGCTGTAGAGCAAATCGCCAACGAAACCAGTACGGCCGATCATGGCGCCAGAAGTGATCGTGGAGCAGGTATCTGCGAAGGCGAACTGGAACAGCCAGAAAGCGAGGAACGCGACTCCGCTGGTTTCATAGGTGGTGGGAACGCCCTGGAGGAAGAACCAATGGTAGCCAATGAACCCGTTGCCGTGGCTGAACATGAAGGAGAAGCCGAATGCGAAGAACAAAATGCCGCACAGGCAAGTGTCGACAATACACTCCATCAGGACATTGACCGTTTCGCGCGATCGGCAAAAGCCCGCTTCCAGCATGGTGAAGCCGACCTGCATGCCGAAAACCAGGAAAGCCGCCACCAGCGTCCAGAGCGTATTGATCGGATTCACAATGTCGGCCGCCTTGACCTCGGCGTCGGCTGCGTGGACTACGGTGAAGAACAGCCCCGAGGTGACGGTGATCGTCAGCAGCACGGCGGCCACGCCCAGGGCCTTACCGGCGAGCAGGAGTTTGCCGTACCTGCGCCACTCGCTGTCTTTCATGCGAAGGCGGAGACGAACGAACTTTTCAGACAGCGACAGCTTCCTAGCATTTGGTCTAGCGCCTGACATTCATGTTCTCCTTGTCGTGGAGGCTGGTGCGCCTCCGCAGTGTTTAATTCGATTTCCAATTCCTGCGCTGGCCGGTGTCTTGCACCGCGGCCCCGCACAAAACTGCCGCTGGAAACACCAGCAAACTCATTTCACCGAGGATGATGAACACCAAGAGCGGCGCCGTCTCGAG
>PMCH01000294.1 GCA_003154055.1 Acidobacteriaceae bacterium
CATGAGTTAGCCTTATCGGAAATCCATGTCTGCCAAGTCTCTCGACCGCCTGCTGTCCCAACTGGAAAACGCGCGTTATCGCTTCGGTTCAGGCGAAGCTGCCGGCATCCTGAAAACCCTGAACTTGCTCGGCGCGGCCCGCTTCCCCGACGCCAAGTCGCTCATTCGCTTTCATGAAGCTCTCCTCTTCTTGCGAGCCTTCCCGCAGGGCCCAAACGTGGTGCGTAAGACCGAGCAACTGCTCAACGGTTTCCACAAGAGAGTAGAGGCATTGCGCAAGAGCGGGGCCGACCTCAGCCCCCTCGATCCACTTGAAGTCTCGGGCATCGCCGGCACCCAGATGTCAGACACGATTAGCTTCGACCTGGCGCGGTGGCTGGTTCGTCACATGCCGGGCAAAGTCACAATCGACTGGGACAACTGGGAGGAGGGCCGCGCCATGGGGGAAATACTGCCGCGCCTGTTGCCGCTTGTTGAAGACGACGCCCTGGTCGAAGCCGACACGCCCTGGCGCCGCTGGATCGAGGCCGCTCACGGGAACAGAGTCGGAAGCGCCGAATGGCTTATTCTTCGATTCGAGAGTCTACCGCTTGCACCGCAAGCGAAGGCTGAGCTGTACGACTCGCTGCGCATACCACTGCGCTGGGATCTTGGCCACTCGCGTGTCACACGAACTCGAAACTGGACGCCGGTCCGCGAAGTTTTCTACCACTCTGGACCGCTGATCAGCCGCAGCGAGGTCTCGCTCGCGGACGAACTGACAAAACGACCGCCCGTGCTTCGCAAACTCTTGCGGTCGGAGGGCGAGCGGATCATCGACAAGATTCGCGAGGTGATGCTGGTCCGCTATCGCGAACTCTATGGCACGACACTGGGCGATCCAGCGTCGGTCGTGCGCGCCGACGTTGGGCGCGGCATGTCGATTTATCTCTGGAACCTGCCACCTGACCGCCGTCTGCCGTTGCGCGCTTACGTTGCCGGGCTCACGCTGAAGAATGGCGTTCCGATCAACTACATCGAGGCAATCGGGCTCTGCGAGTGGATGGAAGTCGGTTTCAATACCTTCTACACCTTCCGAGGGGGCGAGGCGGGCTGGATCTATGCGCAGGTGCTGCGCTGCCTTTGTCACCTGATGGGGACGACTTGCGTTTCCATGTATCCGTACCAACTCGGCCACGACAACGAGGAAGCGCTGAAGTCCGGCGCGTTCTGGTTCTATCGCAAGCTTGGGTTCCGGCCGGGGCGTGCCGATTTACGCAGGCTGGTCGAGCGGGAAGAAAAGAAGATCGCCGCCGATGCCAGCTATCGCACGTCTATCCGCACCTTGAAGCGGCTGGCGCGAAGCCACGTTTTCTACGAACTGCCGGGCAGCGAAGTGGGGGCTTGGGACCGTTTTTCCACGCGCAATATCGGGCTACGCGTAAATTCACTGATGGCGAGGGAGTTCGGTGGCGACAGCCGAGTGATGCGTGAGAGCTCGGCGACGGCACTGCAACAAGGTCTGGGTGTAAAAACGCGTTCCTGGTCCTCGATGGAAAAGGGGGCGTTCGAAACTTTCGCGTTGGTTCTGAGTAATGAGCGCTTGTCCACCTGGACAGCCCGAGAGAAGCAACGGATGGTCGAGATTGTCCGCGCTAAAGCGAAATCCAACGAGATGCACTATTTGCATCTGACGCAGCAGCATCAGCGTTTGCGAGCGGCGCTGATCAAACTGGGAACATAGGTCCACGAGTGTAATGGCGATGTTTCGCCAACAATCAAGTGGTGTCCGAGTTGCCGGCAATCCAGGGTCGTCAAGGCTCAGGTGAACATTGCCGCCATTGGCACCGGGCTGTGTTCCCGCCCAATCACGACGATGCCGGACTCGGTTACGTGCCATCCGCGCGCGCGGTCAGCATCCAGATCGTAGCCGACCGTCGCGTCTTGCGGAATGCGGACGTTCTTATCCAGGATGGCGCGGCGCAACTTGGTGTGGCGCCCGATGTCGCAGTGGTCCATGATGACGCAACCTTCTACCAGTGCCCCGGTATGGACGCGGACGCCGCGCCCCAGAACCGACTTGCGCACGAGGCCGCCGGAGAGAATGCATCCGCCAGAGACGATGCTGTCGAGAGCTTGGCCACGGCGATTGTCTTCATCGAAGACGAACTTGGCAGGCGGATCAGGGTAGCTCGTACTGCGCACCGGCCACTCGCGATTGTAAAGGTTGAGCTCGGGCTTGACGTCGTTCAAGTCCATGTTAGCTTCGTAATAGGCCTCGATGGTGCCGACGTCACGCCAGTAGGGGACGGAGCCTTCGGCTTCGCCGGGGATACGGTTGGTCTCGAAGTTATACGCGTAAATCGGGGCGTTGCCGGCGAGTTTGGGCAGGATGTCCATGCCGAAATCGTGATGGCTGCCGGGGTGTTTCGCGTCGGCCTTGAGCAGGTCCACCAGCGTGCGCGCAGAGAAGATGTAGTTGCCCATCGAAGCGTAGACCCGGCTGGGATCGCCGGGCATGGTGGGTGCCTTGGGTTTCTTCTCGTGAAAGCCCCTGATGCGTCCATCCGCGTCAGCCTCAATCACGCCGAATTCACCGGCCTGCACTCGAGGCATCGGGATGGCGGCGACGGTCACTTCCGCGTGCTTCGCCATGTGGAAATCGATCATGCTGGCGACATTCATCCGGTAGATGTGGTCGCCACCGAAAATGGCCACCAGGTGCGGATCGGACTGCTCGACAAGGTTAATGTTCTGAAAGATGGCGTCGGCAGTTCCCTGGTACCAAGATTCGTTTCCCGAACGCATCTGGGCCGGCACGTTGGTGATGAAGTGGCTCTTCAACAGTCCGCCGAACTGCCATCCCTCGCTCAGATGCTGGAGCAGCGACTGGCTGCGGAACTGGGTGAGCACGTAGATCGAGTTGATTCCGGAGTTGACGAAATTGCTGAGTACGAAATCGATGATCCGGTATTTGCCTCCGAAGGGGACCGCAGGCTTGGCGCGTTCTCGGGTGAGTGGAGACAGCCGGGTTCCTTTGCCGCCGGCGAGGACGATGCCCAACACCCGAAGGTGTAAGGTCTCTTGCGCGGCGAAGGTGGATCGTCGTACGGGGAGCATCTTCTCAGGCAATCGGCCCTCCCAAAAACAGTTCTGCGCAAGATGGTATCAAAGGTGGCGGCGGGGTTCTAAGCACAAGATGGGGTACCTGATAATGGTCGACGAACAGGCGACTACACGCATTGACCCTCAATGAGTGCTGTGGGGATTTTCGCCATCTGCCCCGATTCGAGCACCTTCTCCCAGCCTACGTAACTACCGCAGCTTCCCCGATGAAGCGTCCTTCCCAGAGATTGTGCTTCGGCGCCGGTCTTTCCAGCGCCAAAAAGGGGATTCGAGCGACCCGTTGCCATGGCAGCCTCATCGTACATCATGCGGTTTCGTCAGCGGCTTCAATGACATTGGCGCTTATTTGACGTTAACAGCGTTTACACCAACTACGATTCGGTCGAACTTCCCTCCCGTTTCGCTCTGTACGCGTACACCACGGCCAGCAGCGGCGGCGCCAGTAGTACACCCCAGAACGGGATGATCACCCCGAGCACGATGGGCGCAAGGATCGAGGCCCAGATGGGAACCTTCGCGGTCCTTCTCATGATGTAGGGCTGAAGCAGGAAGCCGTCGATGACGACGATGACCGCGTAGAGAATGAGAACATAGAGCGCATGCTCCCAGCCGTCCAGGCCCCAGCGAAAAAAGGCGGCGATCACGGGACCGATCAGGCTGAGCACCGGTCCCAGGTGGGGCACGATCTGGAGCGCAGCCGCGAGTACGGCCCACAGCGGAGCCCA
>PMCH01000367.1:0-602 GCA_003154055.1 Acidobacteriaceae bacterium
GCTCGGGACGGCTCCAACTTGAAAATCAATCGTGGTGACCATTCCCGCGCGCGCCATGGTCGAGCAGAGATCGCGCTTTTCCCGCCAGGCTCTTTAGTGAGAATGGCTTCTGCAGAACCTCAACATCTTCGGGCAAGCCTTCCTGGCTCCGAACCGCGTAGTCGGGATATCCCGACATGAACAGCACTCTGGTTTGAGGTTGAAGCTTGGTCAGGCGGATGGCCAGTTCTCGTCCACCCATGTTTGGCATCACAACGTCGGTCACGAGCAGATCAATGTTTCTGATCTGAGCCTCTGCAATTCTTAATGCGGCTTCGCCATCGGGCGCGGCCAGCACGTTGTAGCCAAGGCGCATCAGATAGTCGCTGGTCACTTCGCGAATCGCGACCTGGTCCTCGACCAGCAGGATAGTCTCATTCCCGGTTACTCGCGCAGACGGCGACGGTTCCTCGCGATTCGGAGAAACCTGCTCTTCACTTTGCGGAAGAAATATCTTGAACGTGGTGCCGCGGTCCGGTTCGGAGTAGACCGAAATTGCACCATCGCTCTGCTTCACGACTCCATAAACCATCGCCAGACCCAGTCCGGTTCCCTTTCCGGGG
>PMCH01000367.1:631-2592 GCA_003154055.1 Acidobacteriaceae bacterium
TGCCTGTTCCAGTTGGCTCTGGTCCACCTTGACTCGCGCCAGCCCGGCCTCTGTCTCAATTTTCAGCACGATGTTAGCGGACAAAAGGCGAGCCAGCATCCTGCCGACGTCATTCAGTACGGTAGCGACGTCCAGCACCCTCGGCTGGAGCAGTTGTTTCCGGCTGAACGCCAGCAATTGGCTGGTAAGAGAAGCGGCGCGCATGACCGCATTGTGAATTTCGACTGCATCCGTGTAGGAGGAATCGCCCGGGGCAAGTTTCCCGCGAATGCGATCCACGTGGGCCTGAATGACCGTGAGAAGGTTATTGAAGTCGTGGGCAACACCGCCGGCAAGTTGGCCTACCGCTTCCATCTTCTGCGCCTGGCGAAGCTGATCTTCCAGGCGCTTATACTCGGTGATGTCATACAACACGCCTTGCATCATCGGAGCGGCTCCCGCAACGCTTTCAAGGAGCTTGGCTTCATCGCGAAACCAGAGGATCCTGCCATCGCGCGCGTGTACGCGGTATTCCGCTTTGTACAGCTCGCCCGTTTCCTGCACGTGCTTTTCGGCTGCGATGGCTATATCGCGGTCATCCTTGTGGATACGGCTCATCCAGAGGCCGGGATTCGCCGTCCACTCCTCCGCCGAGAAGCCGAGCATGGATTCGATTTGCGGACTCACGAAGTGCCAGCGTCCTTCCACTCCGACTTCGGCGATGTAGGTGATGGCGGGCAGGCGCTCGACCAGGGTACGGTATCGAGTTTCAGCCGCGTGAAGTTCAGTTTTGGCGCGATGATGTTCGATCGCGATACCGGCCAGATGCGTGGCCCGGTCAATCAACGTGAGGTGATGGGCGTCCGGCGTGCGAGGCTCCCGATAATAACAAGCAAAGGTTCCCAGCACCTTGCCGTTCTGGGAGGCAATGGGCATCGACCAGCAGGCGCGCAGACCATGAGCTAATGCCAGATTCTTGTAGTCCGCCCACAAAGGATCATTTGCAATGTCGGTAACCACGACCGGTTGTTCGCGGTACGCAGCGGTACCGCAGGATCCCGACTTCGGACCGATCTTGGCCCCATTGATAGCGTCGCGATAGCTCTTCGGAAGGCTGGGACCGGCTCCATCGCGAAGAGTGGCGGCGTGCTGGTCAAGGAGGAGTACAGAGCAGACCAGGCCAGGCGATCTTTCCTCAATCTTCAAACACAGAGATTCCAGCACACGAGCCAGCGGCTGCTGCGCCATGATCATCTCCAGGACAGCTTTGTCCAGAGCAGACAAAACCTCCGAGATGTTCTGCTGTTTGCCTTCCGAAGCTCGTGCTGCTGTAAACATAGGTGCGCTCTGAGGACGATGCCCGGATCACGAAGTCCGAGCTACCTCTTCTTTGCGTTGATCGGCCTGATGGGGAGAATTCCATTATCCGCGCGGGACGCGGCGGCCTGACAGTTACCAAAGTACTCCGGCGTTCTGAGCCGAGCGCCCACTCCGGCGAACCGACAGACCAAAAGTGTCTGCTGACTACCCGGGCAGAAACTGAACAACCTGCATGACTCAGGTGACTGCTGCGCGTCTCACCCTGCCGAATTCTGAACCGCACCCTCTCCGCGACACCGGCGGAGGTGAAAGAGTTACTGAAGTGATGAGTGACGCCTGGCGAATTCCACGCGCACGGAAACGATTTCGTATGGATGCACTGGGACTGTCACTTGATGGTTGGTCACGGGAAGCTGCTCACCCTCGGGTTTTTCCATCAAGTTCGTCAGGGATGCGCCGCTCGCACCCTCCGGCAGGAGGAGCCGTACTTCGGCCGTCGTCCCGGCCCATTCGTAGAAACGGANNAGCTTGTAGTTGAATTCGTAGCCGCGACGCACGGTGAGAGCTTGCTTCCAGTCGCCGGAATGCGGATATAGGGAATAACTGAACTGGTGATGGCCGCGGTCGGCCTCGGGATCGGGCCAAGTCGGAGAGCGCAGGAG
>PMCH01000163.1 GCA_003154055.1 Acidobacteriaceae bacterium
TGATGGACGTTCCAGATTTCCCTCCGACAGGACAGGGAACGGGGAAAGCCCGATTTTTCCGCTCCAGCCCCTCAAGGCTATTGAAAGGAACCTCTTACGGCATCGCTGAAGCGATGCCCTGATACGAGTTTCGAGTCTTTCCACGGTCTCAGGAGCCAGACTGGCCTATGCACCTGCGTACCATGCCTATTTTCAGCCTCGTCAATTACATCCCGGTCATTGCGACCGTCGTTACCACGATCCTGAGTGTGGTTCTGGCGCGGGCGACTCTGCGCTACGCCGAAGCATCCGACAAGAGCCTGGCGCTGGCGCGCGAGGAGTTCGAGCGCGAATGGTCGCCGGAGCTGCATATCAAGCTGGAGAAGATTTCCTCGTCCGAGATCAAGCTGATTGTCACGAATCTGGCGCGGATCTCGGTCCTCTTACAGATGGTGCAGGTGCGCAAGCTGGCCCAGGCGGTGCCCTCCGAACGATATTTCCTGAATGAACCGCTGGTGGGCGGAATGACCTGGACGGAGAGCTTCTGGAAGCGCCTGATCGTGGCGACGGGAGAGAATTTTCAGGGCCCGATCGCGGTGTCGGTCACGTTTTATGCTTCGAGCCGGCTATTCCGCACCGACTGGTTCCGCTTCCAGGTGACAGTGAAGAATGGCAATGTGAGCCAGATCGACGCGCTCAACATCGCCGCCCGGAGAGTGCGCGTTCTTGAATCACGAAGCGGACGGCCCTCTCCGAAACGAGAACTGGTCCGCGACGCGGCGTCGGCGCCCGCAAAAGAGGAAGTTGTCTCGCCCTCCTAGAGCTGGCTGCAAGAGTTTTCTTCGGCGACGGACAGGGGCGCCCCTCAGGAGCTAAAGCCCGCATTCCTAAAGGCTCTTGGCGGCACGGCTGAAGCCGCGTGCCCCCCNNATCCGGCCCGTAGCGACATCAATCGCCTTCGGAAGGACTTGCGGGGGCACGGGTGCGACCGAGGAGACGCCCTGCCCACTCCCGCCAGGGTAGAGCTTCAAACTCGGCGAGGTACGAATACGCCACGGGAACGACGAGCAGGGTTAGGAGCAGACACAATGTCTGCCCTCCGATGATNNGGAATCAGGCCGGCAACGATGGAAAACGTGGTCATCAGAATGGGCCGCAGGCGGACGCGATTCGCTTCGAGGATCGCTTCCCGCACCGGCATGCCCTGGGCTACCAGGCGATTGGTGTAGTCCACCTGCAGGATGCCGTTCTTCTTGACGATGCCGAGCAGCAGGAACATACCCAGCGCGCTCCACAGGCTCAAGGCGCGCCCGGTGATCCACAGGGAAAAGAGCGCAAACGGCACGCTCAGCGGGAGCGTCAACATGATGATGAAGGGATAGGAAAAGCTCTCAAACTGCGAGGCCAGCACCATGTACATGAAAATCGAAGCCAACAGCATCGCCAGCAGCAGGTTCCAGGTAGTCTCTTCCAGGACTTTCACCTGCCCCGAGAAACGGTACGAATAACCCGGCGGGAGGCCAACCTCTTTGATGGATTGCACTGTATGTGCGGCCGCCACGTCCAGCGGGTAACCCGTGGCAACGTTGGCAAACACGCTGACCTGAAATTCGCGGTTGTACCGCCACAGGCTCGCAGGGCCGAATCCGCGGCTAATCGACGCCACACTTTCCAGACGCACTTGCCCAAGTTTGCTCGAGGGAACCATGATCCGCGCGAGGACGTCGGGGTTGTCGCGCTGCTCCTGGAGCAATTGCATGGTGACGGGATACTGCTCGGAGCCTTCCTTAAAGCGGGTGATCTCGTCTTCGCCGGAATAGAAGAGGCGGACCGCGTCGCTGATGTCGGTCATGCGCACGCCAATGTCGGCGGCGCGCTGCCGGTCCACCTTCACCTGCAACTCGGGCGTGTTGAGATTCAGGCTCGGGTTCACGTCCACGAGATCGCGATAATTCCCCATGCGTCCGGCAACTTTCTTGCTGATCTCCGCGAGCTGGTTGAGATCGGGGCCGCGGATGATGGCGGCGATGGGGAAATAGATTTCGCCTCCCAGCACCGAAGGCAGGCGCACGTTATAGGTGATGTTGCGATAGCCGGCGAGAATTCCGCGGATCTTCGTGGCCATCTGTTCATGGCTGAGTTTTCGCTGGCCGCGCGGCACCAGGCCGATGAACAGATGCGCGTGGTGCGTGGGACCGTGGGTGTAGGACTGCACGAAAGAAACTTCCGGTAGAGAGCTGATTCTTGTCGCCATGTCGGAGGCCATCAGGCTCGTCTTCGCCAGCGCCGTGCCTTCCGGGAGGGTGAACGAGCTCTGCAGTTCTGCCTGGTCATCGGCCGGGATCCAGTCACGGCCGACCAGGTGATATAAGCCGAAGGTCGAGAGAAAGGTCGCGAGGCAGATCAGCATGATGACGCCCCGATGTGCCAGCGACCAGCGCAGCATGGTCAGGTAGGAATTCTCGATCGACTTCAAGACTCCCGAGATATGCGCCTGCTTGCTCTTTTCGTCCAGCTTCAGGAGCCGCGAACTCATCATCGGCGTGAGCGTAAACGCCACCAACAGCGAGACAAGAATGGCGATCGCCATTGTCCAGCCGAAGGAGTTCACATACTTGCGGGCGTAGCCGGTCATGAACGCAATGGGCAGGAAGATGATGATGAGCGAGAGCGTGGTCGCCATAACGGCCAGGCCGATTTCCCGCGTAGCCTCAATCGAGGCCTGCACGCGGTCCAGTCCCTTTTCCTCCATGAAGCGGAAAATATTTTCGAGGACGATGATCGCGTCATCAATGACGATCCCGACCGCCAGCGTCAGCGCCAGCAGCGTCATGTTGTTCAGGGAGAAGTCCATCCCGCGCATCAGGGTGAAGCTGGCAATGATCGAGGCGGGAATCGCAACCGCCGCGATCAGCACCGCCCGCCAGTTGCGGATGAAAATCCAAACCACCACACTCGCCAGAATGCTGCCCAGGATCAGGTGCTCCAGAAGCGAGTGCACGGAGGCGCGGATGAAATCCGAAATGTCGTGAATCACCAGCAGTTGAACGCCCGGAGGCAACTGCCCGCGCAACTCCTCAATCTGTTTTCGGACATCGTCGGCCACGCGGACCGTGTTTGCGCCCGACTGACGCAGGATCTGCACGCTGACCACATCCTGCCCGGGCTTGCCGCCGCGAAACAGCGCCGACCAGGTGCGGAGTTCCTGAGCGCCATCTTCGACTTGCGCAACGTCGCGGATGCGAACAGGAATGCCGGCGCGGGTTCCCACTACAATTTCGCTGAACTGATCCGCCGAGGTGACGCGGCCAAGAGTGCGCAGTCCCAACTCCTGCGGTCCGGTAATCATGCGGCCGCCCGGCGCCTCAATGTTCTCGCGCTGGAGCGCCTCGCGCACGTCGAGCACGGTAAAGTTGTGGGAGGTGAGTTTCTGCGCGTCGAGCAAAACGCGGATCTGGCGTGCCTGCCCGCCGTTTAGATCGACACTGCCGACGCCGTCCACCGTCTGAATGGCGCGGCGGACTTGCTTGTCGGCGATCTCGGTCAACTCGCGGCGACTCACGGGCCCGCTCACCAGCAGGGTCATGATGGGGTCGGATTGCGGGTCCTGCTTAGTGATCACGGGCGGCAGCGTGTCGCGCGGCAGGCGGTCGGTGGCGGCAGCAACTTTTTCCCGGATGTCCTGTGCGGCGCCTTCGATATCGCGTTCCAGAACAAAAGTACAGGTGATGTCCGCAAAGCCTTCCGACGAGTAAACGCTGATCTCATCAATTCCGCTGACCGATGAAATCGCGTCCTCGAGCGGCAACACGATGCCCGTGATCATTTCTTCCGGAGTCGCACCGGGCAGACGCACTTCCACGTTTACGGTTGCGGGATCGGCTTTTGGAAAGAGGTCGACGGCCAGGCCGCGGTAGGAGAAGATGCCGAGCGTCACCAGGAAGGCGATCAGCATCACCGTGAAGACGGGATGTTTGACGCAGATTTCGGCGAGCTTCATCGGCAGATCCGCTGATCGTAATTTGGGATTACTTGCCCACCGGCGCCGTTCCGTCGCTTTGCTCTTGAACGGTCTCGCCGTCGCGCAGGGTGCCGGAGACGGCCACGGCCACACGGTCCCCCGGCTTCAAACCTTCGGCCACTTCAAAGCGGCGTCCGCGGTCGTCTTCGGTCTGCCCGGCGGGCCGAATCTGCCGCTCCGACACTCGATTGCCACTCAACAGGAAAACCTTGTAGACACCGTAGCGGTAGTTCACGGCCTGCTCCGGAACAAAGATCGTCTTCTCTTCCCGTTCGCTGGGCAGGGAGGCCTGCACGAAAAAGCCCGGTTTCAGGCGTCCGTCTTTGTTTACGAGCAGGGCTTCGGCTTCGAAGGTGCGCGAATCCTGCGAGACGGATGGGTTGATGCGTGAAACTTTTCCTTGGAACGTTTCGCCGGGAAAGGCTTCCACGTGGAGATCGACGGTCGCGCCATCGGAGATGGATCCTGCCCAGCGCTCAGGAACTGCCAGACGCGCTCGCAGACGGTCGGTGCGCACCAGGACCATCACCGGACTCTGCACGCGCAGATATTCGCCGGGGTGAACATTCCTGGTCTTGATCGCGCCCGGGAACGGTGCGCGAATGACCGCATCGCGCAACTTTTTCTCGGCCAGCTTTTCGCTCGCCTCGCTGGAAATCAGCAGAGCTTTCAGGCGATCCACTTCCTGGAGGGCGACATTGTAGGTAGCCTTCGTACTCTGGTAGCGGCTGGCTGCTTCATCCGCCTGCTGCTGCGAGATCAGCTTGTCTTTCAGCATCTCCTGCGCGCGGCCGTGCTTGCGCTCGGCGTCAAACAGATCAGCCTCGGCGCGCTGCACGGCAGCCATCTTTCGCGGATCTGCGGGGGGCGGCTCGTTGGGGCCGACGCCAAGCTGCGCGCGCACCTGGCGTACTAATCCGTGCTGGCGGTCCACTTCATACTGGAGTTCCTGCTGGTCGAGCGTGATGAGCGGCTGGCCCTCGGTGACGGTGTCGCCCACATCGGCCAGAACTTGCGCGACCCGCCCTTCGACCTCGGCGCTCAAGGTGCTTTCCTCGAGCGCAAACAGGGAACCCACGGCCTGGACCCGGCGCCGGGTGGTCTCCTCCGCCACGGTGTACACGTGTGCGGGAGTAGCGCGAGAAGCGCTGGCCTGGCTGTTGGCCTGGGTATTCGAGCAGCCGCCAGAAAAAACCACGGCCCACGCCGTGATCAGCAGACAGCCCGCTCTCAGCCAAAGACTACGCATTGGGATCAATTCGCGACGCAAATCGACTCGCTCGCCGATGCTCTCAGTGGGCCGCTGGAAGCCGCAGCCAGAAGTTCAAGCATTATAAGCTGAATTGGGCGCATGCCTGGGCCGGAACGGGCGCCAAGGTGAGGCAGGGCTCCATAACAAAACAAGACAGGGGTTCGCTATACTTCCGCTACCGATGGCCAACATTCTCTACGGCGTGAACGGCGAAGGCGCCGGCCACTCCACCCGCGCCAAGGAAGTCATCTCTCACCTGCAGCGCGCCGGGCACAAGGTCCACGTGGTTTCTTTTGACCGCGGACTGGCGAACCTGCGCAAGGATTTCGACGTCACTGAAATCTACGGCTGGAGCATCACCTATGTGAACAACCAGGTTCGCTACCGGCGCACCATCGCGCGCAATCTACTGGGCGCGCGGCGGACCGCCACCAGCATCTCTCGCCTGAAGCAACTGGTCGACGATCGGCAGATTCAGCTGGTCATCACCGACTTCGAGCCGCTTTCGTGCCACGTCGGACACCGGAAAAATCTCCCTATCATCTCGATCGATAACCAGCACTTCCTGACCAACACCGACGTTGCCTGCCCCAAGCATTTTCGCGCCGACACCGCTGCCGCCAAGTTGGTCATCCGCTTCATGATTCCGAGGGCTGACGCGTACCTCGCCACATCATTCTTCGCGGCGAAGATCACGAAGCCGAAAACGTTCCTGTTTCCGCCGATCCTGCGGGAGAGCATCCTGAAAGCGCGCCCGCGCGATGGCAAACACGTACTTGTCTATGTGACCTCGCCTGCGCCGGAACTGGCCAAGCTGCTGGCATCGGTGCGCTGCCCGTTTATCGCTTACGGCTTCGGTCGCGCAGGGCAGAACGGAAACATCCTTTTCAAGAAGCCGAGCCTCGAGGGATTTTTTGCCGATTTAACGGGCGCGCGGGCCATCATCGCCAACGCCGGATTCTCGCTCGTCACCGAAGCGCTACACCTCGGCAAGCCATACCTGGCCGTGCCGGTGGAACACCAGTTTGAGCAGATCTTCAACGCCTACTGGCTGGAAAGGCTCGGCTACGGCGCGTATTGGGAGGATCTGAATAAGGAGCGGGTGGAGTCGTTTTTGTACAATCTGCCGGACTATCGCGAGAAGTTGGCGGATTATCCGCGCCAGGGGAATGACGCACTCTTCGCGAAACTCGACAGCCTGATTGCGCGGCACACAAAGCACAGGGGCTGAAGCCCTCGTCTTGGGAAGCGCCTAACGCGGCCCTGAAGGGCCGCTCTTCCACGTGGCCCACACATTTGTGAGTTGTACTGGCCAGCGACGCCGCGACACAGACGCCCTCCCCCAAACCACATTGGCCGTGCCCTCCCGAAAACGAAGTACACGAAGGCGCTAGTCGATCACGGCCTCCCCAGGTTGGGGCGCAGGGCGGGCGCCAGGGCAATCGCCGCCAGATACGCGGCGGCGCCGCAAGCCAGGGTTACATTCAATCCCCAATGGATGGCGATGACCATCGCCAACACTGAGCCGAGCACGCTGGAGGCGGCGTTCATCGCCCATGCCCACTCCACGGCGTTGCCGGAACTGGTGGGGAATTCAGGTGCGGGNNATCAGGGCACTGACCACGAGCTTGAGCGTGAACGGAATCCCAACCAGGGAATTCAGCAGACCCGGCAGAGCCAGCACGTAAATGCAGATCGCACCGACCAGTAGAAGCAGCGGGATCCAGACCCGCGCTGGTTGCGGCAGACAACGGCGGGAGATCAGGCTGCCCCCGCCACTTGATAGCAGCAACAGGAAAATGACCACGGTCAGGGCGTAGGTCGGGTGGCCGAGGAATAGAACGAATCTCTGGATGAAGGCGATCTCAACCAGGATGAATCCGAGACCGACGGCGACGAAATAGAGAAGCGAAATCCAGGTACGGGGAGAAGTAGCACCAGGGCCGCGTCCGGCAAAGACCATGGGCAGGATGAGGAAGGCGAGCACGGCGACGAGCGAAATCAGAAGCACCGTTCCCAACACGACGACCCCGAGGTTCACTTTCCAATCGATTCCCTGCTGCAAGCTCTCCTCGTTGAGGATCTGTCCGGTCTTCAGAGTGAAAAAGAAGAACGGCGCATTGTCGGTGACCGGCGACACGTTATACGGATAGGAACTGGCGAAGGCCCAGGGATCGTTGCGGGCAATGAGCGCGGAGAACGGGTTGGCACCGGGAGCGGAGGGCAAGTAGAGGGGTTGGAGATCGTCGTATTCCTCGAGGTGGCGGATGACGGCAGCTTCTTCGTCGCCCGAGAACGGAGACTTCTTGGCCAGCACGACGACGGGGATGCCGTCGGCGTTGAGTGCCCCCTCCGAGACCACCATGAAATGGCGGGCAGGATTCGCGACGCCCAGTTGGTGCAGGGCCTCCATCGCGACCGAAACCACGCGCAGCGCTTCGCGAGGCTGGCGGAATTCCCAGCGCGTGATGGCGATCATGCCGTCGGGCTTCAGGTGCTGGAAGTATTCGCGGAAGGCGTCGGCGGTGTAGAGGCTGTTCTCGCTGAGCGCGAAAGCGCCGGCGGCGGTTGAGGCCCAGGTATCGACCAGCGTCATTTGGATGACGTCGTATTGGGCCTGCGAGTTTCTGACAAACGACCGGCCGTCGGTCACGTGCAGGTGAACTTCGGGGCGCTCGTAAAGATGGTAGGAGTAGTCGGCGTAGCGTCCGCGCATGACCGTGTTGGCGATGATGGGATTGATCTCAATGCCGGTGACGTTGGAGCTGCCGTTGGCGAGCGCGCGCAGCACGTCCACGCCGCCGCCGGGGCCGATGATGGCGTAGTCGCCATGCGGGCGGAGCACGTTGGCGAGCGCGGGCGGTGCTGACATCAGATTCTTCTCCCAGTCTGTTCCGTGCCACTGACGAGGATCGGCATTCATGATGTAAGTGGAGGCATCGGCGTCAATGACGATGGCCTTGGCGTCGCCTTGGCGGTCCACTTCAACGCGCGAAATGGCATTCCACCGGGCGAACTCAACCCAGCTTCGGTCGCGCAGGATGCCCTTGGCGTAGATGACGTCAATCAGGCGGCCGGAATAGTTGAAGGCGATCAGTAGCAGAGCCAAGGCAGGCACGACGGATTGCAGGTCGAATCGGCGGAAGCTGCGGTGGCTGCGTTTCCACACCATCGCCGCCATGCCGGACGTGAAGGCCGCAAACAGGATTGCATTGGGCCCTCCGATCCAGTTGAGAATCGGAACAACGGCGAGGCAGGCAAGAGCTCCGCCCAGCAGGTCGGCGCCGTAGAGGCGGGTGACGTGATGAGTCTCACGCGCGAAGACGACCGAGAAGATCAGGCCGGTGAAGAAGAACGGGACGGCCGACGAAAGATAGATGGCGGTGAGCCGGAGAAAATTCCAGCGTGAGAGTTCGAGCGAGACGGGAACGTGCAGTACCACCAGAAGCGCAAGAAACATGACCCCGGCATTGATGGTGGAGAGAACCGCTGCCAGTTGCCGTGTTTCGAAGCGGGTCAGCCAGTTTCTCCAGAGATGGGCGAACACGCCGCCCGCGCCCAACCCAAGCAGCGCTACGGAAATCGCCAGAAAAGCGAAGTGATAAAAGAGCACCACTGAGAACAGGCGAGTCAGCGCCAGTTCCAGCAACAGGGCGGAAAAGCTGGTCAGGGCGATGGCAATGAGAAGACCGTGGCTGGTCGCCTGCGTTGTGGGGGAGATGGATTTTGTTCCCATGAGATCGGGTGGTCAGAATAGCAGAAGGGCAGGTGTCAGGTGTCGGGCGTCAGGATTCATCTGCTGCACGTCACACACATTCAGCCTTCCAGGATCACGTGGGCGAGGGCCTGCTCGGAGGTGTGGGTTACGGAGAGCGCGATGTTGCGGGTGCCGAGCTTCTCCGCGATCTCCGCGGCTACGCCGTGGAACTGAAGGGTGGGGCGTTGTCCTTTCCGGCGGACGACCTCGATGTCGCGCCAGCGGACGCCGTGATTCCATCCCGTGCCCAGGGCTTTCATGCCGGCTTCCTTGGCGGCAAAACGGGCAGCGTAGCTTTCAAAACGGCTGGCCTTGGATTCGCAGTACTGGATCTCGCCTTCGGTGAAGACGCGGTGCAGGAAGCGGTCGCCGAAGCGCTCGATGGATTCGCGGATGCGCGGGACTTCGGCGATGTCCACACCGGTGCCGAGAATCATAGAAACATTGTTAATTGGTAATTTGTAATTGGCAAATTGGCAAGAAANNGTTGGGCCGCCTGCTGAAAGCGCTGTCGAGCTGCGCTCGACTTGGACGGGCGAGGGCGCCCGTCCCTACACGTGCAAAACCGCTTTACGCGGTTGCCGGGCGCTCGCCGCCTTTGGCGGGGGAGCGTCCGGGCTCGGGCTTGATCACCTGCTGGACGCCGTCGTCGGAACTGGTCGGCAACGGCTTGATCGGGGGCAGATCCTGCCCTTCGAGCAGCAGTTTGATTTCGGCAGCGTCGAGCACTTCGCGCTCGATGAGCGCCTTGGCGATCCGGATCAGGGTCTCGCGGTTGTCGGTGAGGATCTGTTTCGCAGTGCTGTAGCCGATGCCCACAATCTTGCGAACTTCTTCGTCAATCTGGATGGCAGTGCCTTCCGAATAGTCGCGGTGCTGCGCGATCTCGCGGCCGAGGAAGATCTGTTCTTCTTTCTTGCCGAAGGTCAGCGGCCCGAGCTCGCTCATGCCCCACTCGCAGACCATCTTGCGGGCGAGTTCGGTGGCGCGNNGCGATCTGGGTGTCGAGGTAATTCTTGTAGTAGTTGTGGCGATCGTCGACCGGCAACTGCATGGTGAGACCGAGGGCCATCCCACGCGGAATGATCGTGACTTTGTGCACCGGGTCGGAGTACGGCAGTTTGGCCGCGACCAGCGCATGCCCGGCTTCGTGATAGGCGGTGTTTTTCTTTTCCTCGTCGGAAAGCAGGAGAGACTTGCGCTCCACGCCCATCAGGACTTTGTCCTTGGCCACTTCAAAGTCGTACATCAGCACGGCTTTGCGGTTCTGGCGGGCAGCCGCCAGGGCGGCTTCGTTGACCATGTTGGCCAGGTCAGCGCCGGAGAATCCCGGTGTGCCGCGGGCGAGCACGAACAACTCCACGTCATCGGAGAGAGGAATCTTGCGAGTGTGCACGCGGAGAATCTCTTCGCGTCCGCGCACGTCGGGACGATTCACGACCACCCGCCGGTCGAAGCGTCCAGGGCGGAGCAGCGCCGGATCGAGGACGTCGGGCCGGTTGGTGGCGGCCATCAGGATGACGCCTTCGTTCGATTCGAAGCCATCCATTTCGACCAGCAACTGGTTCAGGGTCTGCTCGCGCTCGTCGTGCCCACCGCCGAGGCCAGCGCCGCGATGGCGTCCGACCGCGTCAATTTCGTCGATGAAAATGATGCAGGGAGCGTTCTTCTTGCCCTGCTCAAACAGGTCGCGGACGCGGCTTGCGCCTACGCCGACGAACATTTCGACAAAATCGGAACCGGAGATGGAGAAGAACGGAACGTTGGCCTCGCCGGCGACCGCGCGGGCCAGCAGGGTCTTGCCCGTGCCGGGAGGTCCGACGAGCAGCACGCCCTTGGGAATGCGTCCACCGAGCTTCTGGAATTTTTGTGCTTCGCGCAGGAATTCGATGATTTCGCGCAGCTCTTGCTTGGCTTCTTCGACGCCAGCGACGTCCTTGAAAGTGATCTTTTTCTGCTGCATGGAGAGCAGGCGCGCGCGGCTCTTGCCGAACGAGAGGGCCTTGTTGCCGCCGGTCTGCATCTGGCGGATCATGAAGAACCAGAGAGCGCCGAGCAGGATCAAAGGAGCCCAGGTGCCGAGGATTTGAAGCGGCCAACTGCCGTTGGTGATGTCCTTGACGTTGATGCTGACGCCCTTGTCGCGCAGCGTCTTGTACATGTCGGGATAGGTCAGCGGGACGGTGGTGTGGAAGGCGGAATTATCGGCCGCATACTTGCCCCGGACTTCCTGCCCATTGATGGTGACCTCGCGAACTTTGCCCTGGTCCACATCCGTGAGGAACTGCGAGAGATTGACCTCTTTGTCCTTCTGGGCATTGCTGCCGGTGCGGACGACTTGCCAGAGCAGGACCGCGGAGACCACGATCACCGCCCAAAAGAGCACCGTCTTGGCTGTTGAATTCACCCTGAAACTCCTCTAGATGCAGCGTCTTACCCGTCGTACGGAAGAGGACGCCGCGGTTCTACCCCAATTAGATGCTGGAGGCACCAATTCGATAGAGAAAAGCTGCATGCTCATTCTAGACCTTTTCGGGGAAAAACGGGGGAGGCAGCGGGGGTGACAGAAGTCACGGTTGTTCCTACGTTGTCGCGGCCAGGTACGGCATGTTGCGTCCGGTTTGTTCGGGACTGCCGAGGCCGTAGCCGCAGAGGAAGGCTTCGTCCACGAGAAAGCCGAAATAGTCGGGCTGCAGGGGGACGCGGCGGGCGGACTGGCGGTCGAGCAGGGTGGCCAGTTTGACCGAGGCCGCGCCACGGGAACGCAGGTCGCTCATCAGGAATTCGGTGGTGACGCCGGAATGGACCAGGCCTTCGACCAGCAAAATGTGTTTGCCGGGAATCGCCAATTCGTGGGTGAAGAAGATTTCGAGCAGTGCGGCCTCGCCTTGTTTGCTCTGCTTGTAACGAGGCTTGATGAACGCGCAGACGACGGGGACGTCCATGGCGCGGACCAGGTCGCTCATGAACATGAAGCTGTTTTCCAGGATGCCGAGGACGAGGACGGTCTGGCCGCGGTAGTCATCGGAAACCTGGCGGCCGAGCTCTCGAACTCTCTTCTGAATCTGGTCGGCGGAGATGACCTGGCGCAAGGCAGGATTCGGCGAAGCGGTCATTTGGGAGTGGCGCCTCCGGAACGAGAAATAGTACATCAGAAA
>PMCH01000224.1 GCA_003154055.1 Acidobacteriaceae bacterium
CGCGATGTTACGCCAATCGGAGCGCCCTTAGTGTGAGTGTATGCCCGGCCCAAGGTGCCCGTCAGGCCGAGGCCGGGGCGAGAAGCCGGGGCTTGGCTCCCATAACCAGCAACCAGAGAGTGAATACGAGCTCACCCAGCAGGGCGGGGAAAGAATAGCGATTGGCAAGGGCAAGATGCTGCGGCCAAAGCACCCCGACGGCGTAGACCACAACGTAGGCAAAAGCGTTGATAGCGAGATAGATTCCCAGAAAACGCGGCAGGAAACCCGAGCGATAAACCAGGATAGCGAGCGGTACCAGCCAGAGTCCCCAGAAGAGCTCGCTGGCGATCGTGCCCTGGCCATTGATGCGCAGAAACAGCATCGCCAGAGCGTTTCTCTGCGCGGCGTCGAAGACCGCCAGGTAGGGCTCGCCTTTTAGGAGAAGCAGCGCGGCCAACTGGTTCATGGCGTCTCCGATGGCCAGCGGAACTTGGACTAGAACTAGCATGACCATCAGCTTGGCTAGCGAGGCGTGAACCTCCACTAGGAGGCGATAGAGCGCAGCGGCCAGCAAGAGAAACAGGACTGAATTGAGAATGGCGACAGCAATTCCTGTGCGGTAGAGCGATTCAGACCCCAGGATTCTGGCCGCTGTGGCGGCGGCGTCGCCGGGGACGATCGTCCGGCCGGGAACAACGATGAGAGTGAAGATGCCGGCAACGGTAAGAAGCAGGTAAAGGAAGCCCGCCAACCGTCCGGGCCTAGGTTCACTGTGCATAGGCGCCCCCTTGGTGCTCTCATTATGGAGTACGAAGAGGCGGTTGAAAAGTTCCTATGCTTCGATCATTTATTCAATTGGAGCGTGCCCGCGCGGGAGGTTGCCTATAACATCATTGAACTGACCCCGAGCGGAAGCGTAGTTGTTGTGACCAGTTAGCACCAACTACGGTCAGTGACACACAGCCTTAGCCCTGGGGTAAATGTCGGACTAGGTTATCCACCATCCCTCGCTGATGAACTGCACAATCGGAACTTTCTGCACACCTTCCTGCACGCGCAGTTCGTCATTCAGAAAATGATAGGCCAGCGCTCCGGCATCCCGTTCCACGCGGTCGAGCCGTATGCGATTGCCGTCACGATCGGCGCAGATCAATCCGACCCGGAGATCCTCGAGCGCCACCTTCCGCACTGTTCCTTGCACCATACCTTTAGATGCCGCGCTCCGGCAAATAAGCTCTAAACCCGCGCGTGGGCCACTCACGGCCCGCAAACGCTACTTACCGAGAACCCGAATCCGCCTCTCGTTTTCCCCCGCCCTCTCCAGAACGATCTCCACATTTCGCTCGCGCACGAATCGGGGAAATTTCTCCCCCCACTCGATCAGCAGAATGCTGTCGGGCGCGGCCAGGTCATCCAACCCGAGGGTCTCGAGCTCCCGCTCGGTGTCTACGCGGTACAGATCAATGTGGTAGAGGGTCGCGCGCGGTCCACGATATTCATGGACCAGGGTAAACGTGGGGCTGGTTACGTCATCGGCCAGGGCGGCCTGAAAGCCTTCGGCGATGCCTTTGACCAGTGTGGTCTTCCCCGCCCCCAGGTCACCCGTCAGCAGGATGACGAGCGGGGGCGTCAGTTCGGAAGCAAGAGCCCTCCCGAAGGCGATCGTCTCCTCGGCGGAGTGCGTGATGGTCTCGCGCGTCATACCGGCGTCCAGTATAGCGAGTGGCCGGTCGCGCGCGGATTAGAGTCCGGGCGGCGGCTTCAACCGGTCTGAGGCCGTATCCAGAAAGCTGCGGTCGAGCGCGACATCCAGTGCCATGCGCAGCTTGCGGTGGTCCTCGTCGCCCAGGGCGATGAAGCGGAAGGGCTGCAGGCAGGCGCTCTGGAACTTGCGCACCGGTTGCAGCATTTCTGCCATGCCATGGACCGGCCCGGACCGGGTGTGGAAAGCGATCTCCACGAAGTCACCCGCCGAGAGTTCCGCGGGCACTTGCAGCAGTCCGCCGGTGATGGAAAGGGATTGAAGTTTGGCACGCGCCCGCTCACCACCTTCGGACCGGATGGCGGCTGCCACCGATCCATTCAGTTGTATGCGGGGTGCACGATTACTGGGGCTGGGTTGGGGGAAGTGTGTCATAGCCGGATTGACTATGCCACGCCGGTCCGGGCTCGGGGAGATTACCAAAGCGCTTGTACGCGGGCGTTTGCGGCTAACATTTGGTGCGAGTAGCCTTTTTTCCGCAGTTTGGTCTGCGATAATACCAGCGGTAACTTCTGCGGACCCGCCAAAGCGGGTACCTTGGTTACCGCGTTGACAGGGCGTAGTTTGCGCGCATTGGCGCGCGGGGACTCAATATGTCGAAACACTCCAGGCTTTGGTGTTCAGTGCTCGTGGTGTGCGTCACGGCCGCGGTATTCACGGGTTGCTCGCGGGACCCCAACGTCCGCAAGCAGAAGTACCTGGAAAGCGGGCAGCGATACTTCGACAAGGGCAAGTATCGCGAGGCTGCCATCCAGTTCCAGAACGCCATCCAGGTGGATTCGCGCTTTGCTGAAGCGCACTACCAGTTGGCCCTGACGGAAATGAAATTTCAGCAGTGGACGGCGGCGTACCAGGAACTGAACGCCGCGCTGGAAATCCAGCCCGACAACTACCCCGCCCGCCTCCAGATTGCGAACCTGCTGATCGCCAACCGTCAATTGAAGGAAGCCAAGGAGCACCTGGATCTGCTCGCCCAGAAGCAGCCGAACAACCCGGAAGTATTTGCGGCGATTGCCAACTACAACGCGGTGAACAATGACATGGGGGCCGCGCTGGCCGCCATGCAAAAGGCATTGCGGATCGATCCCTCCCGCCCAGACTCCNNATTGACAGCGCACCTTCGGATCCCGAAAATCGCGCTTCCCTCGCCCGCCTTTACATGGCCGAGAATAAGCCGGCCCAGGCGGAACAGTTCCTGAAGCAGGCCAAGAAGGACTTGGCCGACAACTCGGCCGGCTACCGCATGCTCGGGGATTTTTATTTCGCCAACGGCCAGCTCGACAAGGCAGTGGAGGAGTACGGAGCGCTCTACCAGGAACACCCGAAAGACGCACTGGTAAAGAAAAACTACATCCAGCTCCTGATTCTGAAGGATCGGCTGGACGAAGCACGCAAGTTGAACGACGAGGTCCTGAAGTCCACGCCCGATGACACGGATGCCCAGATCTACAAAGGCCAGATCGAGATTCGCGGTGGCAAGGCCGGCAATGCCATCAACATCCTGCAAGCCGTCCTGAAGAATGACCCCGATAACGCCGTGGCGCACTATCAGCTCGGTCTCGCGTTCGACCAGTTGGGCAATATCAACCGGGCGGAAAATGAATGGCGCGAGGCGGTCAAGATTCGTCCCGATATTCCAGAGGCGCATCGCGCCCTGGCCGGGGTTGCCATCCATCGCAGTGACTCCAACGCCCTGGCGCAGGAAGGTGACCAGATCATCAGCCTGCAACCCGGCTCACCGGACGGATATCTGCTGCGCGCGGTCGCCGAAATCGATCGCAAACAGTTTGCCCGCGCCGAGGATTTCATCAAGCAATCGCTCGAAAAGCAGCCCAATAACTCCGCCTCCTATGTGCAACTCGGCAACCTGCGCATGGCGCAAAATCAGATCCCGCTCGCGCTCCAGGCTTACCAGCGGGGGCTGGATGCGGATCCAGGTTCCACCGACGCGCTGGGTGGCGTGCTCAACGTGTACATCCTGCAGAAGCAGCCCGACAAGGCCCTTGCCGCCGCCAACACTCAGCTCGCCAAGAACCCGAACAGCAGCGCACTCCACGTGATGCTCGGCCACCTTTTGGCGGAACAGAAGAGCGACCTGGCCGGCGCGGAATCGGAATTCAAACGGGCCGTCGATCTGGACAAGACGAATACCGAGGCGCGAGTCCAGTTGGGCCTGGTGCAGAACGCGCGCGGAGCAACGGAGCAGGCACTGCAGACGTATCTCGACGGCACCAACGTAAGTTCCAAGGAGACCACCTTCTATCTGTTGTCAGGAAATATCTACGAGAACCGGCAAGAGTGGGACAAGGCTAAACAGATGTACCAGAAAGTTCTGGAGATGCAGCCCGACCAGCCGCTCGCGTCGAACAATCTCGCGTACGTGATGCTACAGCAGGGCGGCAATGTGGACGTCGCGCTGGCCATGGCGCAAACCGCGCGCCGGCAGCTTCCCGACAACGCCAGTTCGGCTGACACCCTGGGCTGGGCCTACTATCACAAAGGCGTTTACGGCTCTGCGATCAATCTGTTCAAGGAAGCGGTCAAAGGTGAGCCGGATAACGCGACCTTTGCCTACCATCTGGGATTGGCCTATGCCAAGAACGGCCAGGCGTCACTCGCCCGCCAGCAACTCGATCGGATCGTAAAGATCAAGCCGGATTCCTCCGAGGCCGACGACCTG
>PMCH01000012.1 GCA_003154055.1 Acidobacteriaceae bacterium
GGGGTTCTCTGGACTCTCGGCTTTCTCGACATTCTCGCCTCCTGGCGGAGGCCCCAAGCCTAACTAACTTCCGTGTCCAGTTCTAGCGGGGTGCACTACATTACACTAACATTCCACTTGGTACAAAAAACCTGTCAGGTCACGTGGTCAGGAGCGGGCAGTCAAGACCCGCCGGTTACTGCCGTAATCCAGAATACAACTGAAGCGTCCAGTCCAATGCCAGGCATTTGTTACGATTTGGCAAAAGGCCTTTCTGGCCCATGGATACCTCAAGCAATCGTCGCTTCGGTCGATATGAGATCCTCGATGAACTTGGCCGGGGGGCCATGGGAGTTGTGTATCGCGCCCAGGATCCCAAGATTAACCGCATCGTCGCTATCAAGAGCATTTCGCTTGCCAAACAGTCTCCGGATGCAGAGTGTGAATTTCGCGAGCGTTTTCGGCGCGAAGCCGAAGCGGCGGGACGACTCTCCCATCCCGGAATCGTCACGATTTTTGACGTCGGCGAGGAGCCTGACACGCATGACCCGTACCTTGTTATGGAGTGCGTCAAAGGAAAGTCGCTCGACAAAGTCCTTGAAGAGAAAGGTAAGCTCGCACCTGACGCAGCGGTTCGTTTAGTATCCGAACTAGCGGAGGCGCTGGACTGCGCCCACGGCCAAAACGTCGTTCACCGGGATCTCAAACCGTCCAATATTTTGATAACCGAAGACGGACACGCAAAGATAGCCGACTTTGGGGTCGCGAAGCTAAACGTAGACAACCTGACGGTTCATGGCCAGGTTTGGGGAACGCCGGCGTTTATGTCCCCGGAACAGTTGAATGACGGCCCGGTCGATGGCCGTTCCGATCTCTTTTCCCTGGGGGTAATTCTCTACATGCTTCTCACCGGGCATCGTCCGTTTCAGGGCAACAGTGCCATCACGATCTCACTCAGGGTGGCGACGCACGAGCCCGTGCCTGCCAGCGCTCTTGATCTAAATCTGCCATCGGGACTCGATCACGTTCTTTCGCGCGCTCTGGCCAAGAATCCTGTGCAGCGTTATCAGCGGGGGATGGAAATGTCCCTCGATCTGCAACACATCCTTTCCGGGGGCGAACCCTGGAGCAAGACCAGGCAGCAGAAAGCGGGCGCGGCGCCTCGCCATCGTTTCGATCGCCCTCCGGCAAAGAACACCGTCGCCCGCGGATTGGGAACTTACGCGATCCGCGATCGCCTGAGGGATTTTAGCGAGATCTATCACGGGTTGGTTCGCGACGTGCGGAGGATCTGGGTCACTTTTCCGCTCCTCCGCGCTCTGCCTTTTCTCCTTCTTGCAATTGGTTTCTATAGCGTGAGCCGGCAAATCTCTTCTGTATCGTCCGATCGAACTCAGGCGCTAACTCTGCCTCGGAGTGTTCCTCCGGCGCTGCCGGTAGACGCAGTTAGATCGCCACTTCGTGTTCCGAGTAGCGCGGCAGCACCAACTCGCGCCGCAATAGTCCACATCCAGTTAGAAAACCAACTCCCACAGGGCAATGTGACGATTTGGGTCGACGATCAGACCGTGTTCCACCGGAAACTTCAAGGTGCGCCGAAGAAGAAACTCGGGATTTTTGGCGGAGTGCATAACCAGGCGTCGGCGAAAGTGCAGATTGCGCCTGGGCAACACCAGTTGCGGGTGCGTGTGCAAGCGCGCAATCCCTTCTACGACCAGTCTCACGCGCTCACTGGCAACTTCTCGTTGGGGTCCGAGCATGTTTTGCGCGTCAGTGTCGACAAGCACAATGAGATGCATGCAAGTCTGAAATAACGACAGTTCTTGATCTGCCGTCGAGGTGGAAGGAACTGCGCGGCTGCAGCCCCCGGAAGATAAACCCAGAATTAACAAAGATCGGCAATCTGGAGAATTCCGAATAATCTGCCGGACCACCCCGGACCCTGTATGTTCAAAAGCGCACACTGTCACTGGTTCATGAGCGGGGATGAGCATCCCCCAGATGCACTAGGTTGTGATGACCCACTCAAGCCGTTGCGATGATGGCAAGCATTTTCTGGTGGCAAGACCGACCATTCTCTATTCACAACCCCGGACATAATGATTTGGAGGACGCCGTTAGGGGGCCGACTCCAGGGCCAACTGTGCTTGAACGTACCGTTGTGCAGCGGCCTTCCTGAGCCACCTCGCCCCGACCTCCTGATTGACCGGCTCTCCGTCGCCGTGCTGATAGCGCAGGCCAAGGTTGTATTGGGCGGCGACGTTGCCCTCATTTGCCGATTTGGTAACCCACTCTCCGGCTCGCACGCAGCTTTGCGGAACCAAATGTCCAGTTTCGTATGCCATTCCCAGTAAAAAGGCCGCCGCATCGTCACCGTATACCGCTCGCCGCCTCAGCCCGACAATCTCGTACCGGCTTAAGGTCTGTAGTTCAGACGACATCGCGGGATCGGTCACCCGCATGTGACTCAATTGGTTCGCAGGAACTGGGCCAGAACGCTGGTCTAAAGCTTCGGAAGGGTCGCCCGCCGTCGCCAACTTCGCCGCAGCGCCCGTCTCAGAAGCTGCCGCGGTCTTTGGAGGGTGGCCCTCTGTTATTTTCAAGAACAGAAAGACGAGCATCATCAGAAGCACTGCTGCTGGAATAGCCATCCGTGGCTTCGACTTGAGTCCAGCGGGAACGAGGATGCGCGACTGATACGTCGCAATGCTGCTGATGAAGCTGCCCAGTGTATCCATCGTGGTCAACAGCCAAAGTCTCGCTTTGGCCAGTTGTCTGTGCGCTAACTCCGTCAAAGCGATTGCGGCCCTAAATGGAGAGTCCTTGCGAATTCCGACTCCGACAGGCTGGGCTCCATTGCGAAGGGCCGAAA
>PMCH01000164.1 GCA_003154055.1 Acidobacteriaceae bacterium
CGGGTAACTCCGGCGGAGGGAAGGGACCTCAGTTAAAGACGGACGCAAGAAGCAACGAAGGACATGGGGATTGACGATGAGTCTAGCCACCCCGAGTTGTGTTCAGAAGTTGCAGACGGCGTCACACGGAGCATCGTGTGTCTTTTCCGAGAGCCGGATGCGGGAAATCCGCCTGTCCGGTTCGATGAGCGGGAACAGGAAACAGAACCAAGCCAAACCGGACTGCGGTGGCGCGGCGAAAGCCACGTCGAATCTCCACCGGGAGACTACAGTTACTGCGCCTGTTCTCGACTCTACTCGCGATTACGACAGTTGAGGAGTTGAGGTCACTGAACAGTCCTTTCGCGCTTAATTGCTCGGGATTCCGGGAGATGCTGGTGCTGGTGCCGCCTCTCGCTGTGGCGTCTTGATGTGCGTGCCGACTTCGGGAGACATGAGAAGGAACATCACACGTCCGCTTACCTCCTCGGAAAATTCGGGACCGTTCTTTTCCAACTTAAGCCGAATACCTTCCGCCGAGCGTTCGGGAGGTACATCTCCCAAAGCGCAGTTTACCTGCAGCACTGCGCTTCTGGATGGGCCTCCCGTCGGCAACAAGCGGATGTGGAACACCGCCAATCCACCCGTCGGCATCGGTCGCAGGGTCGATGGCGTGCGTCTAAGCCCCATGGGGCGACGGCCGGGTCCCATTCCCCGGCGTGGAATTGCATTTGGGGCGGCGCCGTAGGAATCAAAACTCACGAGTTCACCTGCAAGCCACACACCCGTTTCGAGCACATTTCCATTGGGCGCCTTGTGAGTGAAGGTTCCGGTCGCCTTTACGGACTTGTCTTGTGCATCAAACGTTCCTGCGCCACTTAACTCATAGCTATCGCCATGGTTCGCCTTGGCCGTCGCTGGACAGGTGGAACTGTCGCCCGGATCGCACAGAAAGCCGGAAGCAAGGATCAGGATGTAATTGCTGTCCTTACTTTGCGCCATCGTCGGCAGGCTGCCCAAGACTAGAGCCAAGCACAGCAGTGCCGCTTCGCTGATCACACGGATCGAGAAGACTTTTGGCCGTAACATAGGGATCTCCTCTCGACCCAGCGGGAGTGGCCTGGTCACAGTCACTTCCTCTGGTTTCCAGTCATTCTATTCCGCACTACGCGTTAAAACGTCAGCGCAGTGTCCATGCAGCTGTATTCTCCATCACGTTCTCGTTGCCGTACGAACCCGCCACAACTCCGTAATTGTTCACCTTGGTCGCCCAACTCCAACTGCCGGGACGGCGCGGGCTGGGAAGAAGCCTGGGAGCAACATTCGGATCCTTGGTGCTCCAAGCTGTAGCATAGTAATTCCCGTTGGCATCGCTGCTCCCGCCCACAATGTCACCAACGTCGTTAATTCCCTCTCCGTCGCCGAGTCCCGAGAGATAACCTCCAAGCGTGGGAAGAATAGTCACACTGAAGTGCAATTCTGAACGATCGGTCGGTTTCCAATAGGCGGGAAATTCAGCGTTCCAGTTACCCGTAAGCGGATCAATGATAAGGACATCTCCGACAATCTCACCATTGTTATTGATGTCCGTTGGATAGACGCTGGAGTACCCCGGCGCGCCAGGGAGCTGCTGGATTTTCCAACCCTTGCCTCCCCCAACAGGATTCCAGAGAACGCCGATTTGTGTTCCATCGGCGCCCGTGGCCATGCCAAGGATCTGGCCATGGTCATTCGGAAACAAGGCCGTCCAGTAACCAAATCCGTCAAAACCGGTGGTGTCCAGCTTCTGGATTTGCCAATTTA
This sequence comes from Acidobacteriaceae bacterium, assembly GCA_003154055.1. Taxonomy (GTDB): domain Bacteria; phylum Acidobacteriota; class Terriglobia; order Terriglobales; family Acidobacteriaceae; genus Acidiflorens. The sequence continues at coordinate 1,783 of PMCH01000164.1, forward strand.
CCTTCCAATGGCCCGAGTCCGGTACCACTTTTGGCGTCCACACGACAGGCAGCGAGTCTGGCATTAAATGAACGTCGCTGGCGCCGCTATAGCCGACGATCAAAGTCCCGGATCTGTTGGTACCCCACGCCACGCTGAAGTTGTAACCGGTGTAACCAAGATCCCCGAGCGTGCCAATGTCCACCATGCGGGTGGCAGGTGTCCAGGCAAAAGCGTGAACAGTTTGGTTTGCGTCAATCGCGGAGTGACCGACGATCATTCCGGTGTTGGCAATTGACATGCACATCACTCCATCGTCCGTTCTTTCGCCTCCCAAGGTGCCGAGGTCGAACCAGTGCCCGGCGAAAGGGCCGAATAGCAGAACACCAATCGGTCGGGTATATCCGCTAGCGGTGTCACCAAAGCCCACAAGAACACCAGCTTCGTTGATGTCCCATGGCTCAGCCCAGGTTCCATGCGGGTAGTGACCGAGATTATGAAATTTGACTTTTTGGGCCCAAAGGTTCGGCCCGCTCACAGTTGCCAGGAAAACTACCGCGAGCGAAACTAACATCGCGACGCGTTTCATAGAAAACCTCCTTCCGAGTCTCAGGGTGAGTTTTATGCTTATCGGCTGTGCCTCAGGGGGTGCTGCGTCTCAACGGGCGGGAACTGCTCTTCGGAGAGGCGGGGACAACGCCATCCTATGCCGCCGGATCAGCTACGGCGCAAGAAAATCTGTTAACCGACTGAAGGGTCTGCCCAAAATGGGAAGCACATACTGCTTGCTAAGGTAAGCAAGTTAGTTGTCGAAAAATCGCCTCTCTAACAATGTCGGCGCTGTCAAACACTTTTTGAGCGTACTGCTCCGTGCACTTCGAAAAGTGCGCCATTTCGCTCTAGTTGAGGCTTTTGCTTTTGCTCTGCCAACCAAGGCTCGCTCGTAATCGGTTTCAGGTCAGGAACTCAGTCCGACCCATGCGTCTCTTCGGTCACACCTTCGATCATGATTACTACTTCGAACTCCCCAGTGATGGGGAGCGGGATTGGTGCGGTCTCAGCACATCCTTGCCCTTCCGCTCTGGGTTCGCTCCGCATCGGCCAAGCGTAAGGGCTACGCCGAGCAACCCCGCCGCAATCCGGTTTGGAAGCGATGCGTTGGCTTTGGAATTGTAAAGAGGGTATACCATGCATGAACACTGGTGACTATCGAGTTCCCGGCTCGCCGCCAGTGATGTGGCCGGGACCAAATGCGAACCTCTTACTACCGTGTATGAACTGCTCGTCCTCGGCGTTTTCCCGCCATGAACCGCCGACTAGGTGAGCGGGATTCCCACACGCTTTGTTGTTGCAGAGAAGGTGTCGGATGCATAGACCCTCGGGAATGTCCTTCTGACGTGACCAAATCCATCGCAGGCGATGAGTGCGAGTGTTCTCTCCATCGAACACGTAACGACCGTGTCCCCTATCCCAGAAGGGACCGAGCCACAGGTGACACCCGTTGTCTTGAATCTCGAAGTTGCCGAAGAATTGGCGTTTACGCTCCGGGTCAGAGAACCACAACTTTAGGAGTTCAAATGTCGGTGTCACAGCCTCTCCGCTGCATAGCGTATCGCGTTCGGCACGACGCAAAGGAGATGACTTCGGCACACACACCATCGGATGAAACACCCCGGAGAATGCTGGAAGAACAGCAACTAGCGTGTGCAGGTTTTGTGCAGCGTCTAGGCTGGACGCCCAGTTTACGACATTCTTACTTGCTGATTCTAAACAGGTTTGTACGTGCCGTGCGTACGACTCCCGCCGCCTCCACCACCTTTTCCTTTCGATGAGTTACAAAATCAACGGCGCAACAAACGAGCTTTTCAATCGAGAAGTTTCCCGGAATACAGCGCCATTCCGACAACGGCGTCAATTCCCAGCGCGTCGAGGCTGTCGATTTCCTGCTGTTCGGTGATACCGCCGGCGACCACCAGGTGCCGGGCAGTCGCACGGCGGATAGCCTGAACCGTCTCCATCGGAATTCCGCCCATTAAGCCCTCGGTGTCGATGTGGGTATACAGAAAGCTCCCGCAGAAGGGCTCTAACTCCCGAATCATGTCGAAGGCGGTGACGGCAGTCTGCTGGCGCCAGCCGTGAATCGCAACTCGGCCTCCTCGGGAGTCGAGAGCAAACATCAGTGCCGCCTTCGACAGTTTGTCTGCCAGCGCGCGAGCTTGCTCCTGGTTGATCCGGCCTTCCGCTAACAACGCGGACCCGATGATCACTTTGCGCGCACCCATCTTCAGAAGTTCTTGCGCGGTTTCGAGGGTGCGAATGCCGCCGCCAACCTGGCAGTTCAATTGGCCGACGATCTGCTTCACCAACAACCGGTTGTCACCGGCGCCGCGCGCTGCGTCGAGGTCGATGAGTTGGACCAGGGGATACCTGGAAAAGCGTTCGATCCAGTAGTCGAAGTTGTCGAACTCCAGTTTCTTCTTCTCGCCCTGCACCAATTGCACGATCTTGCCGCCCATAAGGTCGATTGACGGAATCAACATGGCCACCTCACCGGCACGTGCGCAGCGTGCAGTTCGCTTTTCAATTGCGCGATGTTCTCGATACCGAAATGGAAGATGGAAGCGGCCAAAGCCGCGTCCGCGCGCCCGTTGCGGAAGACTTCGATAAAATCCCGGGCTGACCCGGCGCCGCCCGACGCGATCACGGGAATAGAAACCGCGTCGGCCACGAGTTGCACCAGCTCGCAATCAAAACCAGACTGGGTCCCGTCACGGTCCATGGAGGTGAGCAGGATTTCTCCTGCGCCGCAAGCGGCAGCCTCCCGCGCCCATTGAACCGCGTCCCGGCCTGTGGGAATGCGCCCTCCGGCAACGAACACTTCGAAACCGCCGTTCACTCGCCTGGCATCGATGGCCACCACGACCGCCTGCGAGCCAAAACGAGCAGCGATTTTTCCGATCAGGGTTGAATCCTTGGCCGCGGCCGAGTTGATGGCAATCTTGTCGGCGCCTGCCTCGAACACGGCTGCGGCGTCCGAGAGTTCACGGATTCCTCCGCCGACCGTGAACGGAATGAATAGACAGCGCGCCGTGCGCGAGACGACGTCGAGCATCGTCTGGCGTCTGCCGCTGGTGGCGGTGATATCCAGCAGAACGATTTCGTCCGCTCCATCGCGGGCATGAGCAGCGGCGCATTCCGCGGGGTCCCCAGCGTCCCGCAGATCCCGAAACTGCACGCCTTTTACGACCCGGCCGCCGTCCACATCGAGACAGGCGATGATGCGCTTGGTCAGCACTTATCCCACCTCGCAGAAATTCTTGAGGATCAGAAGCCCCACGGCAGATGACTTCTCCGGATGGAACTGCACTCCGAAAATGTTTCCCTGTTCGACGGCGGCGGAAAACTGCACTCCGTATTCGCTTGACGCCGTGGTGGCGGCAACTACAGGCGCTTGAAAAGAGTGGGTGTAGTAGACAAAGGAGTCGGGCGGGATGTAACGCAGCAACCGCGAGCCTTCCCGGACTGCCAGCGAGTTCCATCCGACATGCGGCGATTTCACCGAAGCTGGAAAGGGCCGGCAGCGACCCGCAAGAATTCCTGCTCCCGCCAACTGCGGGGCTTCATCACTGCCCTCGAACAGCCACTGCAT
>PMCH01000230.1 GCA_003154055.1 Acidobacteriaceae bacterium
ACGGGATTTGAACCCGTGTTACCGCCGTGAAAGCACTGGGTCCGATCGTAAGTTACTGAAACTACGCAACACGGATGGCTACCTGAGGCGGTTTCAGTAAGGCATGGAAACAGTTCGTGGATCATGAATGGATCAAAAATTTAGTCTAAAGGTTAGGCAACATTAGAACCGTATGACTCCGCAAGCGTCTTTGTACCGCGAGTTTTCACGAATACCCGTTCCCTCGCACTCGTATTCAAGTTCCAGGGACGGGAGCGAACTGGAATGAATTATTTCTAAGACAGGCCGCACAGAGCGCACTGATCGTAACGTAATATCCGTCCGGATCTCGGAGCGAGAACTCCTTGGTTTGAGTGTTCGGATTCACGTGTGGCTCCTCTTCGAGCCGAGTGACGAGAGAGCGTGCCCTTTGAAGCGCCAGGTCGAAATCATCGACACGGAAGAACAACAGGAGCCCGTTGCCGGGTGTCCCGTGAGCGGGGCTCATCAATGAGGGATGCTCGTGGGCGCCCCACTCGTGGAGGCAGAGCAAAACAGTTCCATCTGAGTCGAGGATTTGCCCAAAGTAATCATGGGCAGGAAGGGTAGCCGGCTGACCGAACAGCGCCTGGTACCATTTGAAGCTGCCCGGCACGTCGCCTACCCCTATGATCGGCCACGTGCGCTTCATCGGGTCCCCCTCTGCGGACTAATTCTTGTTTAGACCGACCTGGATACAACCGGTCATCCCAGAACTTGCCATACTATTTTATGCCGACGGGGGATCAGGCTAAACCTGCCATCGCCTAGAGATAGATCCTCTCAGACTGGCGAATCGTCGGCAACCCTTACCTAATCGTGTTACGTCAGAGTTGCCCGTCATCCACGCCTTTCCGGCTTTAGTAATCTCGTTTGAAACGATCTTTGGCCTACCTGACGAGCGGATCACAACTCGCATGGTTCTGATTCCTGCGCGCAACCATATGTTGTTGGAGTGTTGGCACACAGACTTCGGGCGGAGCTTCATGTGCGCATCACCGAGTGGTTCGGTGAATCACTCCGGAGTCGACAGTGTCGCCAGTGCGCGAGATCGTCTGAAAATACATGTCATCGCTTGCGATTTCGATCAGCATGAATGAGCGGTCGGTATCAAATCCCTTGTCTGTAATCGAGGAACGTGCGAGGTCGCCGGGACGCAACTCTCCAGAAGCCCCTTCGGTGAAATAGTAGATTCCATGCTGGGGATGGACCCGCTCGTACACGTGGTCGTGTCCTGCGAACACGACGTCCACGCCGTACTTGATGAACAGCGGCTCCAGCGACTTCCGCAGATCGAGGGACGGACCATGATATTTCGCCGACGAATAGAGGGGATGATGGAAGTAGCAGATCTTCCAGTCGCCATTGCCGGCATCTCGTAACTGCGTCTCCAGCCACGCGGACTGTTTCGGGTCCATGTAATTGCTGTTTAAAACAAAGAAGCGCACCTTGCCCTTCTTGTATGTGTAATAACTCTCCCCGTTCATATTGAAGGGGGTGTAGAAGCGTTCATTGGTATTGTCGTGGTTCCCTAGCGACGCGTAAAACTTTACGCCGGCGTCAATGAACGGCTTGTAGGGCACGGCAAACTTTCGGTCAAAATCGACCGGCTTGCTGCCACCATAAATATTGTCGCCCAGCATGATCACAAAATCGAAGGGGAAGGTCTGACGGGCCTTGAGCATTTGTTGCGCGGTCTCGTACTGGGGAGGCTCGCCCGTGCCCATATCTCCAATCGCTGCAAAACGGACTGAATCGGACTTGAGAGGAAACTTGAACTCATCCGCTACCAGCCCTGCCACGAAAACGGTGAGGATGCTGAGAAAGAGAAAGATGTGGCGTCGCATGATTTATTCCAGTCTTTCCAAAATCTTCGGAAGGGCTTCGGGAAACAGGTCCACCACCAGATTCGCATTCTTGTCGACCAGGACCAAATCGCGCCCCACGACACGGTAGGCCAGTTCGTCCGGTAGTGCTGGCAGCTTCTGCAAAAGGGTGGACGGGAAGGTTGTTTCGGCGACCGCATCCGGGTAAATCCCGTTCACCTGCAGGCGGATTCCCTTGACAGGATCTCTCTGCCGTATCGTGGAGCGTGCGGTGGCGGTTTGAGGATCCTGAAACACGCTGCGGATCACATGCCGAAACGCTTCGCGGGTAGCCTGCGTGAAGATGTCGCCAGGTCTGGCGTGTGGCCGCGCCTCACGGATTTTTCTCGCCAGTGCCTGTTGGTGCGCGACAATCATCTCCGGCAGTTCCTCCTTGCTCTTCATGGCCGGAAGCTGCTTTTCGATCGTCTTGCGCAATTTGAGGTACTCGTCCACGCGGCCCGCGAATTCCTTGAAGGCCGCCGCGTCGTCTGTCTGTTCTTTGTTTGGAGCAGCATCCTGGCCCGCGAGCACTCCGGCGGCGGCGAGGGAGAGTGTTACCAGCAGGGCAAACCCTCGGTATAAGACCCGTCTCTTCGCTCTCATGCGACTCTCCTCGGCGGTGGGTTCACCGCTCATGAACTAGGATTTGCTCTTCGCTTCTTTCGCGTCCTGGGCGTCTTGGGCGTCCTGGACCGCTTCCTTGACGGCTTCCTTCACCGCCTTCTTGACCACCTTCTTCATTGTGTCCTTGACTCCCTTGTCGTGGAGCACGTCGTCACCGGCCTTGGCCACCGCTATTCGCACGGCCTTCTTCACGCTGACTGCGAGTGGATCCAGTCCCTTGGTGAGGACCTGAACCGCCTTCTCCACTTCCTTTTCTGAGACTGCCGGCTGGTCCTTGGGAGCGTCCGGCTTTTTCGATGGGGCGGGCGCGTTCTTTTCGCATATGGAGGCCCAGTCGGCTTCAAATGTATCGACCAGTTTTGTCACGGCCTTCGCATCCTGAACAATGAGACCGAGTTCGCGGCGCGCGTCTAGTTCCGCGGTGCGGAGACTCTGGCTGCCCACGAAGGCCTGGTGCCGGTCGCGGATAATCGTGCGCGTGTGCAGCCGTATTCCGCCCAGTTTTTGCACATCGAACGGGGCGCGCCCAGCTACGGAACCGATGACCCTGATCTTGACGCCCGCTTTCGCCCGTTCCTGCAGAATACCAAGCATCTCCTTGTCCGAGATCTTGGGGTCGTAGATCAGCAACTCCTTCTTCGCTCGTTTTAGGAAAGTTCCAAGCACATTCCGGGAGTTAGCCGGACTGGCGACAAACGTCTCTGTCTTGGGCGCGTACCTGGTCCGGGTGCAGTCAGCCCGGAACAGTTTTGCCGCTTCGCGTACCCAGTTGGCGTGGGTGGTCACAATGCCGAAACCACGGCTGTGGTCGATATCCAGATGCGTGAAATTAAACGACAGCATGCACAGGACACGGCGATCGATCAGGATGTACTTGTCGTGATAACGGATCAGGTCGTCGGCCGTGCGAGCAACAATGATCCCGGCGGTGAGGCAGCGCAGCTCCAGCTTGCGCAGGCCTTGTTCGCCGCCGCGGTTGGCAAATGCGATCAAGACGGTCACCTTGACGCCCCGGTCCGCTGCCGCCTTCAGTGCCGTCTCCACGTCTTTGCGATCAAAGCGGAAGATGGCAATTTCCACGCTCTTCTTCGCGCTCTTGATGGCGGACAGCAACGGTGCCACGCCGTCGGTGGGCTCAACGATCAGTTTCACGATTCGGTCTCTCCGGCTTTTACCTTGTCCGTCGCCTCTTGACTTCGAGCCGCGCATCCCTCTGCTGGGAAGGGACAATTTCCGCGAGCCACGTTCCTCCCTCCAACGATCATAGCGCGTTCAGCTCTGCGATTCTCTTCCGCACGGCCTGCGTGTAGATCGCGATTTCCTCGGGTGTATAGCCCGCGGCACGGAAGCAGTCGCTGACTTGCTCTTCAGAAAGCTGAGAAAGCCTCTGCCCCAGCCATTTCGCGTCGTCGCGTGGGATGTGTTTGGCGATCTGTTCCATCCGGGTGCGTGCTCGATAGTTAGGGATATTGATTACCGACAAAAAGAAGGGGCGGCTGTGCATCACAAAATCAACGAACTCGGAATTCGACTTCTTGATAAATTTCGAGCGCGCATAGTCCCTGGGTGAGCTCTTGGATCGCGTGAAGTTATTACCCGTCTTTCCAAGACTGGCGCCCAAGTCGCTGACCACGTACCTGCGCTCATCGCCTATTTCGTAAATCGAGTTGTTGTTCGTTGATATATCCCAGTCATTCACCAGGGACATCATCACTCGCAAGCCGTTAAATTCCCGCTTGCCCTGCAGCGGATTGGCGAACCAGTCCCAAGTGCCGAGTTCCTCCATCTCTTTCGACTTGCGTTCCAGGCGCGCTCTGTGGACCGTGCCATCGGCTGACACAAACTTCCCGCCACGGTGCAACTTCGGCATACTCGTCACTTTGAACTCCGCCAGATAGTAGTCTTCATCGACGAAATAGCCGGCGGCCCACAACAAGCGTGTCGCCGCGGTTTCCGACTGGGGTTCTTGGCCGAGTTTCACCTTCCAGTGGACACCCTGATCGTCGGTAACATCGAATTTCGGACTGGTTCCTTGCGCGTCTTCCTTGACGAAGGTGAATTTGCCGTTCGGATCCGGCGCATGCTCTTTTCCCCCTGCGCCATAGAGCAGGTTCAGAGAAGCGACGTCGCCCGGATCGCGCCACACCACTCCCGGCAGGTTAGCGGCATTCCCCTTCTCTTTGGTCTTATCTTTCTTCTGCGCAGTTAAAGGTGCTGAAAGCATCAAAAACATCAGCAGCACGGTGAAGTACAGCGTGGTTTTCGCGCGTTGCATTGTCTTTTGCCTCTTTTCCATTGAAAACAAACCTTAGCTGGTACCCGGTTGATCGGTGGCCAGCATAGCCCCCTCGGGAGTCTGGATTCTGTGCAATTCTGCATACACTCCGTTATTCGCCAAAAGAGCCTCGTGAGTGCCTTGTTCCACCAATTCGCAGTCATTGATCACAAAGATGACGTCCGCGTGGCGGATGGTGCTGAGATGATGTGCGATGACGACGGAAGTCCTACCCTTCATCAGTTTGTCCAGTGCTTCGATGACGGATCGTTCGGAGGCGGCGTCCAGACCTACGGTCGGCTCGTCAAGAATCAGGATGGGAGTATCGCGAATCACCGCCCGGGCAATGGCAATTCGCTGGCGTTGACCGCCCGAGAGGGTGACGCCGCGCTCGCCGACCATGGTGTCGTAGCCGTCGGGCATTTCCTCGATGAATTCCTGCGCATTGGCCAGTTCGGCGGCGCGCTTGATTTCTTTGGGTGGGGCGCCGGGTTTGCCATAGGCAATGTTTTCCCAGATGGTGGCGCGGAACAGGAGAGTTTCCTGCAGGACGAAACTGATCTGATCGCGCAGCGACTTCAGCCGATAGCGGCGAATGTCCGTGCCATCAATTCCGATATGTCCGGAAACGGGATCGTAGAAGCGCGGAATCAAGCTCAGGAGAGTGGTCTTCCCGGCGCCCGAAGGACCCACAAACGCCGCGACCTGTCCGGCTTCGATCTTGAAGCTGATGTCTTTAAGTATCGGCTTCTCCGTGTCGCCTCCGTAGTTGAAGCTGACTTGGGCGAATTCGATTTGACCTTTGAACTTGGGGGCCTGGCGTGCGCCCGGTTCGTCCCGCACGCGGCTTTCAATCTCCAGGACTTCCTGAATGCGCTCGTAACCGACCATCGCCTTGGATACGGTGTCGGTCATTTTAGAGAGATCGCGCATCGGCTTGTACATCTTCCCCAGATACAACAGGAATACGATCAGCGTACCGATGGTGAGCTGGCCGACCAGGGCAAGCCGTGCCCCATACCACAAGACCAGACACGTCCCGATGGCCACAATGACCGTCACGACCGGTGCCAGCTTGGCTTTGACGCTTCGGGCTTGGAGTCCTGCCTCCACGTTTTCCAGACTTTCAGATTCGAATCGTTTCTGTTCGTACTCTTCCCGGGCAAATGCCTTGACCACGCGTATGGAGGTCAGCACTTCCTCCACCAGGGATAGCAGTTCGCTTTCTTTTTTTCGAACCGCACGCGAGGCCCTTTTGATGCGCCGCGTGTAGTAATAGACCACCAGAAAAAGCACGGGCGAGACGGAGAGGGCAATGAGGGTAAAGCGCCAGTTGAGATAAAACATGACCCCGATCATGCCGACCAGCGTCAGCACGTTGACCAGAATGCCGAGGAGTGCGGCGCTGATGAAGTCCTGGACGACTTCAATGTCACTGGTAACCCGCGTGATCAGGTCGCCAGTCCGCGACTCATCGTGTTCGGCCAGCGACAGCCACTGAATGTGCTGGTACAGGGTCCGGCGCAGGTCGTGTCCCACCCATTGACTGACGCTCGTTGTCAGGTATTTCTCGAAGTAGGAGCTGACGGCGCCGACAATCGCAATGACCGCGACCGCAGCTACGGCGAAGTTCAGAACCGCATAGTGGTTCTGGCCGAACAGCCCGGTAATCACTCCGCCCAGCCGCCCTGGAAGTTTGTTCGACTGCTGAATGTTATCGACGACAATTTTGATGGGCCACGGCTCGAGAATATCCGTGACCGCTTCGCCCAGCATGGCCACCAGCGCAATGGTCAGCGCCTTCCAGTGAGGACGGACCAAGTCGATGATCCTCAGTTTTCGCGAGGACTTGGACGCCACCGGTTTGTCAGCCTTATCGGGCATACTTTCTAGCCGAACACCGCCAGCAAGCCCGCCGTCAATACATAGAGCAGAGTCGCGATTTTGCGAAGCAGCGTGTCGCATGGTGAGGTCGAAGACGGTAGCGCCATTTTCACCCTGTACACCTGACTTTATTCAGCAACCGCGCTCTTATTTGAAGTCACGCCCGCTCTGGCCTAACTTGCTAAACTTTACCGTTTGTGGGGGTTTTCCTGCCAGATTTTTCTTCTGTAGACCATCCATCAATCGCTCATCTTCCGCGATCAGATGTGGGCTTCTTTGTCTTCTGCCACTTTGGATTTCAAGTAGGCATGCATCAACTCGGAGAAGTTTTCCATGACCTTCTCCAAGGCTGGCAAGACTGGTAACTGCATATGATAGGTCACATCCAGGGCAGAAGACTGGTCAAAAGTGACCAGTCTTAGGGAGGGTCTGCAGCATTATGGGCACTTTGCTTTGAAGGTCAGCCATGCCTTGTAGAGATCGTATAACGCGCTATCCGTAGAAGTGGCCGCACTCCGCATTTTGGTTCGAGCCACCGCGCGATAACTCCGGGATTGTCGCCCAACCGGAAGTAATCGCGAAGCCCAGCCTTCCACGGGGGTGAATCAGATCCTTTCGTGCTTGAGCGCTTCGTCCCGGGCGGCGGCTTTATGGCTCTCTCCATCAACAGCGAGGGCAACGATGTCGCCAAGTACGTGGCCGCGAGAGGCGTGACGGGCTGTGTGTAGAAATACCGCCTCGCGCACACCGGCGAAGACGCCACACAGGAATTTGGCGCGATGCTAGCAGACGGGCAGAAATTTCATGAGATGTTGGGGAAGGTCGTTCCCCTTGCCGTCGCGGATGGGTTAGCGGCAGTCACCTACGTTCGGCAGCACGCGTCGGAATGGGGAGTTTCTCCCGACCGCGTCGGCATCATTGGATTCTCCGCTGGTGGAGCGGTCACCGCCGGGGTTGCCTTCCATTACCTGCCTGAAGGCTGGCCCGCCTTCGTAGCCCCGATTTATGCGGGCGGGGAAATGTCTAAAGATGCTTCCGTTCCAGTGGACGCACCGCCCATGTTTGTTGCGGCCGCGACTGATGATCAGCTCGGACTCGCGCCGGAAAGCGCTGCCCTATACGAGAAGTGGACCAGCGCTCACAAATCGGCCGAACTGCACCTGTACGCGAAGGGTGGCCACGGCTTCGGAATGCGAAAACAGAACCTCCCTACGGATCATTGGATCGACAGGTTCGCCGATTGGCTGGAGTTACAAGGGTGGCTGCAGAAGTGACTACCGCGACTTGGTATCGATTCGTGGAGTTCCAGCCCGTTCTTCGCCCCAACCGGACTGGGCTCACGCCTTGTGTCCTTTGTTGGCGCCGTAATTTTGGTTGGGATTACGCGCGTGCTGAAAAGAGCCTGAAGACACTCTTGACCTCGGACATTTCCGGGCGGATTTAGTTATCTCTTGCCGGATTTC
>PMCH01000156.1:0-4074 GCA_003154055.1 Acidobacteriaceae bacterium
CCAGGTGTCCTGCCCGTAAAGCTCAACTTCATTGCCCCGGAAATGGCGGGACAGGGGAGTACCTTCCGATATCACATCGGCGTTCTTGTTCAAGTTGAACTGGCTGTCGACCTCGGCGATCATGCCCGTTAGCGCCATCATGCCAGCGTCGTAGCCGAAATCGGATCCTGAATCAATTAGGGGAATGCCGAGGTCGGAGAATGCGTTCGGATCGAGGCTGCTGCCCGTTTCCGCGATGCCGCCGTTGTCGAGCCAGAATTGATTGGTGCTGGCAAAGGAAAACGAAACCAGATCCGAGTTCCGAAAGTTATTGATGAATCTGTAGTTGCCACCGAACTGCCAGGTGTGCCGGCCGTGCGTCCAGGTGAAATCATCGTTGAAATTGTGAACCGGAACATGCACGAGTTCGGTTCGGTTGAAGCTCTGCGAGTCATCAAAGAACCGGAAGTGGATAAAGTGGGTTGGGTTGATCCCGTTGGTCCCCGTTCCCTGGCGGATGAACCCGTATCGGAGACTGTTGACCTTGGTGTTGCCCATGGCGGCCGTGTAGCCAGCGACGATGCCCTTGCTGTTATCCCGCTTCACCTGGCTCGGCGGTTGGCGTGGGAATTGAGGGTCGAAGGCGTGGTTGTCGCTTTGCAGGTTGCCGCGCACGAACAAACTTTGGGTCCCGCTCTGGTTGAGTTTATAGTCGAGCTTGACGATGTAGGTATCCAGCTTCAGATGGGTGGGGGCCGCATAAGTGAAGCCCCGGAGATTAAGCCCATCGCCATTCGGTGCCAAGTCACTGTTCGGTTCGGGGTAGCTCTGCAGAATGGGGAGCACATTCGGATTGACGCCTTGCTGTACAACCGGATCCATCGCCTGAATCTGGGATTGACTCAGTGTTACCAGGAAAAATTTGTCCGATCCGATATCAGAAACGAGAGAATTGCTCAGCGCGCAATTCGTCGGAGGATCTGATCGTAGGCACAGATACCGAATCTGTCCCAGTCGCAAAGTTTCGCTGGGCACAGAGCGAGTAACCTGAACGGCCTCGGATGTACGCTGGCCTTCATACGTGGCAAAGAAGAACAGGCGATCCTTTTTGATCGGCCCGCCAATGCTGGCGCCGAAGGTATTCCGGACGAGTTTCCCCGGGCGGTTTTCCACTCCGGCTCCTACTTGAGCCTGCTTGTTGAACCAATCGTTGGCATTCCCCATGCCGTTGCGGTTGTATTCGTAGAGCGAACCGTGAAAGTTATTCGTCCCGCTCTTGGTGACCAGGTTGACCTGGGCTCCCGAGGAACGGCCCGCATCGGCGTTGGAGTTCGAGGTCGTAACCCGGAACTCCTGCACGGAATCGAGGGTGGCGCGAAGGGCGCCCTGAAAGGCGTAGCCGCGGGTCTGGTCATTGTCGTCGACTCCGTCGATCACGACGTTGGTCTGGTCGCTGCGAGCCCCGTTGACCGACCCGCCGCGCGTGTCCTGATCCTGCGCTTCGCGGCTCTGATTACCCACGTACGACACGCCGGGTTGCAGACTGAGAATCGCAACCGGGTCGCGGCCTTCCGAAGGCAGGCTGATCAACTGTTTGGCATTGAACGCATTTCCAATGGTGGCGTCGGTGGTATTCACCACCGGTGCGGTGCCCGAAACTTCGACGGTTTCGGTCGAACCCTGCACTTTCAAACTCAGGTCGAGTGTCGCCGGAGTGCTGACCTGCAGCACAACGTTATCCTGCTTGACCACGGCAAAGCCGGCTGCAGTGATCGTCAGATGATAGGTTGCGGGGGGAACCTGGAGGAACTGATACGCGCCCTGACTGTCAGTCTTGGTCGTGCGACTGAACCCGGTTGCCGGATTGCTTAACACCACAGTCGCGTTTGTAACCACCGCACCCTTAACGTCCGAAACTGTGCCATGAAGAGAACTCGTGGATTGAGCGGACCCAGCCACCGAGGCTATGAGAACCGTGGCGAGGAGAAGAGCAAATGCCAGGGAAGATCGCATCTGAGGCTCCTTAACAAAAATGCTGTGGAAATGTTCGCCCGAGTGTCGAGAAATTTAGCTCGGAAAGTTTGGCTGCCATTTTGCACGTATGCTGCCAGTGATAGCAATGAAGAAATGGTGCAGCTTAGAGACTTTGTCAGGGCTGGTTGTCCCGGAATCGGGACGAGGGCTCTATGGAGTTCTGTAGTTTCTGTCGGGAGCAGCAGTCGGATAGGAAGGCCGCTGCCAAGAGCACGACCACCGGGTAGCACTCCAGCGTATAACGTGACTCGGGGTTNNTTTTCCAGCGTTCCCAGAAACGCCGAGCGCAGGACCACGAAGATCAGGAGCAGGCCCAGGTACCGCACCTGGGAACGCCCCCGCCGCAGTGCAAGACACGCGGCGCCGATAAAGGCGAGATTCACGAGGCCCAGGGCCACGGCAAGAATTGAGGAACTGACCTCATCGTCGAACTCCCACCAGCGGGGGTCGGGGGGCAGGATCTCAGCCCGGGGGCGCAGCCACATGTCGGCGATCCGCAATGCCGGCAGTACCGTGTAGTAGCGAGCCGGATGAGCGCGAATGCGTTCCGCGGCCAGATCGCCGAAGCGGGCATCCAGGTCGGGTGTTATTTGTTGAGACTGGTTGTAGTCGGCGATGAGCGCCAGTGTCTTGTCTTGCTCCTCCGAGGAGTCGAAGGCGCGGTCGGGCAGCTTGCTGGGATCGAGGTTGTTGCCCGGGACACTCCAATAGAACTCCTCAACCGAGGTGTAGTCGGCGATCCACGTCTTGACCCAGCGGTTGAAGCCGCGGGGTACGAGTTCGTCCTGCTCGGTGGCATAGCGCGGAGCGAGCGGCTGAAAGTGATGCAAGGTGCGGAAGTTGCGGATTGTCCAGGGCGAAAGCGGGGCGAGCGCGAAGATGCTGAATACGATTCCGGNNCCAACTGGCGCGAACGGGTGAGTCGGGGTCCAACGCGTCGAGGCCCATGGCCGCCAGGTCCAGGGCCAGCACGGTGAAGAAAATCTCCAGCGTTTCGGTGAGCGCGGCCGCCGAATAGTTGGCGAGAAACGGACACAGGCACGCCAGGGCGAAAGCAATCCGCGCGGCCCGCTCGGAAACTGTTCTGCGGGCGAGGTCCGCGATCAGCAGGCAGGTCATCAGGTCGAGAAAAATCTGGACCAGCAGCACTGCCTTGAAATTGCCGGCACCGAACAGGGCAAAGATCGCAGCTAGAAAGGCAGGATAACCGGGAAGCCGGGCGTCGGTAGGCACGATTTGATCGAGTTGCGTCTCGCCATACACGCCGTGCTGCAGCCAGTTGGTGGCCAGATCGGCGTAGATACGGGAGTCATTGGTGATGGCGGGGAAATGGAAGAAGAAAAATAATCGCAGCGCCACTCCGGCCAGGGTGATCCCGAGAAAGAACCGGCGATGTTGGCGCACCAGGGTGTGCACGATGGGAATATATCGCGAAATGGGGCGGCTGTTTGCAATTAGCTCTTGGCTCATAGCCTTTGGCATGCGGCACACGGTCCCACAGACTGGGGAACCAGGGCGTTCCAGCAAGCGGGACCGGTTTGACCCCCTGCGTATTGCCCCTTACGATGATGGGGAACACACAGCGATGGCAAAACAGGTCTTTTACGATCCCAAGCAGGCCCGCTGGAAGCGGATCCGGCGCGTGTTCGACGCGGGCGCGGTTGCCCTATCGCTGCTGCTGATCTTCTTTATCTACACAGCCCTGCGCAATCAGCCCCTGCCCGAACTCTCGCTGGCGACGGAGAAGCGTCCGTATCACGCTTTCAAAGAGAAAGAAAAGGAAAGGGCGCGCGAGAAGCGCCGACTGGCGGCCCTGGCCCGCGCCGGGCACCGGCATCGCTCCCGCAAAGCGCCTTCCCAGGTGATGCTCAACTCCGAGGAAGGCATCCGGGCCGCTTTCTACGTCTCATGGGACGCCGCCAGCTTTTCTTCCCTGCGTGAGTACGCGCGCCAGATTGATCTGCTCTTTCCGGTGTGGCTGCAAGTGTTGACGCCGGACGGCCACCTGCAAGGCGTCGATCCGCAAACCAACAAGATGTTCGATATGGTCCACGGCGACAC
>PMCH01000156.1:4103-4648 GCA_003154055.1 Acidobacteriaceae bacterium
TTTGAATCCTTTCCCAAGAAGGGGCAGCCAGGATACGTGGCGCTGCTGAAGGAACTCTCGTCTGACCTGCACGCGAAGGGGTTGAAGCTCTATGCCAGCGTGCAGGTGAAAAACGAGGACTACGACTACCAGGCGATCTCGGCGGCGGTGGATGGCGTCGTGATCATGAACTACGACGAGCATTTTCCCAATGGAACGCCGGGAGCGGTGGCGTCGCAGGATTGGTTCGTCTCCAACATCGAGGCCGCCAAGAAAGAGATCCCGCAGGAAAAGCTCATCTGTGCCATCGGCAATTACGGGTACGACTGGGTGCAGAAGCCGAAGCACGAAAAGCTGCCGCCCGGAGTGGCAGACAAGAACGTTTCCGTGCAGGACGCGTGGCTGGGCTCGCGCGATTCCGAAGAAGACATCGACTTCGATGGCGACGCGCTCAATCCGCACTTCAGCTACCTGGACGAGCAGAATCTGCGGCACGATGTGTGGTACCTGGACGCCGTGACCGCGTTGAACGAAATGCGGGCCGCGCAGACGCTCGGCATCCGGAC
>PMCH01000120.1:0-193 GCA_003154055.1 Acidobacteriaceae bacterium
TCAAGTACATCGGCTTTGTGGTGGCGGTCATCATGGCGATCGGATCGAGTTTCGCCGCGATGAATACCATGTACGCGGCGGTTGCCTATCGTGCCCGGGAAATCGCGACCCTGCGCGTGATCGGGTTTTCCCGGCCGAGCATCCTCACGTCCTTTGTGCTGGAATCGCTGCTGCTTTCGTTGTTGGGCGCCGC
>PMCH01000120.1:323-11771 GCA_003154055.1 Acidobacteriaceae bacterium
GCATGGTCGCGCCGTTTCATCCTGGGTGGAGTCGCCATCGTTGTTCTGCTCGGATTGGTCACGCTCGCCTACCGATGGTTGGCCTCTGACGCTCCGGAGGTAGAGACTGTGCGTGCCACCGCCGAGGGCAGCGATGTCGCGGGCAGCACCGTGCTTTCCGCCAGCGGGTACATCGTGGCGCACCACAAGATCAGCGTGAACTCCAAGGTCACGGGCCGGGTCGCCTGGATCGGCGTAGAGAAGGGCGACAAGGTAAAGGAATCGCAAGTCCTGGTAAGACTGGAAGACCAGGAGTTCCGCGCCCAGTACGAGCAGGCGCGTGGCACGGTGGAAAGCGCCCAGGCGCGGCTGGCGGAACTGGAAAATGGATCGCGTCCCGAGGAGATTCAGCAGGCGGATCACAATCTGTCGGAAGCCCGCGCCACGGCGGCCAATGACAAGATCACGCTGGATCGTACAAAAGACCTGGCCGGGCAGGGTGTTGTTTCCCGGCAGGCGCTGGATGACGCCACCGCGCGCTATGACGCTTCCCGGCAGAAAGTGAATTCGCTCGAACAGTCCTTCCGCATGGCGAAGATCGGACCGCGCGCCGAGCAGATTCAACGCGGCCGTGGCGACCTGCTCCAGGCGGAGGGTCAGATGGCCTATGCCAAGTCGCAGCTCGATGCCACGGTCATCCGGGCGCCGGTTACGGGCACGATTCTTGAACGTACGGCGGAAAAGGGCGAATTGGTGACCGCGCAGTTTGCCAGCGGNNAGGCACCGTCGGCGTGGATGCATTCCCCGACCGCAAGTACAAGGGAGTGATCGCGGAAATTTCCCCCGAGGCCAACCGGCAAAAAGCGACGGTCCAGGTCAAGGTGCAGATCCAGAATCCGGACGAGTTCCTGCGGCCGGAAATGAATGCCACGGTACAGTTCCTGGCCGGCGAGGACAAGGGCGCCAGCCGCAAGCAAGTCGGGGCGTTTGTTCCCACCGCCGGCTTGCGCGACAAGGACGGAGCGAAGTTCGTGCTCATCGCCTTCAACGGCAAAGCTCTGCGGCGGGGTGTTCACGTCCTGAGCCAGCGCTCGGGCGGCTACCTGGTGGATGGTCTGGTGGGCGGCGAGAACGTGATCACCGCTGCGCCTGCGGGTTTGCAGGACGGGCAAAAGATTCGTATCAAGGGGCAATCATGAGTTCAGCGACGATCGCAGAGAAAGTAGTGGGTACGAAAGTTGTTCAAGCCCGCGGAGTGAACAAGATCTTCAAGCGCGATGCTTTTCAGGTCACCGCGCTCGACAACGTCTCGATTGATATTGCAAAGGGCGAATTCCTGGCACTGATGGGCCCATCGGGATCAGGAAAGACCACGCTGTTGAACATGATCGCCGCCATCGACCGGCCGACTTCCGGCGAGCTGCTTGTCCTCGGCGAAAACATCTTCCGCCTTACCGATTCGCAGTCGGCCCACTGGCGGAATACCCACGTGGGATACGTCTTCCAGACCTTCAATCTCATTCCCGTCCTGACGGCATTTGAAAACGTCGAACTGCCCCTGCTGCTGACCAAGATGACGCCGCAACAGCGTCGCGATCACGTCATGACGGCATTGAAGCTGGTGGGGTTGGAAGATCGCGTCGGCCATCTCCCCAAGCAACTCTCCGGCGGACAGGAGCAGCGCGTGGCCATCGCCCGGGCCATCGTGAGCGATCCGACGCTGATCCTCGCCGATGAGCCCACCGGAGATCTGGATAGCCACTCGGCGACTGAAATTCTGGAGATCCTGAAGCGGCTGAATGAGAGTTTCCAGAAAACGATCGTGATGGTCACGCACGATCCGCACGCGGCGCAGTATGCCCACGTGACCCGGCATCTGGAAAAAGGGATGCTGCTGCCCGCTTAGCGGCGAGCCAGGTCGTTCACGCTGTCACCTGCGACGGCAATACATCGGCGGTGTTGTCGTCCTCGCTGACCCACTCCCACACCCGGCGCCCACGGTCATTGGTCAGACTCCGGGCTTCTCCGTAGTCCACCAGACGGTTCAAGACAGTGGTAACGGATGCCAGCGGATCCTTGTGCCGCGCCAGGATGACGGGGGCGCGCCGCTCCAGTTCTTCGCAGACCTCGCGCGCTCCCAGCGGGCGCTTGGCTTCCAGGAGGACGGTCCTGCAAGCTTTCGTGAACCCAGGCTGCCGGCCACTGGGCCTGCGATCGATCAACTCGAGAAGGTCGTCGCCCAGCACATCCTCGCCGAACAGATTTGCCAACCCGGCAATGGTCTGTTTGACCGAACCGATCCGCTTCATGATTACGGTCCGCTGCAACATGAGCGTTCGCAGTTCATCGTGGGCGGCCTTGACGACCTGCTGGATTGGAACCTCTTTCGATTCAGGATCTCCGTGCGTACCGTTCCTGCTGTTCACGACTTCCATGACCGCCTCCGAGCCCGAAAACCTGCGCCAACCGCCCTACACAGTTATTCCCCTGGTCTTTGTTACGGCAGAAGACTCGCCAAAGTTCCCGGCGAATACGCGCCCCCAGCAAGATGCGGGGCAATCATGGGAGGTTGGACTCGCCAGCTGCGGAAAAGTCATCAGCCGGCATTGTGGGCAAAAAAACAAAAAGCGCGGGCCTTTGCCCGCGCTCCTCCAACAGTTCGGAGGTGTCTATTGTTTTGTGGATGTCCTGGCGATCGCTTTACCCCATCACGGTGGTGTGCTCGGGACGGATCTTGTAGAGGACACGCACCTCGCCCGGCTGGGCGTAGGGATACTTGTCCACGCCCATATACTTCTTCGCCATCTTGTGGATGTGCTCAGCGGCTCCGTCTTCGGTGATCTCAACCACCGTGCCACGAATCTCNNACCGGAGTCACCTGCGGGCGTCCGTCGGGCATGAGCGTGCCGAGACTGGCAAAGGCGCGTTTCTCAAAAAGGTCTCGATATTTTTCCGGGATTACGTTCGACATCCGTGGCTCCTTCCTGAATCATCCATCTTGCTACCGCAAGATTATAGATGCTGAAGATCGATGGCGGCATCCTGTCGCAACTCCCCGATCTTCGCCGATGGGTGCAATGGCAGCGCACCATGTCGCAGGGTTGGTTCCCCCGGGTGGAACGGATACAATAAAAGCCTCGGATCCAGGTTGATACCGCCGCTTGCTGAGCGAATTCTTGCACCATTGCCAATGTCTAGTAAACTAGTAGTCTTTCAGGGAGCCCCAACTTTCATGTGGACTGGCATGCCTTGCGCCCGCAGACCTTCGAAGCGCCTACTCCTTCTCTTGGTTGTCCTGGTGTGGTTGGGCACGGGCCTTCTGGCGCAGGAATCCGCCCCCAAGGGCCCGCCGACCGTTGTCTTCATGACCGACTTCGGCGTCGTGGACGATTCCGTGGCCCTGTGCAAAGGCGTCATGTACGGAATCACGCCCAACCTGCGTATTGTGGACCTTACCCACCAGGTCAACGCATTTTCGATTGAGGACGGTGCTCGCTTTCTGTTCGGCGCAACACCTTACTTCCCTGCCGGAACCGTTTTCGTCGTGGTGATCGATCCGGGCGTAGGCAGCTCGCGCAAGGCAGTGGTTGTGAAGTCGAAGCGCGGGCAGTTTTTTGTGCTGCCCGACAACGGCCTCATGACTCTGGTCGAGGACAGGGATGGGATCGAGAGCGCCCGCGAAATCACCAATAGCGACTGGATGATCGGCGCCAAAGTCTCTTCGACGTTCCACGGCCGCGACATTTTTTCGCCGGTCGGCGCTCGCGTAGCGCGCGGCGATGACTGGACTCTGGTCGGGCCCGAGGTCAAGCAACTGGTTCGGCTGGATTTGAAGCCTGCCAAAATCGACGCCAAGGGCTTCAGCGGAGAAGTGATTGCCACCGACGGCCCCTTCGGCAACCTGGTCACGAATATGGACGCTGACGATTTTATGAAGCTCGGCTACCAGCGTGGCGACAAGGTAAAGGTCACCATCGCTAGGCACGAACTCGAAATGCCATTTGTGAAGACGTTCAGCGACGTGCCGCTCAAACAGCCTCTGCTTTTCATCGATTCGCGCGGCCGCGTGAGCTTTGCAATCAACCAGGCAAGTTTCGCAGCAACCTATCACGTACAACCGCCACAACCGGTTTTCATCCCCCGCAAGGGGCAGTGAAGTTCTAGCGAGGAAGGGATCGTGAAGAAGATGAATCAGAATCGTCGTTTCATGGCCGTAGTGCTGGCGACCTTGTTGCTGGTCGGCGCGGCGGCGTGGGCACAAAGTTTCCGTGGGTCCATTCGCGGCAAAGTCACGGACCCGAGCGGCAGCATCATCGCCGGAGCCAAAGTCACGGCGAAGAACATCGACACCGGCCTAACGCGCGAAGCCACTACTGGCAACGACGGCGGCTACGTGCTGGCCGAACTGCCCGCCGGCACCTATACGGTAAGAGCGGAATCAGCCGGCCTTTCGCCTTCCGCGCAGAATGTGCAGGTGAACGTGGGGTTGGACACCACCGCCGATTTCGACCTGACCAAAGTGGAGAAGCGGCAGGAACAGCTCACGGTGACGGCCGAAGCCCCGGTGATAGAAACAACCCGTGACGTTCTCGGCGAAGTGGTGGAGCGCCGGCTGGTAACTGAACTTCCGCTCAACGGGCGCGATTTTGGAAAACTGGTAGCACTCACGCCGGGGA
The DNA here is from genome assembly GCA_003154055.1 of Acidobacteriaceae bacterium. Taxonomy (GTDB): domain Bacteria; phylum Acidobacteriota; class Terriglobia; order Terriglobales; family Acidobacteriaceae; genus Acidiflorens. The sequence continues at coordinate 4,979 of PMCH01000120.1, forward strand.
CCACGGTTGACCCTTCCGGAGTCGCGGGAACCCAGGGGGGCTTTGGGCAATTTAACATCAACGGCAACCGTGACCGTTCCAATAACTACACACTCGACGGCACCGACAACAACGACCCCTTCTTTAATAATTCGGCGCTCAACCAGACCGGCATCGGCGGAGCGCCTGCCTCCCTGCTGCCGATTGATGCGATCGAAGAGTTTAACCTGCAAGCGCAGTTTGCTGCCGAATACGGCCGCAACAGTGGTTCGGTCGTCAACATCATCACTCGCTCTGGAACCAACCAGTGGCACGGCTCGGCATTCGAGTTTCTACGCAACAGCGCTCTGGATGCCAGAAACTTCTTTAATACTGAGCCCCGGAAATCGGTATTCCAAAATAACAACTTCGGTTTTGCCCTCGGCGGACCAGTTATCAAGGACAGGACTTTCTTCTTTGGAGCCTACGAGGGCCAGCGGGAACGCGTTGGATCAGATTTCTTGCTGCTCGTGCCCACCCGCGCTGAGATAGCCCAAGCGCGCTCCATCGCGCTGGATAAGAATGAAGGCGTGATCGATCCGGGCCTTGACGCCGTGATGGCGTTCTATCCGCAGAGTGACAGCCATGAAATCCCTGGCGTGGTGCGTGACAAGAATGATGGCAACAACTTCATCCTGAAGCTGGATCACAGCCTTTCCAATAACGAACTGCTGACCGGGCGTTACGCTTTTTCAAAGAGTGACCAGGTATTTCCTTTCGGCTCTCCCGGGGGGTTCGGCACGGGCTCCCGCCTTCCGGACTTCGCGCAGACTTCGCCTGCACGCGTCCAGGTTCTATCAGCAAGTCTCCAGTCGACTCTGAGCGGAACCAAGATCAACGAGGTCCGATTTGGCTACAGTCGCTATCGGACATCCTTCAGCTCTCTCAATGCAAAATATGACCCGGTGGCGAATGGTCTGAATCTGGGGACCGGAAAACTCGGCTTGCCGGAATTCGACTTTACTGGAATTGAAAATCTGGGCGCAATTGGTTTCAGCGTGCCCCGCGGACGAACCAGCCAGACCTACCAGATCCTCGACAACTTCACTTGGTTGCGCGGCAAACACACTTTGAAATTCGGCGGTGAGTTCCGCCGCGCCAGCATCGAAAACTTCAACGACAATGTGGAGCGAGGAATTTTCCAATTCACGTCCGGTATTGGACTTGATCCCGACCCGATCGTGGACTCTCTCGCAAATTTCTATACCGGAGGTTCGCAGGACAACTGCTTCTGCAGTTTTGTCCTGGTCGATACCGGCAACACCCAGCGGACCACCTACAACAATGGTTTCAGCTTCTTCGCGCAGGATGATTTTCGGCTGGCGCCTGCATTCACTTTGAATCTGGGCCTGCGCTGGGAGTACTTCGGTCCGATGAGCGAGAAAAATAACCTCCTCTCCAACCTCGCATCCGACGGGACTCTTGCCATGGTCGGAACCCATGGGCTCGACGGCGTGTACGAGCGGGACCTCAACAACTTTGGCCCGCGCTTGGGATTTGCGTGGAGCGTTCTCAAGAACACCGTGGTCCGTGGCGGCTACGGGCTCTATTACGACTACGTTCCGCAGAGCCTGCTGATCGCAAACTTCACATCGTCTGCCGGACTCGCTACCAATCCCATCGGTCCAAAGCCAGTTCTTCCGATGAACTTCGACGGCACAGCTTTTAATGGCACAAATCTGGACCCAACCGCGCCCATCCTGACGGTGAATACCACAGGCCCGTACTCGATCTTCGTGACTCCCCGAAAGTTCCCCAGCCCCTATACCCAAAACTGGAACTTCAACATTCAGCAAAGACTCGCCGACAACTTCTCTTTTGAGGCTGGTTACGTTGGAAGCAAGGGAACCAAGCTGGTGCGCTTGACGGATCTCAACGAGTTTGGGACTAACACCAACTACGGGACCATCGACGAACTGACGCCGTCGGCAGCATCCATCTACCATTCGCTCCAGACCATTGTTCGCCTGCAGAATTCCCACCGGTTTTCAGGCTTTGCAAGCTACATCTGGTCGCACGCGATTGACACCGCTTCTGACGGGATCGACTTTGTTCCGGGAGTTGCGTTCCCCCAGGACCCCAGCAATCTCCGAGGCGAGCACGGGAACTCAATTTTTGACACGCGACAGCGCTTTACCGCGGCACTTAACTACGAGTTGCCCACGTGGAAAGCCGCCGGAAGGTTCGGCTCGGGCTGGCAGTTGAATACCATTGTCAGCGCACAAAGCGGACGGCCAATCCCGATTGCAAACTCCTCCGATACCAGTGGTCACTTCTATTTCAACCAGCGGCCCAACATTGTTCCCGGTGCAAAGCTGACTCTGCCAAACTGGACACCATCGACCGGTTATCTCAATCCCATGGCCTTCGTTCAGCCGGCCTTTGGTACCTTCGGGAACTTGGGCCGAAATTCGATCTATGGCCCCAGATTTGCCAATGTCGACTTTTCGTTGACGAAAAATACTCGCATCACGGAACGGGTGGGCTTGGAGGCTCGCGTGGAGTTTTTCAATCTCTTCAATCACCCTAATTTCGCGCTGCCCGCGCATTCCATTATTCCGGGACTTATCGATAATGGCGCTCCAGGCAACCCACAGATCGATCCCAATCCTGCGGCTCATGTGGACGGTGACCTTGCGAAGCCTCTGTCGCCCATGGGCCCGATCACGCAAACCCCAGACGTCGCCCAGACCAATCCCGGTCTGGGAGGCGGTGGACCACGTGTCATTCAGTTGGGTCTAAAAGTGGTGTTCTAGCGACCGGTCAGAATCCGTAGAGACGCGGCTTGCCGCGTCTCTTTTTTTGCAGGCACTGTGTTCGTTTCGGCCAGACTGCCGCACCCGCTACTCGATACTCGCCGCCAGTTCACTAATCCGTGGCAGCACTGCGCGCAGTAGTGCGATGAACTGTCCCATCACGCGCGCAGTCGTTTCCAGTACCTCTTCGTGCGAGAGTGGCTGGTCGAGGATCCCTGCAGCCATGTTCGTCACGCAAGAAATTGCCAGCACATTCATTCCCATGTGCCGCGCGGCAATTGCCTCAGGGATCGTGGACATGCCCACTAAATCGGCGCCGATGGTTCGCAGGAATCGAATCTCCGCCGGCGTTTCGAAACTTGGCCCCAACACCCCCGCATAGACACCCTCACGCGGAGGAATACCAAGCTTCTTCGCCTCTTCCAGCGCGACCTCCCGATAGCTCTTCGTGTAGGTATAGGTCATGTCCGGGAATCGCGGACCGAAGCGATCCTCGTTCGCGCCGACCAGCGGGTTTCGCCCCTGCAGGTTGATGTGGTCGCGGATGACCACCAGCGCGCCCTGCCCGTAATCCAGATTGACGCCTCCGGCTGCGTTGGTCAGGACAACGGCTCGCACGCCCATCCGCCCCAGCACTCGCGTTGGGACGGAGACTTCTTCCGGCGAATAGCCTTCATACAGGTGCGCGCGCCCCTGCAACACAGCCACCGGCACGTCTCCGGATTTCCCGACTACAAACTGACTCGCGTGCCCGACCGCCGTTGAACGTGGAAACGATGGGATCTGCGCGTACGGAATACGGACCGCATCCGTCAGGCCGTCGGCAAAGGCGCCGAGCCCGGATCCGAGCACCAGCCCGATCTGCGGCCGCAGCTTCGTCTGNNACTCGCCGCTCGCTACTGCAGCAGCATTCCCGCAATCGACGCCGACATCAGGTTCGCCATCGTACCGGCCAGCATCGCGCGAATACCGAGTCGCGCCAGGTCGCCCCTCTTTCCCGGAGCGAGCGACCCAATGCCCCCCAGTTCGATGCCGATATTTCCCAGGTTCGCGAACCCGCACAACGCATACGTTGCGATCAGATAGGAGCGCGGATCGAGCATCTGCTGCATACCGCCCAGGCGCGAAAAGGCCACGAATTCGTTGAGCACCATGCGCGTGCCAAGCAGGTTGCCAATCGCCGGACAGTCTTTCCACGGCACGCCAATCACCCAGGCAATCGGAGAAAAAACCACGCCGAAAATCTGCTCGAAGCTGGTCGGAAACCAATTCCATCCAAAATGCGCGAGGCCATTGTGGACGCCACCCAGAATGCCGTCCGCCAGCGCAATCAAGGCGAGAAACGAGATCAGCATCGCGGCAACATTCAGGGTCAGGTAAAGGCCGTCGGTCGTGCCCTTTGCGATTGCCCCCAGCAGGTTGACCGTGTGCTCGCCTTCGATCTCCTCGTCACTCATCGCCACGCGCCCGGCAGTTACTGGTTGCTCGGTCTCAGGCATCAGCATTTTCGCGATAAGAATCGTGCCCGGCGCGGTCATGATCACGGCCGTCAGCAGATGCTTTGCGGGGATGCCAAAAAGAATGTAAGCCGCCATCACCGCACCGCTGATGTGCGCCATGCCGCTCGTCATGATGGTCATCAACTCGGAGCGCGTCAGCCGTTCAAGAAACGGGCGGATGGTCAGCGGCGCTTCGGTGCATCCAAGAAAGATGCTGGCCGCGACGTTCATGGACTCCGCACCGCTGGTGCCCATGAACTTCATCATGACGCGCGCCATCTGCCGGATTACCCACTGCATGACGCCATAGTGGTAGAGGACAGCAAAGAACGCAGCGACGAAAATGATGGTTGGCAATACCTGGAACGCGAGGTAAAAGGGCGGGCCTTTCTTACCCAAATCGCCGAATAAGAACGAGGATCCCGCAAACGAGTAGCCGAGAAAATTTGTGACCACATCCCCGGCCCAGGCAAACAGCCTCCTGCCGAACTCCACTCGTAGTACAAAGAAGGCGAAGACAAGCTGGAGACCGAGGCCCCAAAGCACCGTCCGCAGTTTGATCGCGCGCCGGTTGCTGGAGAATACATACCCGAGCGCGATCATCGTCAGCAAGCCCAATATGCCGGTGTATCGGCCCAAGTAGCCTCCAATTCAGAGTGAGCGCGGAAGGCGAATTCTAACAGGACGATCGCCTGAACCGGCAGACCATCTAGAACGTTCTTTCGAAGTCCGCGAATGCTCTTTCCAGCTGCCACTGCGCACGCGCGCGTTCGCTGGTATCCAAAAGTGTCTGGCACTTCCCAGAAACGCGCCCGGCCGATGGGTTGGCGTCCCCGCAAGCGGGCTCGCGCCGGAAAACCTTCGCATCGATCCACAGACTCTCCCCGGCAAGAAAGCTATGTTCCAGGCTCTGCCGGGCCATGCGCTTCAACTCGCCGTACGATAACCCATGCCCTTCCGCTGCCCGCAGAAACTCATTTGTCATGTCCGAGCGCGAGACGCCCTGATCGTCGGTGGACAACGCCACGGGCACGCCGTACTTCAGGTACACGGGCAGCGGATGACGGTTTCCGCTGATGCCCAGGATCGTGTCGTTCGAAGTTAGACAAATCTCCACCAACACATTTTTCTTCGCCAACTCCTGCAGTAAACCAAGAGGATCAGTTTCGCTCATCACGGCTACGCCATGCCCAATCCGCTCCGCCCCCGCGAGCTCGACCGATTCGCGGATGTGGAAACGCAAGCCCTCGGGTGGAACCAGCCCTATCGCCAGTTCGCCCGCGTGCAGCGAGACGTGCGTGCCGGGATAGAACTTGCGCAGCGCCTCGATTATCCGCATATGCAAATCGAAGTCGTGCATCGGCACATACCAGTCTTCCGGCATTACCAGATTGAAGCCGACCACGTGCGGGTCCGCCTTCGCAAGCTCGAAGCCCAGCAGGATCTGGGCGAACACCTGTTCGCGCGGCAGGCCGCGCAGCACCTGATACAGATAGCGGATCGTAATTTCGCATCCAGGGTCGGGCTTGGCGGTTCCGCAGTGCAGCAGTTCCCTTTCGCGCTGCCCGTCCGCATCCAACTCGGTCCGAACGGTGGAGACAATTTCCTTCAGGCCACCGGCCAGAAGCTTGTCCCGCAACTTGCCGAAGTCGTCATCCCAGCCAATCTTGTCGCCCAGGATCGCCGCCCGCCCTCCGTCTGCCGTGTGCATCAGTTCGACATACTGCAGACGATCGGCCGACGCTCGAGACGCCACCTCGGCCAGCGCGTTGCCGACGTGTTTTTCGAAAGCAGGCCCGAACTTGTCGAACGTGCCAAAAAAGTGATCGTGCCCTGACTCTTCTTCCCGGTGCCAGTTCCGCATCGACCAGGCATCAATCAGCTGGTTGTAGAGAATGTGGTCCTGATAGGCACAGCGGACCGACGGCTTGTTGCGATACGTCTCGCAGGAGTCGCAAGCAGCTCGAATCAGCTTCGACGTGCTCCGGTCCACGCACAGCGCGTTCTCCGACGCATAGTCAATCAGGCTCTCGGCATAGATCGCGCCGCCCAGATGGACGTGCAGGTCGCCACCCTTGGGCATCTGCTGCAGGAAGGCGAGCAGCAGCGGCGGCTGGTGCCGAATCGAATCCAGGTATTTCGCAGTCTTTTCTTCGAACGTTTGGGCAAAAGAAACAGCCGCCACAATGCTGACCACGGCCGCCAGGCGTAGGGCTCGCATCAGGAAAGACCTCCTACCGGGAAAGCCGCATTGTAAACGGAACGCCAGCCCTGCGAAGCAGGACAACATAAAATCCGCGTTAGGATTGTTCTTCCTTGAGATTTTCACAGCTGGGATAGTGGATGCGTGTCGCTCCGTACTCGGGGGCAAGTCGTGAAAAACCGCAGAAAACACCATGAACATTGGCAATTCGTGACCCGCGCCCGGCGTCCACTGCACAATTTCTGTTTCACCCCGCTGTGGACGGCCTGCACTCGATTGCTGCACAAGCACTTAGAAGCTGAGGAATTTCGTTGACG
>PMCH01000139.1:0-1841 GCA_003154055.1 Acidobacteriaceae bacterium
GCGGACGACGGGGAAATCCTGGTGCGCGGCAGTGGCGTCGCCAGTGGCTACTGGAATGGCCGCGAGTTGCAATCGGTGACGGGCGAGGAAGGCTGGTACCGCACCGGTGACCTGGGCGCGCTCGATGCGCAAGGGAATCTGTATTTCAAGGGCCGCAAGAAAGAAGTGATCGTGACGCCAGCGGGGATGAACGTCTATCCCGAGGACCTGGAAACGGCGTTACGAAGTCAGAAAGAGGTCCGCGATTGCGCCGTGATTGGGCTGGATCGCGGCGGGAATGCCGAGCCCTGTGCCGTTTTGATTCTGCGCGACCGCGATGCGGACCCGCAGCCGGTCGTCGCCCGCGCAAACCAGGGCTTAGCGGAGTACCAGCGGATGCGCGCGTGGTTGGTATGGCCGGAAGAGGATTTTCCGCGAACGTCCACGCAGAAGCCGCGCCGGAATGTGATCCGCGACGCAGTGGAGGCGAGTCTCCAGGGGCAGTCGGTAGCCAGTGCGGCCAGCCCGTTGTCGGAACTGCTGGCGAGAATTGCCGGGCGAGCACCTCAGAGTCTGACTGCTGAAGCCAACCTCGAAAGCGGGTTGGGACTGAGTTCCCTTGAACGAGTTGAATTGCTGGGCGCGCTCGAAGACCGCTACCAGGTAAACCTGAGCGAAACGAAGTTCGCCAGTGCCGCCACGGTCGGCGACCTGGAAAAACTGCTGCAGGGAGAACGCGGGGAGCGCCGCGAGTTTCACTATCCTCTGTGGACGCTGCGCTGGCCGGTGACCTGGGCGCGTCTGCTCGCGCACTATCTGATGGTGAGGCCGGCAGTGTTCCTGCTCGGCTGGCCGCGCGTGATCGGGCGGGAGAACCTGCGGGGCGTTCGCGGACCGGTACTGGTTGTCTCGAACCACATTGACGACGTGGACGTAGGTTTCATCCAGACCGTGCTTCCCGCACGCCTCCGCCATCGCCTGGCCACTGCGACTGGTGGAGAAGCGCTCGAGCTTCTACGCGCTCCCGCGCCGGGTCGCGGCTGGCTGGGCCGGATCTACGACCGGATGCAATGGACGCTCGGGGTCGCGCTGCTGAACTTGTTCCCCCTGCCCCGCCAGTCCGGCTTCCGCAAGAGCTTTGCCTATGCCGGGGAGGCTGTAGACCGCGGCTACAGTGTGTTGGTATTTCCGGAAGGGCGGCACACCGAGGATGGGAAATTGCTTTCGTTCCGGTCCGGGATCGGTTTGCTGGCAAATAATCTGCAGATCCCGATTTTGCCGATGCGAATTGACGGGCTGTTTGAGGTGAAGAAGGCGGGCCGGAAGTTCGCGGCGCCGGGAAGGATTCAAGTGCGGATTGGAGAGCCGGTAAATTTTGCAGCGGGCAGGGATGCGGAGGAGATTGCGCGCGAATTACAGAACGTGGTGGAGGGGTTGTAATCACCTGACGTGCCGATACCGGAGGAGAATTTGCCGGGGGCAGGGGTGCTTCGACTCCGNNCTCCGCTCAGCATGACATTAGGATTGAGATGCGGAGTGGCACGACAGCAGCCTTAGACGCTCGCAGTCATCGCTTTCGGCTGAAGTCCGGTCACGCGTCGCATCTCTTCGATCAGCCAGTCAACTTCCTGCTTGTTCTTGAGAGTGCGTCCGAGCGTGACTTTTTTGCCATTGCGCAAGCTGAGTTCGATGTCGTAGTAGGGCGTGCCGGTGCCACCGCCTTGCTGGCTGCCGATCTTGCTCGCGATCGAAGCCATGTCGGAAAGCGCGAATCGCTGAATCTTGCCGCCGCCGAGCAAGCCATCCTGCAAGAGCAGGGCTCCATTGCCAATCCCGGCTCGCGTGGTGCCAAACCACATCTG
>PMCH01000139.1:1933-4676 GCA_003154055.1 Acidobacteriaceae bacterium
GTCGTGGTAGTCCACGCCCGGCACATCGGCCAGAGCATCCAGCATCCATACGATCGAATCCCGGGGCACCTGTGTCTCGGTCGGCCGAGCATCCCAGGGAACGCGGAAGCTCACCGGGATCGAAGTGCCGGCGGGCCCGGGATAGATCTGCGCCGGCGAGAGGCTCTGCTCGCCGCGCCACACGATGCGCTCGGAGGTGTTCTGGTTATTGCCGGAACCGGTTATGACGCGGTTCACGCAGGAAAGGCGGAGCTGGATGCCGTGCTCCGGCGAGTGCGGGAATCGCGCCTGGATCATGCCTTTCAGGTCGCCACCAACGACACCCGGCACGGGCGACATTTCAAAGCAGGTCTTGCCGAACTCGAGGTAAGCCAGGGTGAAGCGAACGGCGCGGACCAGAAGGAAAACTCCAACCACGGGAAAAAGGAGGCCAAGGTAGGCAATCGGTTTCCTGGCAGCCTGCTGCGGGACGAAGACCAGCATGGGCGCGGAAACCAGATTCCAGAAAGCGGCAAATACCCAGGCGGTGATCATGCCGGACTGGGTGTTGCCCTTGATGCGGCCCTGGGCCCAGTCTTCGCGCCACAGCCAGGGCTCCGCCGGATGCTCGGATTGGGCGCGCTGCTGCCGCTTCAGGAACTTCGAGCCGCAGATCGCCATGCACATCAGCCCGCACCCAACTCCGCTGAATACCACGCCAAAAATCAGCAACAGCCACACCTGGGAGTTGCCGGTGCCCGCGAGCATCTGGGTGATCGCCCTGGAGAGAGCGAACAGACCGAAGCCGGCAAAGGGCAGCGCGAACAGGCAGATGAATACCGCTCCGAGTTTGGAGGTGCGGTCCACTCCTGATCATTGTGGAGGGAATAATGGAGGAGGTGAAGAGGCGGAAGGTGAGCCACCCAAAGTAACGAACGCCGGGCGTTGCTGATTCCCAACAAGAAGAAGGGGATGCCCCAGCGGCATCCCCTCGTGGTTTTTCAAACTAAGTCCGAGCTACTTCTTGTCGAAGTTCAGAGCCTGCTCGCACTCCGCCAAAGCCTGGTTTACATGCTCAATCGCTTTGACGCGGTGACCGCCGAAATCATGGTTGGCGTGTTCCAGGGCGTTCTTGGCTTCGCGCAGGTGCTTGACGGCGGCCTCGATTGCCGGGTGCTGCTCCATTTTCTCGTGCTTCTCGTCCTTCATCTTGTCCATCTTGTCAGTCTTATCCTGGGCGGCGACGGGCAGACACATGGCGAATGTCAGGGCACCGGCGGTCAAAATGGCGCAAACAGTTTTCTTCATGGTAATAACCTCTCTCTGAAATTGTGGATTGGGACCCGGCAGAAATGTACCACAGGCAAGCGCACAATAAAGACGCGGAAAGGCAATGGCGGTCCAGAAACAGGAAAGCCGGGCTGTTTGGCCCGGCTTATCGCATTGGGAAACGTCCGTGCTCAGTTGAGCTGGATCAGTTTTCCGTTAACCTCGTTTTGTTAACTGTGCGAACTCTTACATCACCATGGCGAGCCCTTCGAGCTCGCGCTGCAGGACGGGCAGGGAGCAGCCGGCCATCTCCACGCGGCCAGCGGCATCCATGGCGTCGGCCTGAGAAACTCCGTAGCCGCGACCCATCAAGAAGACCTGCAACACTTCCGCTGCTTCCCGGGAATCCACCATGCCGCCCTGGAGAAGGTCGTTCCGCAGGGCATTCAACTCCGTCACCGAAAATTTGTCTCTCATGGCCCCACCACCCTCCGACCGCTCTGCCCCTAGTTATCTACTTAGACTCATCGGCAGTTCTCTACGTTGCATGCAATTGTTGTGCCGTAGCTTTCAGGCCAAACGCGGGGCCGCCCAAACTTGTGGAAATGCGGCCGAACACCATGAAAAACCACTAGTTCGGCTGCTGCCCGGGAATGGCATGGCGATGGAGAGGGGAATTCTGGCGGGTCAAAACTGACATTCTGTGTCGTTTCAGAAACGGTGTGGGCTGGTTTTGTCTGGCACTTTCAGGCCGCTTCGATGGTGGCCGCATCAATCAGCAGAATCGGAATGTCGTCCTGAATAGGATAAACCCGGCGGCATTCGCCGCATTTCAGGCTCATCCCGTTCTCTTTCAGGGCCAGCGTCTTCTTGCACACGGGACAAACCAGAATGTCGAGCAGATCTTGGCTGATCATACTGGCCCATTCTAACGCTAGAGTGGCCGGGAAGCAGCGCGGCAATTTGAGATAAAATCGCATCGCAATCTGTGGGTCCCGCGAGGTGTGATGACGGCCAAGATTCTCGATGGCAATAAAATGGCGAGCGAAATCCGGGCGGAAGTCGCTCGCGAAGTGCAGGCCCTGGCCGCCTCTGGCATACGCCCCGGGCTGGCCGTGGTGCTGGTGGGGCATAATCCAGCGTCGGAAGTCTATGTGCGCGGCAAGGTGAAGAGTTGCGAAGAAGTCGGAATCTACAGCGAAAAACACACGCCTGCCGAGAGCACGACGACCGAGGAACTGCTCGCGCTGGTGGATGACTTGAACCGGCGTGACGAGATCGACGGCATCCTGGTGCAGTTGCCCCTGCCTCCCCACGTGGACTCGAAGAAGGTGCTGCTCGCGGTGGACCCCGCCAAAGATGTGGATGGGTTTCATCCCATGAATGTGGGATATCTTTCGACCCAGCGTCCCGGGCTGGTGCCTTGCACGCCGGCCGGAGTGATGGAAATTCTGAAACGGAGCGGGATCGCGATCGCCGGGCAGGAAGCGGTGGT
>PMCH01000139.1:4723-14472 GCA_003154055.1 Acidobacteriaceae bacterium
GTCAGCGAGCGGGCCGAGTTTGATCGCCTCTTTGCCGGAAACAAGAAGCGGGAAGAAACGTTTCTGACGAAAGGCTCAACGCTGGCGGGCGATGTGCATCCCGAAGTGGCCGAAGTGGCGGGTGCGATCACTCCGGTGCCGGGAGGAGTGGGGCCGCTGACCATCGCCATGCTGATGGTGAACACCGTGAAAGCGGCGAAGCTGCGGCGCGCAACCCCGGTCGCCGAGTTGACGAGAAGTTGAATGAACTTCCACCACGGAGGCACGGAAACACAGAGAAAGGCAAAACGAACGACTTCGGAGCAGGAATTTGTACTTGATTCAGATTCTCGATTCTTGAATTGCAATTCCGGTTTGTGCCCTTGCATTCCTCCGTGTCTCCGTGTCTCCGTGGTAGATTTTCTCCGTCCAGGTGAAACCACATTGCTAAAGGTCGGGTTGACTGGCGGGATTGCGAGCGGCAAATCGGTGGTCGGCGAGATGTTCGTCAAACTCGGCGCGCACCTGATTCTGGCCGACACCATTGCGCACGAACTGATGCAGCCCGGGCAAGCGGTGTATGAGAAAGTAGTCCGCCATTTCGGACGGGAAATCCTGAATTCCGACGGCAGTGTTAACCGGCCCAAACTTGCCGAGATCGCGTTCGGCCATCCCGGTAGTGCAGGGCGCGTGCAAGAACTCAATGCCGTCGTTCATCCCGCCGTGGTCGAGCATGAAAACCAGTGGATGGAAGGGATCGGCCGCCGCGATCCTCATGGCATTGCAATCGTGGAAGCGGCGCTGATCCTGGAAGCCGGCGTCGCCGACCGCTTCGACCGGCTCATGGTTGTAACCTGCTCTCCCGAACAACGCGTTCAGCGTTTCGCGGGCAGGCTGGGAGTTTCCGAAGAAGCGGCGCGCGTTGAAGTCACCCGCCGCATGGCTGCGCAGTTGCCGGACAAAGAGAAGATCAAGGCCGCCGATTTTGTGATTGATAATTCCGGGTCGCTGGACCGGACCGCGGCACAAGTCCACAAGGTTTTTGCCGCCCTGCAAGACGCAGCGAGGGCTTCGGCGAGGTGAAGGCACTTGAAGCGACCCCCAAAGAAGCCCCAGGCAAGGCCTGTCGCTCCGAATGCAGACCTGGCCGCCGCGGGCGAAGAACACCTGCGGAGGGTCCGGCGGCTTTGCGCGGCTCTCCCCGGAACGGCAGAGAAGATCTCGCACGGCGAACCGACTTTCTTTGTGGGAAAGAAGGTCTATGTGATGTTCGCCAACAACCATCACAACGACGGCCATATCGCAGTCTATCTGCCGGTTCCTCCCGGCCTTCAGGCTTCCCTGATCAAGAACGAACCCCGGACTTTCTTCATGCCGCCGTATGTGGGAGTGCGCGGCTGGGTAGGGATCGAACTCGATTCGATCAGCGATGATGAATTGGGCTTCCACATTTGCGAGGCCTGGCGGCTGATCGCTCCTGGCGGGAGGCAAGGCTCATTTCCTGGATCCGCAAAGCGGGGCTAGCAAGTGCATTTCCTACCCCAAAGCAATCACGGAAGGGGTGGCAGACCAACGTCGGCAAGCAACTGGCGGAAGGCGGGTTCATGGTGCAGATTGTCGAAGGCATGGTTGGATTCCATCTGGGAAACGCCGTCGGCATGCTGGTCGTAGGCAGTTTTGAGGTACAGCAGCGCCTCCCGTTTATTTCCCAGCACGGAGTAGGTTTCGGAGAGTAGGTACGGTGAAAACCGGCCCCGATCATAAAGCCGTTGCTGTTGAAGCCGGAGGGCCTCGAGCAGGCCTCTCCCGCCCCCGGCTGCGAAACCCTTCGCGGTCGCGTCTGCGATGACAAGGGCGGAACTGTCGTGCATCAGCACCGCTTCGCCTTTTGATTCCGCGAGGTAGTGGGGATAGTCCGCTGTCTGGAAGTAGATGATCTTCAGGTAGCGGTGGGGGGAAATGAAGCCTGGCTCGTTGTCCTCCATTTGTTTCAGCAGGGTGATGGCTTCCTGCTGCCGGCCTGCGCTGAAAAGAATGGAACCTTTGTCGGCCAGCACGGACTTGGAAGCCGGATCCAGCGCCTGGGCGCGTTCGATCTCCGCCAAGGACTCGGGGTAACGGTGCACGCACATGAGGTACGTCGCATACCAATGATGCGCCGTGGCATTGTTGGGGTCGAGCTCAATCGCCCGGCGGAATTCCCGGTCCGCCGCCGCCGCATCCCACATCCCGTGGAAGGAAACAAAAGCCAGGGATGCGTGCGCTTCCGAAGACTGATCATCAAGTTCGACGGCTTTCTTCGCCGCTGCAAATGCCCTCGGGTACGCTTCCGATGAGGGCATCAGGGTGTACTCGCGGAGCAGGTTGTAGCAGTCCGCCAGCCCGACGTAAGCCTCCGCGTAGCCGGGATCATGGACAATCGCCTGGGTAAAGGAATCGACGGCCTTGTTCAGATCCTCAGGTGTGCGCTTGTTCCAGTAGTAGCGCCCCTTCAGGTAGAACTCCTCGGCCTCCCGGTTGGCGGGACGATGCGCAAGAGCGGAACCCGCCGAAGAAGACGGTGGTTGCGCGGCCCCGCCCGCCTTCGCCGATCGATATCCCGGACGATAAATCCAGGCCGCAAATACCAGCGCCAGCACCGGTAACACGAGCGCCCACTTCCATCTCTCGGGGGAGGCGGAAGCTGCCTTTTCATCCGGCGCCGGAACGGCCGCCAGCATCGCTGGTTCGGGGTTGTGGGTGGGCGCAATCCAGCGGTAGCCGCGTCGCCCCACGGTTTCGATGAACACCGGATTCTCCGCCGTGTCCCCCAGCGCCTCGCGCAGCCGGTTGATGGCGCTGGTGATGCCGCGGTCGAAGTCCACAAACACGCCATCCGGCCACAGCACCTGTCGGAAATCGTCCCGGCTGAGAACTCCGTTGGGCCGGCTGAGGAGCAACTTCAGCGCGCGGAAGGGTAGTTCCTGGAGCTTGACCTTGACGCCGTTCCGGCGCAGCTCGCCCGAACGCAGGTCGGCTTCAAATACCCCGAANNGGGCGCCGTTCCTGGCGTGACCGTTCCCTACATCGTCAAGAAATGAAGGGTCTTGACGCGTGACCAGCGATCAGCCGAGAGGTGACCAGTGGAGCATTGACCGGCGCTCACTTTCAAGCAAGAGTCAGCTCGCGTTCGGAGTCACCTCGCGGCTCGAAAAAGCGGGCTCCAGGGACATTCGACGCCGGTCCCCCGCCGCCGAACGAAATACTTGCCCCTCTCAGGAGACAACCGGATGAATTGCACTTTGTTACAGGCTAAGACATTTGCGCTCACGATGCTGATCCTCGCCTTCGCCACGGCGGCTTTGCCGGCTGCGGCCCAAACGCCAACCGTACTCTACAACTTTCAGAATAACCTCTCGGACGCCTGCGTACCTCAGGGCTCCCTCGCCCAAGGCCGTGACGGCAGTCTCTACGGCGTTGGCGTGGACGGCGGCTTTCACAGTTGCGGGGCGAACGGATACGGCGCGGTGTACAAGATCTCTACGACTGGAGTCGAAAACGTTGTATTCAACTTTCCGACCGGCTGGGGTAGCTGCAATTCCGGTCTTACGCTGGGATCGGACGGGAACTTCTACGGCGCTTGCGAGACGGGCAATCCCGCGACGGGCTTAGGCAGTATTTACAAGGTCACGCCCAGTGGAGTCTTTACCGACTTGCATGACTTCACGGCAACCGCCGGTGATGCGTATCCGCTGTTTGCGCCGATCCAGGCCCTCGACGGCAACTTCTACGGAACAACCGGCCTGCAGAATGCCATCTGCGGAAATGTCTACAAGTTGACGACCGCCGGCGTCTACACCAATCTGCACACCTTCAGCGGCGACTGCCTTACCGCTTCCGGGCTGACTCAGGGGAAAGATAAGAACCTCTACGGCACCCTGCTGTTTTGCTCGGCCAGCGGCAACCGCGGGTGCGCCTACAAAATCACTACCAAAGGCGTTTACAAAGTGTTTTACGGTTTTGTGGACGCTACGGGCTGGACTCCCAGTTCTGGCCTGATCCAAGCCACGGACGGGAAGTTTCGTGGAACCACACAACTTGGCGGGACCGGCGGCAATGGAGCAATCTACAGCCTGACTTTGGCGGGCAAGATTACCGTTCTTCACAACATCAATGTCGCCACCGATGGAGGCATCCTCAGCATCCTGCAACCGACCGACGGAAATTTCTACGGTGGTGGGCTGAACGGCGGCCTTGGGTCGGGCAGCCTCTACGAGTTGACCGCCAAGGGCGTCTTCTCGGCTTTCCTGTTTCCAACCAATGGATCCGATGGAAGCGAGCCCGCGTCGCCTCTGATCCAACACACGGACGGACTTCTTTATGGAACAACCAGCGCCGGCGGCAGCCACGGCGTCGGCACTTTTTTCAGCGAGGATATCGGCGCGAAACCGTTTGTCAGGCTGGCGTTGACTTCCGGAATTGAAAGCACCTCGGTCGGAATTTTTGGACAAGGTCTTTCGAACGCCACTGGAGTTACGTTCGGCGGCACCACCGCAACCTTCACTACGTCGGGTGACGGCTATCTGACGGCGACCGTCCCCAGCGGGGCCAAGACCGGCTCGGTTGTGGTGCAGATCCCATCCGGCAATCTGACGAGCAGTGCCACCTTCAGTGTGACGCCCACCATCAAGACGTTTTCGCCGACCAGCGGGCCGGTGGGGACTTCAGTCACGATCACCGGGACGGGCCTGCTCCAGGCGACAAAGGTGACGTTCGGTGGGGTGGCGGCCGCATTCACCCCGAACTCCGACACGCAGGTGACGGCAACCGTGCCGACGGGAGCGAAGACGGGCACGATCGTGGTCACGACCAAGGGCGGGAAAGCCACTGGCAAAGGGAAGTTCACGGTGAACTAAGCCGGAATGAACCGGGGTTCCCGGGGCGGTGTGCCGAGGAAGTGACAAACTCTGCGGTGGCTGGTCTCCTGGTTCGCCGCAACCGGAGCGCGGGTAGAGGCTTGCGCTCCGGATTTTATTGATGGCTCGGCCGGTGACTTACCCATTCGACAGCTGTTTCCCCGCAACCGGCTAGTTCGCCTTCCGGTTCGGATTTACCAGCCATTGCAGCAGCGAACTTACCACGCTCAGCACGATGGCCCCGAGGAAGGCTGCCAGGAAGCCATGCACCTCGAATCCGGGCACGAGCACGGAAGCGAGCTTCAACATGGCCGCGTTGATGACAAACCAGAACAGGCCGAGCGTAAGCAGGGTCAACGGAAACGTGAGGACCTTGAGCAGCAATCCCACGGTGGCGTTGATGAAGCCGATGGCCAGCGCCGCAATCAAAGCGGCCACGGGACCACTCACGCTGATGCCGGGCACGACATGGGAGACAATCCAGACAGCCAGGGCGCTCAGCACCCAGTTGAGTAGAAGACGCATGGCGGACCTCCGTCGAAGAAGCAATATACACCGGCTGTTGGCTGTTGGGCTTTGGGATCAGGAACTATGACGCAGAGAAGTCCGCGTTTCCAGAACTCAGCCCCTAAAGGGGAATTCGAAATGACCATTCTTGCGGCATCGCTAAAGCAATGCCCTGATACAAAGCTAAGCCCTGATACGAATCGCGACTTCTACCGCAGGCCGCCCAGGTTGTCTGACAAGTGAGGGTTCCCCATTCCCTTACAATTCCCTGGTGCCTCAGAAAACCAACGCGGCGCGGCTGCTCGACCAGATGGGGATCCGCTATGAGCTGCGCGAATATGCGGTGGACCCGGACGACCTGGCTGCAGAAACGGTGGCGGCGAAGATCGGCCTGCCGGCGGAGCAGGTCTTTAAGACGCTAGTGGCGCGCGGCGACCGTCACGGCCACTGCATGGCGGTGATCCCGGGAGATCAGGAACTGGACTTGAAGGCGCTAGCCGCGATTTCAGGGGAAAGGAAAATCCAGCTGGTCCCAGTGAAGGAACTGCAAGGCCTCACCGGGTATATCCGCGGGGGCGTGACGGCGCTGGCGGCCAAACGAGACTTTCCGGTCTTTGTGGACGAGACGATCGAACTGTTCGATGTGATCTCGGTCTCGGCGGGTATTCGAGGCCTGCAAATCCTGCTGGCGCCGGTCGACTATCTGCGTGCGACAAAAGGCCAAACGGCCCCTTTGGGACAACCGAAAAAGAGCGCCTAAGCAAGCAAAAGCCGCGCGGGTAGGGCAATCTCAGGTGCAGCCCTCCGTAATGACCTTTTGTACGGGGGCATGGGCCCTTCGAAACCTTTGCAGCCCCCTCCAAACCAGCCAGAATGGGTTTTTACAGGAGTTCACCCCCTGGGACTCATGGCCAACGCTACTGGTACCGCTCTCGCTCCCCTTCCAATACACCGGAAAACCGCTGCGCGCGTCGCTTTGTTTGATCTGGCGTCCACAGCCTCAAGCCTGCTGACCGACTGCTTCCGCCAATATGGGATCGAAACCGTAGTCATTCCAGGAGAAGATGCGGAGCGGCTGGGGCGCGAAAAGTTCGACGCCTGCGTGCTTCCACTGGACGCAGACGTGGGAGCGATTATCGAACTGGCGCGGAGTTCAGCCTCCAACAGCCGCATTGTGATCTACGGGCTGGGCGGCAGCGCGCAGGACGCCTTGCGGTACTCCAAGTACTGCATCAACGCCGTCTTCCACGAACCGCTGGAACGATCGGCGGCGCTGAAACTGGTGCGCTCAACCCGGCCGCTGGTCTTGCACGAGTTTCGCCGCTACGTGCGAATTCCGGTGATGACGGAGGTTTCGATCGTGACCGCCGACGGCTCCCGCCTCAGCGTCACCAGCCAGGAAATCAGTTCGGGCGGAATGTCGTTGAAGGGAACTCACACCCTGGACCCCGGTTCGCTGGTCGAGGTCTCCTTTTCCCTACTGACGCTGCCCCGCATCTGGATGCGCGGCTATGTCACCTGGAAGAAACCGAACAAGAGCGTAGGCATTCGCTTTGATCCCACCGACGAGCGCCGGCGGCGGCTGAAAGACTGGATTGTTGCGTACCTGGAATCGTAAGAGCAGGTGGCAGGTCGCAGGTCGCAGGGAAAGCCAACCTGATTCGATGTCACCCTGGTTGCGTAAGGGGCTTGCGGCGTGCATTGTCGGCGCGCTCTGTTCTTGTTCTTCCTGACACCTGCGACCTGACATCTGCGACCTCCTTCCCGCTTCCCGGCTAGAATGCTTCCGTGAGTTCCTCTCCGGTTAGCATCGAACCTGCGCGGCAATCTGCTACCGAATCTCGCACGTTTACGCTGCGGGAGAAATTTCTGCTGTGGATCATCTGTTGGGCAGGTTATCTTGCCATCGCGCTGATCGGGCGGACGCTGCGCTACTCGATTTCCTGGGAAGACGAGTCCATCCCGGTCAACACACTTTTTGCGAAACCCGGAATCTATTCCTTCTGGCACCGGTGCGTCTTCCCCGCGGCCTGGATGTGGAAAAAGCTGGGCATCGCCGTCATGGTGAGCCGCAGCTTCGATGGGGAGTACATTGCCCGGGTCATCGAAAAGTTTGCCTTTGTCGCGGTTCGCGGTTCCAGTAGCCGGGGTGGGGCCGAGGCTTTGCTCGGAATGAAAGCACAAGTGGAACAGGGCGCGGCGGCCGCATTCACGATTGACGGCCCGCGAGGCCCAAAATATGTCGCCAAACCCGGACCCGTACGGCTCTCGAAGGTCACCGGCGTACCCATGGCGGCGTTTTACGTGGCGCTCAGTGATGCGTGGGTGCTCAGAACGTGGGACGAATTCATGATCCCGAAGCCGTTTGCGAAGGCGCTGGTGCGGGTTAGTCCGAAGGTGCAGGTTCCGGCGGATGCCGATGAGACCCAGATGACCGACTATCACGCCCAGTTGCAGGCAGCGCTCGACCGCGTGACAAGATTCGCGGAGGAAAATGTGGTGCGGGTGGGATCGAAGGAATTCCCGGAGCTCCGCCGCTAGGGGGCGGAAAGCGTGGCTTCCGGTTGGAAGAAGAACACGGGCCGCTACTGGCCCAAGATGAGACTTACTTGTCCTTGGTGGTTTTGCTCACGGTTCGCGCAGCGGCTTGGCTTGCAACCTCAGATTTGCACTTGTGCGCGTTGAACTGCGATTGGATGGCAGACTGCGCATTCCCCATGTTGGGGTCGCCCAGGAATTCGGTGTTGCAGAGTTCACAAATTGCGATCACCGGGACGTTCCTAACCCGTTTCACGATCCGTAGATTGCGCTTCGCCATGCCCACAGTCTCCCACAGGCTGGATTCCGGCGCTACCCCCGGTGGATTTCAAGCTGCGCCACCACCGATTGTTGCGATGGTTCGCCGTCCCGTCGATTCAGGTCTAAAATGAAGGCAGCAGGGAGGTTTTTATGCGCTTTGGAAAATATGAAAAGTCGGACGGCAGCAATGTGGGTACTGCCATCACATTTTTGTTGATTGGGTTGGGCGTGGGTGCCGCGGCTGGCATGTTGCTGGCCCCGAAGGCGGGGAAGCAGATCCGCAAAGACCTGCGGCGCTCCTATGATGACGCCCTGGATACCATCTCGGATTGGACCGATGAAGCGAAAGAGCGCTTCGAGGAAGCAATCGAGAAAGGCGCGGACTTCACCGAGGAGCTGCGCGCCAAGGCCGAGCCGCTGGGACAAATCCTGAAGCGCTCCTAGACTGCGAATCCTGGCAGGCTGCGGAAAAAGTCCACTCTTCCATTCCAGCCCCTAAAGGGGCCGTTGAAAGTGAACCGTTTGCGGCATCGCTAAAGCGATGCCCTGATACGAATCTCGACTTTTGCCGCGGCCAGATGGATCCCCGAGCCTAAGCTTGATGAGGGGACGCCTGTCGCTCCATCACCCGCCTTCAGTTCTGGGGCGGGTTTTCGTCTTCGAGGGTGCGCTTCTTGTGGGGCACGGTGCGGATCACAATGCCTACCGAGAACCGCAGGTTGTCCTGTTTCTTATGGCCGAATGACGGAAACGATGTGCGGGTCTGCAGGTAGTCGGCCTTGAAGCGCACGGCGAAACGCGGGTTGATGTTGTAGTCCGCCCCGCCCCCGGCCACCAGGCCCAGGCCGCTGCTGACCTCGGCGAACCCCGGCACCTCCCCGCGCATCTTGGCGCGTCCAAATAAGAGCTCGCCGAAGGGGGTCCAGCGCTCGTACTTGCGGTAAGGAAACTGCACGCCGAACAGGTAGGTATACAGCTTGGTTTTCACGTCGAACGTGTCCGTTCCCGGCGGGCAGTACCCTGGGTTGTCGCTGCATCTCGGAAAGGGCGCGGGCACCGCCACGGGGATTTTTGAATTCCCATAGTTCCCGCTGCCGTCGATGACGAACCCCAGCCACCTGGCCGCGTTCAACTGCACCGAGGCGTTCCAGCCATTCAGCCCGGCGCGGTGGCCGGAGTTGAACAGATCGGTGTATCCGTAGGAGTAGCCGCCGAAGAGTTCGGCACGGGGATACTGGGGCACGGGCTGGGGATTCTCGCCCGGGAGCTGCGCCCACGACATCATAGATAGCGCAGCCACTACCAATACCACTCCCAGGGTTTTGCTCACGATTCCTCCTTGAAATCAGTACCCAGTACCCGGTTGTCAGTACCCAGTGAACACCGCCCTCCGGGTACTGGCTACTGACTACTGGGTACTGTCTTCCCGTACATCGTATTGTAATGAAGCTGGATTTCTCCGCAGGTGCCCTGCTCCGGCGAGTACACCACGCAGGTATCAAAGGGCCGCGAATACACGTGCAGGCTGACGGCCCGCTGGTTGAACTCGCGCGGGTTCACCACCCGGTG
>PMCH01000139.1:14489-21040 GCA_003154055.1 Acidobacteriaceae bacterium
TTCTGGTCGCGATGGTTGTGCACCGAGCTGAACTGCCCGACTTCCCAGCAGATGGCGATCAGTTCGTACAGGTCCGTCCTGTCGATCAGATTGCGCGTGTAATGCTGGCGGTCCCAGGTCAGATAAGGAGCCAGGCTCGCTTCGTCAACGGGCGTCCCGGCCAGAAACCGGCGGATCTCCTCGGTGGTGTCGAACGAGGTTGCGGGAAAGGCGCGCAGTTTTCGCGCAAATTCATTGATTGCCACCCGCGTTCGGACCGCTACAGCGCACATAGAATGCCCCAAGCAAAAGATTGAGTATACCCGAGCGGTCGCCGTCGTCCGCGTGGGCTGATCCACTGCACTCACTCCACGAACATGCAGTCGCCGTAGGAATAAAAGCGGTAACCGGCTTCCACGGCGTGCCGGTAGGCACTCATCACAAAGTCTTTTGCGCCGAGAGCGCAGACCAACATCAGCAGGGTGGATTGGGGAAGATGGAAATTGGTCAACAAAGCGTCCACCACGCGGAACTTGTATCCGGGATAGATGAACAAGTCCGCCTCGCCGGTTCCCGTTTCTACCCGCTCGCCGCCCGCCTGCTGCGCCGCGTACTCGAGGGTGCGGGCTGTGGTTGTCCCGACGGCAATCACCCGGCGCCGGTGTTGTTTGGCCGCATTGATGCCGCGTGCGGCTTCCGCTGAAATTTCGTACCACTCCCGATGCAACTGGTGGTCTTCCACGTTGGCGGCCCGCACCGGCTGAAACGTCCCCAGACCGACGTGCAGTGTGACTTCGGCGATTTCGATCCCGCGTGCGCCAATGCGTTCCAGGATTTCCGGCGTGAAGTGCAGGCCCGCGGTCGGGGCGGCCACCGATCCTCGCGCCCGGGCATAGATGGTCTGGTAGCGGTCGCGATCGGCCGCCTGGTCCTCACGATCGATATAGGGCGGCAGCGGGATGTGCCCAACGCGTTCGATTCGAGTAAAGAAGTCGGCGACGGGAGCAAACCGGATGCGCCGCTCCCCAAAACCGCCGCGCGCGATGACTTCGGCCTCCAATGCGGGCCGATCACCAACGTGAAGATCGCCAAACGAGAGCTTCTCTCCGATACCAATCTTGCGTCCCGGCCGAACCAGGCACTCCCATTCGTTGGGATCGTCGGACAGGCGGCGGGTAAGAAGCACCTCGACGCGCCCCCGCAGAAAGTCCCGGGAGGCCGGGTTCTGCGGGCTCAGAGGCTGCGCCCGTTCTCCGCTCCGGTGCCCGTAGAGCCGCGCCGGAAAGACCCGGGTGTTGTTCAGAACCAGCAGGTCGCCAGATCGGAGCAGATCCGGAAACTGCCGGAAAGCCCGGTCCTGCCAGGTCTGGGTCTGCCGGTCCAGGTGGAGCAGGCGCGAAGCGGCGCGATCCGGCAGCGGTTCCTGGGCAATGAGTTCCGGCGGCAGATGGTAATGGAAGTCGGAGACAAGCACCGGGAGATTATAGGGTTTGAGGCCGGCTTCCCCCATGGTCCGCCGCGCCGGTTCCCGGCACCTTCTATTTACATATTTTCACGTTGGATTGGTTGTAAGGTTTTGGAGACGTGCGGTACCATGACCGCGGGGCTTGGTAATGTCGAGTGAACGCAAACATCGGCTCGAGATCGTGGAGTACGGGCGGCGGCTGCATGCCCAGGGGTTCGTGGCGGCGACCGATGGCAACCTCTCCGTGCGTCTCGACGATCATCGCCTGCTGGTCACGCCCACCGGGATGAGCAAAGGCGCGATGCGCCCCGCCGACATGGTTATCGTCGATCTGGACGGGAACCGGCTCGCGGGCAAGCGCAACGTTTCCAGCGAGATCGGCATGCATCTGCTGATCTACCGCATGCGTCCCGATGTGCAGGGTATTGTGCATGCGCATCCCACGACCGCCACGGGGTTTGCCGCTTCCGGAATTGCCCTGAACCGGCCGCTGGTCTGCGAGGTGGTGGTTGGCCTGGGCGCGATTCCGCTGGCGCGATACGGCACCCCCGGCACGCCTGAACTGGCGGAGGCGCTTGAGCCGCTGGTTCCGGACCACGATGCCATCCTGATGGCGAATCATGGAGTGGTCACCTGCGGCCCCACGCTGGAAAACGCCTTCATGAAGATGGAAACCGTCGAGCACTTCGCCAAGATCGCCCTGGTGGCCCGCCTCATCGGGCACGAGCAGCCGCTCGGCGAAGCGGAAGTAGAAAAGCTTGTGGCGGTGCGCCATCGCTACAACGGCGGGGCAAAGCCTGCTTCAGAAGCACGGCGCATCCCGGTTGCAGGTGACGGACTCCGATCCGAGACCGAGTCGAAGGAAACGGTCGGCAACCGGCGGTAACAGCCCGGCAGTTCCATGCGCGAATGGTGAGGTTTCCGTGAAAGTTTTCGCCGCTGTCGTGTTTCTCTTGTTTCCTTGTATCTTATCCGCCCAATCTCCAAGCACCACTCCGGCGCAATCAGACGGGCAAAGCGCTCCGTTACCTGCTCTTTCCGAGCAACCTCTGAAGATTGATCCTGCCAAGGAGGCCGACATCCGCCGCCTCTTTGAACTAACCGGGGGCTAGCAACTAGCGCTTCAGGTGATGGACAATATGGGAAAGAGCCTTAAGCCATTGATGACGCAAGCTCTTCCGCCGGGGGAGTACCGCGAGAAACTGGTCGATCTCTTTTTTGTGAAATTCCAGTCCAGACTCGACATGCAACAGCTCCTCGACCTGGCGATCCCCATTTATGACAAGTATCTGTCGCACGAAGAGGTCAGGGGCTTGATCGAGTTTTATCAAACGCCGTTGGGCCAGAAGACCCTCAAGGTACTTCCGACCATGCTTACGGAGTTGCAGGAAGCGGGTAGAAAGTGGGGCGAGAACCTGGGCCGCGATTCCATGAGAGAAGTCCTTGCCGAACATCCGGATCTCGCCAAGGCTTTGGAGGGTGCAGCAAAAACCGCTCAGCCCCACTGATGGTGGCCTGATTGAAAACGTCAGCCGCCCAGTTGCTAGTCTCCCCCGATCCTGAACCTCATCCCCGCCCGGAAATTCGCCGACAGCGCCGGATATCCCACCACTTCGTTGTAGTGATCATTCAGGGCATTTTCGACGTTGGCGTAGGCAGTGATGCGCGAGGTGATGGCGTACCATCCGCCGAGATCGACTCGCGCGTAGCCCGCTGCATGGTTGATGTTGAAGCCGAGGAAGTCCGAGTCGGTCCGGCGGCCGACGAAGCTCCCACCGAGGTTTGCTCCCCAGCGCGATCCGAGGTAAGTCAGAAGCAGGTTTCCCGAATGCCTGGGCCGGCGCAGCAGCGGCTGCCCGTCGGAGGCGCCCGAGAGAGCTTGCGACGAGGTGTAGAGGTAAGCAGCATTCAGCGAGACCCGCGACGACAATCTCCCGGCGACCCGCGCCTCCGCTCCGTGCGCGATGGACTGGTTGATGTTCTGGTACTGTCCGGTGAATGTCTTGGGATCCACGATGACGAAGTTAATCTGGTTGCGAAACCCATTGTTGAAGTAGAGCCCCGACAAAGTGAACCTGTTGCCGAGGAATCCCTGATCGAATCCAGTTTCGAAAGCGCGGTTCTCTTCCGCTTTCAGATTGGGATTCGGGATGATTCCCTGCCCGTTTGCGTAGGCTTCTTCAAAACGCGCCTCTTTGATGCCGGTCGCGTAGGAGAAGCGCAGGCGTGTGCCAGAGAAAACATTTCCTCCCTTGAGCGCGAGTAAGCTCAGTGCAACCCGAGGGACGCCCTGGCTGCCGAAGGTCTCGTTATGGACGTAACGGACGCCGGCCACGGCCGACAGCCGTTTCCAGGTTAGCCGTTGCTGAATGTAGGCGGCGTGATTGAGCCGGACTGCAGGGATGGATTCGGTGAAGATAAACGGATCGCCCTGTGAATCCAAAGTTTTTGAATAGGTGAAGAATCTGCCATTCTCATCCTCAAACTCATATCCGACAGTGGTCTGCGCCCAGCTTCGCGGCGTGTAGTCGCCTTGATACATGAAGCCGGCGCGATTGATGTGCGCGGTAGCGAGGAAGGGGCAGTCGGTGTAAATGAACTGGGAATTGTCACAACCGCGGTCGGGAATGTCATCCTGATTGAGCCGCCGGGTGTTGTACTCGTAGCCCGTCAGCCGGTGCCGCCACCGCTCAGGCGCAGAGATCGAAAGCTCTCCGCTGGCAAGAAAATTGTTGGCACGAGCCCGCTGATCTGTGTCGGGCGCCAGCAGCGGCTGCCCGTTGAAGTCCCACTCGCCCGGAACTCCGGTGCGACTGTTCGAATGCCGCCCACGCACGCGAAACAGGACTCGCGGGCTCAACTGCACGCCCAGATTGCCGCCCTGCAGAGCATTGGTGTAATCGGCATTCGGCCCCTGCCCGTGGGTATTGAACTGGTCGGCAAAGGCATCGTAGTCGAAGCGGGAACGTGCGCCGGAGAGGGCTGCAAATCCGTGCGCGGTGCCGAAGTTTCCGCCGTCACCGCCGAAGCGGAGTTCGGGAACCGCGGTCGTCCCATTGCGCGCAAACAGCTGCACGACGCTGGTCATCGCGTCCGACCCATACAACGTGCTCTGCGCCCCGAGCAGGAATTCCACTCGGTCGGTTTCCGCCGCCGGAATGGTTGAGAATTCGAAGGTCCCGCCCGGATCGTTGACGGGGACGCCATCCACCAGCACTTTGTTGTAGCGCGAATCTCCGCCTTCCACGAACAGCGACCCCAGCCCGCCGCGGTGGCCTGCAACATTCACCACCGCGCCCGGGAGAAACCGCAAGGCGTCGCCCAGGGAGGCGGGTTGCATGGCTTCAATCTGATCGGCGCTCAATAGCGACACGCTGCTGGCGGTTTCGTCGGCGGGAGTTGGCGTGCGCGTTGCGCTCACCACAACCGTCTCGGAGGCTGCGGCTACATGCAACTGGACGGTTACCGCGGAAGAAGACTTCTCAACCTCCGACCACGAGGCTGCGAAGCCGGGAGCGAGCACTTGCACGCGCAGAGCCGCGTCGTTGATCTGGAAAAGAGCTTCGCCGTCTCCCGAGGTGGTTCGCACCTGGAGCGGCGCAGACTCACCGGTCCGATACACAGACACCTGCGCGCCCGCGACGGCGGCGGAATGCGGATCGACAACTTTAATGCGAAGCTCGGCAGCGAATGCCGCCGGGAGAAACAACAGGAATAAAACCAGGGACCGTACCATACCATCCTCCTTCACACGCGAAAGGGGTTTCTGGGGATGGTTCGCGCCGGTCTCCTGGCTTGCGAGTAAGGACTTTTTCAAGTCCGGATTCTGCGGCCGTCCTTCCCAGGCTCTTCGTGTTGAAGATAGTGCCCAGTGGACGTCCGCCGTGTCCTCGCTTACAGTTGCGCGGCAGCGCGGGATTTGCACCCGCTTCCCGACGTAGTACCGGCGAGGTGCCGGACTACGTTGGCGCGCGAACCCAATTTTTTTGAAAGAACAGAAAATCAGCCCCGCAAATTTAACTGGGGTGGGGGCGCAAGTCAAACGGAGGGAGCGGAAGAATCATCCGCAAGAGCCGACCGTGAGGCAGTCTGGCAGTTCGTTGGGTGGTTTCCCCAACCCGCGAAGCCTGTGTAAAATAACCTTTTAACGCCAATAGCAGCGGAAAGCCCTGGGCACCTGCCCCGCTGCCGAGAATTCCTGAGAAGAGAGAAGGAGATGTAAACCAGCAATGTCGATTCCCGCGACCCAGCTCCGTCCCGGCATGATCATCAAGCACAATAATGATCTGCATTCCGTGTTCAGCGTCGAGCATCGTACTCCTGGCAATCTGCGCGCCTTCATTCAGGCCAAGCTGCGCAACCTGCGCACCGGCGCCATGTTCGAGCACCGCTTTCGTTCGCCCGACCCCATCGAAAAAGTCAATGTGGATGAAGTCGAAATGGAGTTTCTGTACGCCGATGGCGACAGCTACTACTTNNGTGACGGAAGTCGAGCCCGGATTAAAGAGCGCGACCGCGTCGAGCGTAAGCAAACCCGCCAAGACCGAGACCGGACTGGTCGTGCAGGTGCCGGCGTTCATCAATGAAGGCGAGAAGATCAAAGTGGACACGGCGGATGGCACGTACTTATCGAGGGCGTAGGGAAAGTCAGAAGTAAGAAGTCAAATTGAAGAAGTGAACCCCTTTGGCGCTGGCTGTGCTGCGGAAATCTTGGGCTTTTGCTTCTGCATTCTGACTTCTAACTTCTGCATTTATTCATGGCTTCCACGGAAAAATCCACTGCCCAGGCGCGCCGCTTTGTTGTGCGCGGACGCGTGCAGGGCGTCGGCTTTCGCTGGTTCGTTGAGCGGGAGGCGCACATCCTCGGAATCGCCGGATGGGTGCGCAACAATTCCGATAGCACGGTGGAAGTGCTGGCTCAAGGCACGCGCGATCAGCTTTCGGGATTGCGGTCGCGGCTGCGGGAAGGGCCGCGCGCGGCCCGGGTGGATGACGTGGAAGAATCCGAGGCCGAGCCGATCAAGGGATTGAGTTCATTTCGCATTGAAGGAGCCTGGTAGATGCCGACGAAAGCTGCCGTGGATTGTGACGGCCTGAAGAAGCTGAT
>PMCH01000139.1:21061-22957 GCA_003154055.1 Acidobacteriaceae bacterium
TTCGTTCCGGTGCGCAAGCCGGGGAAACTTCCCGCCGAGACCGCCAAGGTCAGCTACGACCTGGAGTACGGCAGCAACTCGCTCGAGATCCACAAGGACGCGATTCAGAAAGGACAGCGGGTGCTGATCGTGGATGACCTGCTGGCCACCGGCGGGACGGCGGCAGCCACGGCGGAGCTGGCGCACGGCCTGGGAGCGCAGATTGCAGGGCTCGCGTTTGTGGTGGAATTAGACTTTCTGAAAGGGCGGGAGAAGCTCACACACTACGACGTCTTTTCGTTGCTGCACTACGATCGGTGATCGTGGCCGTCCTTCAGGCAAGGACGCCCGACTACTTCACGAAGCTCGCGAAGATCCGGAACACGCCAGTCCAAATGGCTACGCTCACTACGAGCGATCCGGAATAAGAGAGAATCGCAATCCAATTCAGGTGCATGGGCTCTTCATCAGGGCGCCACATGGGGGAGGCCTCCTGCTTGGGTTCTTTACTTAATTGTCATATGCAATTGCCCGGCCATCGTAACACCGTTGCAAGTAGTTGAAAATACTTAACCGTTTTTTTGTTGTCAGTTGATGTGCTGGGTTTTTACACGCCGGACCGCCAAAAAACTCGCGGCTCTGCCGAATTAATGGGCACGTTGTGAGCCACCGGCCCGTGCGATTTCCCATTTGCGGCGGACCGTCTTGCAGGTTGGACGCTGGCATTCCACCGGGGTAGTACAATTTTGGCCATGGGCGGTTTCATCCAGGGAAATCCCAACCCGACCATGCAATCAGAAGATTCCGGCCTGCGGCCCATTCTGATCGGTGTCGTTATCGTGGGCGTGGTCGTCGGACTGCTCGCGCTGGCGCT
Source organism: Acidobacteriaceae bacterium (assembly GCA_003154055.1). Classification (GTDB taxonomy): domain Bacteria; phylum Acidobacteriota; class Terriglobia; order Terriglobales; family Acidobacteriaceae; genus Acidiflorens. The sequence goes on from PMCH01000139.1 coordinate 21,915, forward strand.
GCGCAGCGAGCGGCCCAAGCCGGTGGAGCCGCCGGCATACTCCGGCAACCTGAAATTTTCTGACCTGAAGACCAGTGCGGCGCAGAACTTCGTGGGCGCCACGGTCAGCTATCTTGACGGCACCGTCACCAACGCGGGCGACAAAACCGTGACCCACGCCGTGGTGCAGATCACTTTCAAAGACGATATGGGACAAACGGCACAGCGGGAGGAACTCCCGATTCACGTGCTGCGAACGAACGGTCCATACGATGAGGCCGTGGACCTGACTCTGTCGCCGCTCGCGCCCGGCCAGAGCAAACCCTTCCGCCTCACCTTCGAGAGCATCTCCGCGCAGTGGAATCATGAATATCCGGAACTGCGGACCACCAACGTAAGCACGCGTTGAGAGGTCNNTTTCTGTAGCAGAGCTGACTTCAAGAGATTTTACTTCTTCAATTTGACTTCTTACTTTTGACTTCCCGCTTCTATTTTCCCCCTCTCCAGTACAATCTCCCCGTGCCTGATGCAAAACCATTCCGTCTTACGGAGTCTGTAAAAGCCGCGGGTTGAGCGTCCAAGCTGAGTCCGGCGGTGCTGGACACGGTGCTTGGGAAATTAGCCCGGCAACAGGATCCGAATGTGCTAGTCGGCTTCGATCACGCCGACGACGCCGGTGTGTATCTACTCACGCCTGAGACGGCGCTCGTCCAGACGGTGGATTTCTTTACGCCCATCGTGGACGACCCCTACACCTTCGGCCAGATCGCGGCCACCAACGCGCTGAGCGACGTCTACGCCATGGGCGGTCGGCCTCTTACGTCGCTTGCTCTGGTTTGCTTCCCGGAGAAAGGCGACATCGAGATTCTGGAACGCATTCTGGCGGGGGGCCTGTCAAAGATGATGGAAGCCGGATGCACGGTCGTCGGCGGCCACAGCATCCGCGATGATGAAACCAAGTTCGGGTACTCGGTGACCGGCGTCGTTCATCCCAAACGGGTGCTGGCCAACCAGGGGGCACAGGCAGGGGACCGGCTGCTGTTCACCAAGGCACTGGGGACGGG
>PMCH01000031.1 GCA_003154055.1 Acidobacteriaceae bacterium
CCTCGTGCATGAAGACCGAGTTGAGCACACGCCGCGGATACGCATCGAGGCCGAAGCTGATGTTGCTGACTCCAAGCACGGTCTTCACTTCCGGCAGTTCCTGCTTGATCCGCTTTACGGCGTTCAATGTCTCGATCCCCGCCGAGCGGTACTCTTCCTGTCCCGTTGAGATCGGTAGGGTGAGCGCGTCGAAAATAATGTCAACCGGCCGGATGCCGTACTTCTTAGTCGCCAAGTCAAAGATGCGGTGCGCAATCGCGACCTTCCGGTCGGCGGTGAGCGCCATGCCTTCTTCGTCAATAGTCAACGCGATGACGGCTGCGCCGTAGCGCTTGGCCATGGGCAGAACTTTTGACGTCCGCTTCTCGCCATCTTCCAGGTTGATCGAGTTAATGATCGCCTTGCCCGGAATGCGCTTCAGCGCTTCCTCGACCACGTCGGCTTCAGTGGAATCAACAAGAATCGGTGCTGGAACGCGGGTCGCAATTTTTTCCAGGATTGCCGAAATGTAGCCCTTCTCGTCCTCGCCCACGATGGCGCAGCACAGGTCGAGCATGTGCGAGCCTTCGTTCGCCAGCTTCTTGGCGAGCGCCAGGATGTCGTCGTATTTCTTCGCACGCACCAGGTTGCGGAAATGTTCGACGCGCGTGGTGGTGTTCATCTCCTCCGCGACGATCAGCGGCTTCGGTTCGAGATCAAGCGGAACCGACGTGTAGGCGCTCGACGCCGCGCCCGCGGGCTTCACTTCCCGCTTCGCCGGCTCCACGCCACTCACGGCCTCAACCACCGCCTTCAGGTGCTCCGGCTTGGTGCCGCAGCATCCGCCGACGATGCGCACGCCATAGTCCTGAACAAAGTGCTTGTGATACTTCGCCAACTCCTCGGGCGTGAGCTTGTAAACCGCGTGCCCGCCTTCGTTCTGCGGAAGTCCGGCGTTGGGCAAAATCGAAATATGCTTGGTCGAGTTCAGCCCCAGATAGCGGACGGCATCGTTCATCTCAACCGGCCCGGTCGCGCAGTTCAGTCCGATTACATCCACGTCGTAGGGTTCAAGCGCGGTAAGCGCAGCGCCGATCTCGGTGCCGAGCAGCATCGTGCCGGTGGCTTCGAGTGTGACCTGCACGGTAACGGGCAGCCGCTTGCCAGATTTCTGCATGGCGTCAAACACGCCTGCCAGCGCGGCCTTTGCCTGGAGCAGGTCCTGCGATGTTTCGATTAGCAGGACATCCACGCCACCCTCAATCAATGCCGACGCCTGCTCTTCGAAGGCGAGCGCCATGTCGTCGAACTTGATGTGTCCAAGGGACGGCAGCTTGGTGGTGGGACCAATGGAGCCGGCAACGAAACGCGGCTTGCCCGGTGTAGAAAATTGCTGTGCGACTTCCTTTGCGATCCTGGCGGCGGCAACGTTGATCCCGCGCACCTTGTCCCCCAGATCGTATTCGGCCAGGACGATGCGGGCGGCGCCAAAGGTGTCGGTCTCAACCACGTCGCAGCCCACCGAGAAAAACGCGGCGTGAATGTCTTTAATAATGTCCGGGCGGCTGAGCACCAGGATCTCGTTGCAGCCCTCTTTGCCCCAAAAGTCGTCTTCACTGGGATTGCGCACCTGGATGTTGGTGCCCATCGCGCCGTCGTAGACAACGACGCGGTCGCGCACGGTTTGGAGAAAGGTAGACATTAGCTGCTAGTTTCTGGTTTCTAGTTGCTAGTTTCTGGCCGGGCGCCAACGACCATACTCTTGTCGAAATCGCGACCAGTAAACGAGCAACTAGAAACTGAAAACTGGCTCTCATGCACAAACGCCGGCCCGCGAGGACCGGCGTGGACTGACCTTAAAATAGCCGAACTCTTCAGCTCCCCGAAGACAACTGAGGCGGCGCGGCACCCGCCGTTTCCGTGCCGGTGAACACGGCATTCGCGCCCAGGTGCGCGGGAGCAATGCTCAGCAACTGTTCCTTGCGATAAACCAGATTGCTGGCGTTAAAGCTGGCCAGTTCGAAACCGTGCCCGTGGGTAATCGCATCGGTCGGACAGGCTTCCACGCAATAGCCGCAGAAGATACATCGATTGTAGTCAATGTTATAGACCTTGGCGTAACGTTCCGCGCCCGAGACGCGGCTTTCCGCGGTATTCTCGGCAGCCTCGATGTAAATGCAGTTCGACGGGCAGGCAGCGGCGCATAAAAAGCACGCCACGCACTTCTCCAGCCCGTTTTCGTCGCGCTGCAGCACGTGCATGCCGCGAAAGCGCTCCTGGAACTGCGCGCCCTTGAGCGGACCGGGCCCGTCCGGATAGTTCTCCACAATCGTGGGCTGAAACATCTCCCGCAGGGTGATGCTCATTCCCTGGGCGATGGCTCCGATGTTTTTGATGACCGACATGCTTTCCTAGTATAGCGGATGGAATAGATCGCGAGTAGCGAGGGACGGGCAGGAAATAGCGGCGGGAACGAAGGGTCGAGTTGTACTTCTCGGCACCGGGTTTACAGAAGTTTACAGAAAAAGGCCACGGACCATGGCCATTGTGGAGTGGCATTCCTTATGCCATTGACACCTACGGAGAGCCCTAGTAGTTTGGCAAAAAGCAGAGTCCCTGCCCAAAAACCCTTATGACTGGCCGTAGTGTGCGCCTTCTGCTCGCCTCCTTCTTTGCCTTCACTTTCCTTTTGCCCAGCGCCTTCGGTCAGGGATCGAAGATGAAGTCTCCCTATGACCCGATCGAGGAGGCCGACAAGGATAATCCCGAAAAGCGGGCGGAATGGATGTCGCGCGGCCGAACCGCGCCGCCGGGACAATCCGCGGCAGCGTTACGCCTGCGTGCACACCAGCAAAAAATGGCGATGCGAGCCCAACGCGAAGCGGCGGCGGCCGCTCAGCCGGAAACTTTTGGATCGACTCCTCCCCCAGCAACCGGATGGGTTGGCCTGGGCCCGGCACCGCTGGTGTCCGACAGCAACTTCTTTGGCAAGGTGTCCGGACGCGCGACCTCGGTGGCGATTGATCCGAGCGACCCGACCGGCGCCACCGTATACGTGGGTGGGGCCTACGGCGGCGTGTGGAAGTCGACCAACGCCACAAATGCCGATCCGACCACTGTCACTTGGAATCCAGTGACGGACCAGCAGGCATCGCTCGCCACGGGCGCGGTTTCGGTGAAGCCCGACGGCACCGTAGTGCTGGTGGGAACGGGTGAGCCGAACAACGCAATCGACAGCTATTACGGCGTTGGCATTCTGCGCTCGACCGACAAGGGCGCGACCTGGGCCCTCATCCCTTCCGCCGACAACGGAACGCATCCGTTCGCCGGACTGGGAGCTGCCAAGTTTGCGTGGAGTACCGCCAGCACCAACACCGTCGTTGCGGCCATGGCCACGGCGGCGGTGGGCTTCGAAGACGGAGCCATCACCGCCAACACAAACCGCGGCCTTTATCTTTCTACGAACGCGGGACAGACCTGGGCTTACCAGGCACTCACAGACGGCAGTGCGCCAATCTCTGCCACCGACGTGGTGTACAACGCGACCGCCGGGAAGTTTTTCGCTTCAATCCGTTCGCACGGCATCTACAGTTCGACGAATGGAACGAATTGGACGCGGCTCGCGAACCAGCCCAACCCGGCGGCCTTGACCTTGGCGAATTGCCCGACGGCTGCCGTTTCGAGTTGCCCACTCTATCGAGGCCAACTAACGGTCGTGCCGGGCCGCAACGAGATGTATGTGTGGTTCGTGGACATCAACGACAACGACGGGGGTATCTGGCGATCCACGGACGGTGGGGCAACTCCTTGGACGCAAATCAGCGAAACGGGAATCGCATCTTGCGGTGACCCCTTGGGTTGCGGAACGCAGCAGGCGTTTTACAACCTGGAAATCTACGGTGTCCCCAATAACACTGCAACGGACCTGTATACCGGAGCGGTCAATCTGTTCAAGTGCACGCTGGCCACCAAGCAGGTGACAACCTGCTCGCAAGGAAACTGGCTGAATCTCACCCATGTTTACGGATGCTCCAGCATCGCCAGCGTACATCCGGATGAACACGGGATCGACTTCAAGATCGTCGGCGGCAAAGCGATCATGTATTTCGCTAATGACGGCGGAGTTTATCGAGCGCTCGATGGATTCACCGGACTCGTGAGCGGGACGTGCGGGAATCCGAATAGTTTTGGCGACCTGAACGGTCCGATCGGATCCATGACGCAGTTCGTGTCGTTTTCGACCCATCCCACCGACCAGAACACGGTTTTGGGCGGCACTCAAGACAACGGTTCACCCGCAACCTCGAACGCAACCGGCAGTTCCCAGTGGTTCACCGCCAATGGCGGCGACGGCGGATACAACGCCATCAACCCCAGCAATACCAGCCAGTGGTTCGCGGCAAATACGGACGTCAGCATCCAGGTCTGCAACACGGCCCCGAACTGCACGTCGGCAATTTTTGGTAACCCGATCGTTTCGAACGGCAATGTTGGTGGGGACTTTGGTGCGTTTTACACGCCCTATATCCTTGATCCGCAGAAAACAAGCGAGCTACTGGTTGGTACTTGTCGGGTGTGGCGCGGCCCGAGTACGGGCGGAGTTCTGTTCACGTCCCTGAGCAACAACTTCGACACCGGCGGCTCCGGACTGTGCGATCCGAACGTTAACCCTCCCACGATCAATGAGTCTCGCTCCTTGGCTGCAGGGGGCCCTAAGGATAGCAACGGTTTCTCCACTGTTGTTTATGCCACGACCGAAGGAACCGGACCCAACGCTGGCTTAGGCGCTACTGGCGGCGAGGTCTGGGTCACAACCAGCGCGGGTACGACCCAGATGGCCAACAAGACGAGCACGATTAATCCCTCTAATTACACAATCTCCTCGGTAGCGATCGATACCTCGGTCGCGAACGGCCAGACAGCCTACGTTGGCATCATGGGATTTGGGGTTGGGCATGTCTTCAAGACCACGAATGCCGGGGTCGCGTGGACCAACTTCACGGGCAGCGGCCTCCCCGATGCTCCCGTGAATGCGCTGCTGGTGGATTCCTCGGTCACGCCCGCCCAGATCTACGCCGGGACCGATGTGGGTGTCTTCGTGAGTTCCACAACGTCCGCCGCCTGGACGGAAGTTGGCCCACTGGCCCAGCCGGGCGCAACGGGGTATCTGCCCAACGTACCGGTGTCAGCCATCCGGCTCTTCGACGACAAAGTTAGCATCAGAAAGCTCCGCGTCTCCACTTACGGGCGCGGCATCTGGGAGTTCGATCTTGCGCCGCCGGCGCCGGACTACCAGATCGCGATCTCGGACACGCCGCAAACTGTTTTGCGAAACCAGACGGCCATATTTAGCGGCACGCTGACGGCGGTTGGCACCTACAGCAGCGCGGTCACCTTGAGTTGCGGAGCGGGCGCTCCGGGAGCTTGCACGTTCCCCCAGGGCAATCCGATTACGCCGACGGTTGGAGGAGCTACCTTCAGCGTGGCGATGCCATCCGGCGCGGTGGTCCAGAACTACAGCTTCAACATCCACGCGGTGGGTGCGGACGGAGCGGTCACCACTCACGATGCTCCGGTGGTGCTGCAGGTCACCGACTTCAGCATAAGCGCTCCCGGGCCGATTACGGTCGCGCAGGGTTCAACCTCGCCACAGACGGCGTTTACGTTGAGTTCGCTGGGGCCGTTCAATGGAACCGTGAATCTCAGTTGCCTTCCTGCTAGCCTACCGGCTGGGGCGAGCTGTAGCTTTAGTCCGTCGATCCAGATCGATCTCGACCCCGCGAACCCGTCGCAGCTGATGGATATAAGCGTCACGGCGGCCGCGAATACGCCGGTGGGCACTTACACTGTGACGATTTCGGCACTCACGGCGGGAGAAGCGGCAAAAACAACTACATTCCAACTCACCGTAGTACCGCCCGATTTCGCCTGGGCCATCAACGGAAGCAGTTCGGCAACGGTGCTCTCGGGCCAGACCGGAACCTATAACTTCACAGCCACGCCTTCCGGCGGAACCTTCGCCAGCACTGTGACGTTCACCTGCGGAAACTTGCCTGCCCAAACGACGTGTAGCTTTGTTCCACCTACGATCGGGGCTACCACAACCGGCGCGCAAGGGGTTCAGCTCACGATTGCAACCACTGGCCCCAATCCACCCGTGGGAGCAAATCGCCGGGCCGGCAGTCGCAGTCCGTGGCTGCCATTAACGCTGCCGGTTGCCAGCCTTCTGCTGGCTGGCATCGTGAGAAGAAAAGTCGTAGGACGCTATGCCGCGATCGCGCTGTGCCTGACGTTGGCAATGACGTTCATCTCCTGCGGAGGCGGGAGCTCAGGTCCGCCACCACCACCGCCCATCAACGTGACGGTTGGTCCCGGTGTCCCCGCAAGCCTGTTCCCGAACAATACGAACTGGCTGCCAGTTCAAACCGCGCAGTTTACCGCGACGGTCAACAACTCCAGCAACCAGAATGTGACCTGGACGGTTGTAGGTTCTCCCGCCAACGGCACGATTGACGCCAACGGCATGTACATGGCTCCAACTGTGGCTCCTGGACTTCCGGCTTCGGTCACCATTACGGCCACGGCCCAGGCAGACACGACGAAGTCGGGGTCTTCCCACGAAACACTGAATCCCGCCACCATCCCCGGTACATACAACAACATCACGGTGACAGCGACCGATAGCCAGGTCGTCCAGTCGCAGACGGTCACTTTGGTAGTGCAGTAAAAGCAACTTTGATTGGCAATTTAGGGCGCGGATCGCTCCGCGCCCTTTGCTTTTCTGGGGGAACCCTAACATCTTCACCACGGGGGGCACAGAGGCTACGGAGAAAGACTTCGCGATCTGGTAGTTTCTTATTGGTAATTTGTGGCGCGCCCGGTTGATGCTGTACGGTTTCAAATTGCCAATTTGAAATTACAAATTACAAATTCCCATGTATGACATCGCGGTAAT
>PMCH01000269.1 GCA_003154055.1 Acidobacteriaceae bacterium
GGCGAAATCGATGCCGCTGCGAATCATTCCCTGCCAAAGCTGCTGGAGCTGGGGGACATTCGGGGCGACGTGCACATGCACACGGTTGAGACCGACGGCCGTAACACGATTGAAGAGATGGCCGAGGCGGCGCGGGAACGCGGCTACGAGTACATNNGAAAATTCGCGCGGTCGGGAAGAAGATGAAGGGCATCCGCATTTTCGCCGGGATCGAAGTCGACATCCTCACCGATGGCACGCTGGATCTCTCCGATTCCGTGCTCGAGCAAATGGACATCGTCATTGCCAGCGTTCATTCGCAGTTTAGTCAGGACCGCGACACCATGACCGCTCGCCTGCTGAAGGCGGTTGAGAATCCGAACGTGTCAATGATCGGGCATCCCACGGGGCGCCTTCTGCTGCGGCGTGACGCGTACCAGTTCGATCTCGATGCTGTGTTAAGAGCCGCGGCGAAAAACAAAGTNNGCGATGGAATTGAACTCCTATCCTGACCGGCTGGACCTGAGCGACGTCCACCTGCGGATGGCAAAACAGCACGGGGTGAAGATTGTGATCAATACCGATTCGCACCACACCTCGCACATGGAGAAAATTCGCTACGGAATCACCCAGGCCCGGCGTGCCTGGTTGACCAAAGAAGACGTGCTGAACACCCTGCCCCCGCAAGAATTTGCCAAAACCATGAAGCATGGCTGGTAGTCCGGGGAAAGATAGGGAAACAAATTACCCATGATTGCGGCACTCTGCGTCCTTGTGACTGCGGGATGCTTCCCATTCTTGCGGCATAGCTTGTAAAATCAATAGGTTACAGTGAGCAGCCGGACCGGTTTTGGCCGCTGGCTTGCTGATTTATCCTCTAGGACAGGTGTCGGATTGGGGAGTGTCGAACAACCGCTGGTGAGCGTCGTAATTCCCGCCTACATGGCGGCAGGGCGGATCCGCGCCACGCTGGATTCGATCTTCGCCCAGACGTATCCCAACGTTGAGGTTGTCTTGGTCAACGACGGCTCACCCGACACCGCAGCGCTTGAAGTTGCAATTCAGGGCTACGACGGCCGGCTCATCTACATCCGGCAGGAGAATCGTGGACCGTCGGGGGCGCGCAACACCGCCATCCGCGCGGCGCGAGGCAAGTACATTGCGTGCCTCGACAGCGACGACGTGTATTTGCCGGAACACCTTTCCCGGCAGGTTGCCATGCTGGAGCGGGACGGCCTTGCCCTGACGTATTCGGATTCCCAGATTTTCAGGAACGGAGTGCCGGCCGGACGCGCATTCGAGCATGAACCGCAGCATCCGCCGGTGAGCTTCGAGAAGTTGTTGAAAGAAGAATGCTGCGTGATGACCTCCGCCGTGGTGGCTTCGCGCCAGGCCATGATGGACGCTGGGTTGTTCGATGAGCGATTCCGGCGCTGCGAAGACTTTGATCTGTGGCTGCGGATGTCGTTTCGCGGCGGCCGCATGGACTTTGACCGGGACGTGGGGATCGAACACCGACTGCTTCCCACCGGGCTTTCCTCGGACGGCTATCTTTTAAAGCAGGGACGAATTGAGATTTACAAGAAGACTCTGGACACCCTTTCCTTGTCGCCGGCACAGCGGGAACTGATTCGCGATCTGATTGCGATGACCGAGGGCAAGAGTCAGATGGACATGGTAAAGCGCCACGTGCGCGAGGGCCGGTACGAAGAAGCGGCCGCCGCAGCTCAACGGGCATCGGTCTTGCTGCAGGACCGCAAGAGCCGCTGGACAGCATGGGCTTTACGCACCATGCCCCGGGCGGTCGGCGGGTATCTGGGATTCAGGGAAAGCGTCGCGGCGCGAAAACGCAAGCGGGACGCTGGTTCCAACGGTAATTTGAAAACACAGGACGGGAGTGTTCAGCTACAATCAGAGGAACTCGCCGGTCGAAATCAGTCATGACCGCCGCTGCGGACGGTCAGGATGCCCCCCAGCCCGCGCGGCTGCTCCCATTGAGCGCGATAAAAATTCCTCTGCTGGTTGTAGGACTTTAACGTCACCATGATCTACGGAATCAAGCGAGTGCTGAAGTACGCGCTGGGCCGCGACACCGCGGGCCGGACGCTGGCCGTCCGCCCGGACGACACGTTCATCGTTTCTTACCCGAGGTCGGGGAACACCTGGACGCGTTTTCTGGTAGCCAACCTTTTGCATCCGGCGGAACCGGCGACGTTCGCCAATATCGAGCGGTGGGTGCCCGATACCGAGGCTCAGTCGAGCCGCTACATGCGGAGCATTCCCAGCCCGCGCACCATCAAGAGCCATTCCTATTTCGATCCGCGCTATCCGCGCGTGATCTATGTCGTGCGTGACCCGCGGGACGTGGTGCTTTCTTATTATGATTTTTCGCGAAAGTATCGCCACATCGAGGACAACTACCCGCTGGAAAGATACGTGAGCGACTGCATTCGCGGACGTTTGATCTCCGCCGGATGGGGAACCTGGGGGGAAAACGTCGCAAGTTGGGCTTTCGCTCGAGGAGCGCGGCCCGGATTCCTGCTGCTCAAGTATGAAGACATGAAGGCGCAGCCGGAGCGGGAACTGGCGCGGATCGCGCGCTTCTACGGTGTTGAGCCCACCACCGAACTTCTGGCAACGACGCTGGCGCGCAGTTCGGCCGATCGCATGCGCGAACTGGAGAAGACGCAGGGCAAAGACTGGGTTTCCACCAAGGACAAGCGCAGCGACATCCCTTTCATTCGCACCGCCAGTACGGGCGGATGGCGAAGCCAACTGAAGCCTGAGACCGTGGCTGAAATCGAGTCGGCGTGGGGAAACATCATGGCGCAGTTGGGATATGAACTGGTTTCCGGCAAAACCGAGAGCGCTGAAACTGTCTATGCAGCGGCGCTGCCTTCGCCCGGGGAGCGTCGATGAAGGGTCCGGTGCGGCTGGCCATCCTGGGTTGCGGGGCAATCACCCGCAGCGAGCACATCCCGTCAGCGATGGCGCATCCCCAGGTGCAGTTGGACGCCCTGGTTGATGCGGATCTGTCGCGTGCCAACGGGCTCATCCAGAATCGCGGGCTTACCTGCAAGGCAGTTGCGGACTACCACGATCTGCTGGGACGCGTGGACGCGGTCATCAATGCCCTTCCGAATCACCTGCACACCGTGATTAATCAGGATTTCCTGTCGGCGGGCGTGAACGTGCTGTGCGAAAAGCCGCTGACGATCACGGCGATGGATGCGCGGGCCTGCACTGAACTTGCAGAGAAGAAGAAGTTAGTACTCGCCGTGGGCATGAACCGGCGCTTCGCGGCCAGCCACCCGCTGTTGAAACTGGTGATGCAAGAAGGACTGCTCGGCACAGTTCGCGACTACGACTTCCAGTACGGCGGCGCGTTCGACTGGCGCAGCGCCTCAGGTTTCTACTTTGACCGCGCCAAGGCGGGCGGAGGCGCGCTGGTGGACTTCGGCGTCCACATGCTCGACAGCGTGATTGACTGGTTCGGGCCGGTGACCGCGTTTGACTACCAGGATGACGACTGGGGCAGCGGCATCGAAGCCAACGCCATTCTTGACGTGAAGCATGACGGCCATTGGGGAGAAATCAAGGGACGCTTGCGTTTGAGCCGGACATTTTCATTGAAGAATCGCCTGCTGATCCGCGGTTCGCAGGCGAATGCCGAGATCTCGGTCCAGGATCCAGAGGTTGTGGTGCTGCACCGCGCGATTGCCGGCAAAGCCGTCAGCCAGACGCTCCGCCTCGATGACTATCCCGCAGGAAGTTCTTACCTGCGGCAACTCGACAACTTCGTGCAGAGCGTCGCGACCGGCAGTAAACCGGAAGTGGACGGCTGGCAGGCGGTGCGGGTTTTGGAACTGATCGAGAACTGCTATGCGCACAAGCGGCGCATTCCGGAACCCTGGGCGGAGACAGCGGGTACCAAAGTCGCGCGCAGTGAGGCCCGGGCATGAACTGGCGGAATGAAACCGTTTTTGTCACCGGAGCTACAGGATTCATTGGCGGACGCGTGTGCGAGCGACTGGTGCAGGCCGGGGCGCCGAAAGTCCGGGCGCTGGTACATAGCATGCACAAGGCAGCACGGATTGCGCGCATGCCGGTGGAACTGTGTCCCGGGAATTTGATGGAGCCCGAGACGCTGCGGCAGGCGCTCGGCGACGCCAAGATCGTCATCCATTGCGGCCTGGGAAATGCCGGCGCTATCGTGCGCGGGACTGAAAACATGCTGGCGGTTGCGCTCGCAGCCGGAGCGAAGCGGTTCGTGCACGTGAGCACGGCCGCGGTGTATGGAATCACTCCACCGCCGGGATCAGAGAGTGAAGACGCTCCAATTCGCAAGACCGGGGACGCCTACTGCGACAATAAAGCGGCGGCAGAACGAGTCGTCCTGCGCTACGGAAGGCGCGGGCTGCCGGTGACCATCTTGCGTCCGTCCATCGTGTGGGGGCCGTATTCCGCGTGGTCCACACGTTTGGTGGATGACTTGCGCGGCGGAAGAGTCTCGTTCATTGATGGCGGTCGTGGGGCCTGCAATACCACCTATGTGGACAACCTGATCGACGCGATGTTGCTCAGCCTGGAGAATGACCGCGCGCTGAACGAAACATTCTTCATCACCGACGGGGACAAGGTGACGTGGGGTGACTTCATCCGGGCCCACGTGGCGATGATGGCCGCGCCACCGCAGGTGGGAGACGCGTCGCCCGAGGAAATCATGGCGGCCCGGCCGAAAGCCGTTGGGATGATCATGGGATCGGTGAGGGCAGCAGGGCGGGTGATGCGCAGCAAAGAGTTTCGCGAGTTGCTCATGCGGATTCCGGTGACGGAAGCCCTCGTGAAGTGGGCCTGGAACTGGGTGACTTCCCTGCCCCCGGAAAAGCGAGATCGTCTGCGGGCCCGGTTTGGCGTGCGCCGGACGGCAGCGGTCGCTGCAAAGAACGGAAAATATATCCCCGATCCGGTCACCGTGGCCACGCAAAGTACGACCGTATTTTTCGGCATCGAGAAAGCAAAGCGAGTGCTCGGATACGAGCCTCGCGTCAGGTTCGGCGAAGGCATCCAGCGGGTTGAGCAGTGGCTGCGCTATGCGGCCTATCTCGATTGAACTGGCAGTGACACAGGATTTCCTAGGAGCGACAGCATGCTTTACGGGGCGAAACTGATTCTCAAGAC
>PMCH01000075.1:0-576 GCA_003154055.1 Acidobacteriaceae bacterium
GGGATTCGCTCCCGCGAACGGCATGGTGAAGTTGAGCGGATTGACCTGAGTAAACGCGGCGCCGACCGTGACCGCCACCGGAATGGTGACACTGTCACCGGACGTCTGGAGCAGCAACTGGCCTACGAAGGTACCCGCGACCGCGCCGCCTCCAGGCAGGTTGGCTTTGGTAATGCTGACTGCGATCGTGGAAGGCGCCGTCCCACTCGCGGTCGCATTCAGCCAGCTTCCGCCATCCGCGGTGCTCCTGGTCAGGGTCCAGTTCAGCGTGCCCGACCCCGAGTTCCGGATCTGAAACGACTGCGAGACTGGCGTGCCGTTGGTCTTGAAGGCGTAGCTCAACTTGCCCGGAAGATCATCGAAAAAGGTCGCGCCTGAGGCTGCAACCGTGAGCGTTACCGGGATGGTCAGCTTGATGTTCGAATTGGCCCAATTGGTAATCACCACTTGCCCCGTATAAGTTCCAGCCGCCAGATTCCCCGCGGTCACGATCACAGAAACAGGGAAGGGCGTGTAGCAGCAGGGGTTGCCGGCGGGAGAGACCGCGAGCCAGCTGCCGCCGTTGTTGGTCGACGC
>PMCH01000075.1:587-11389 GCA_003154055.1 Acidobacteriaceae bacterium
CCCGAAGTTTGTCAATTTTTGAGTCGCGATCGAACATAGTTGCACTCCATTTCCAGAGGTTTCCGCCTCGGGGACAGCGTGTTTCGCGCCGCCGCAGCGCGTCACTTCGGCTGGTCGAGTCCTGCCGATTCAGTTCGCAATGCGAAATCTGGCGGGAAAAACCGTCATGGCTTTCAGGAAAATTTGAAGGTCGGAGGGCCAGCCGAGTTCCCGGACGCTGGATTGCTTTGCTTCGGACGGATGAAATGGACTCACTTCAAGATCGGCCGTGACTTTCTCCCGCTCATTCGCAAGCCGCGGAATAGTGGGCCACGCGGCAGTCGTCAGGGAGTTTGGCCTTCAAGGTAGCGACAGGGGCGCCTGCAACGAAGCTCAGTCAACGACGGCCAGTAGTAGATGGCTGCAAGAAGATGCGCATAAGAACACAGCGACTACTGCACATACGCACTACTAGCACTCATCGTTGTTCGCAGCCGCAAATTCTGCACTCGCCCACTTTGCTTTTCCCGTGTGTCAGCAGTTCTTGGCTGTATACTGCTGCGCAATTGCACGGCGATTGCGTGCGTGTTGGGCTGTTTTCTGATGCAAACAGTTGTTACTTCCGACGGTTCAATCAGCCAGGTTGGACCAGAATTCAGGCGTGGTTTCTGGAGCCACGCCAAGAACCAAAGTATCCTCCCAGACTTTCATACCCAAAAGGAGAAATCGTGATTCGCAGATCAGGTGTGTTCCTTCTCACCGTCGTCGCAATGGTGTTGGCCGCCAATATCGTTTCCCAGGCGCAGTCCGTATTGACGCGCCATGTGCGTGAAGTGACTCTCAATGGGCAGGCGCTGTCCGCCGGGCGGCTCCCCGCAACACAGTCCATGCGCTTCGACATCGTTCTGCCGCTGCGCCATCAGCCCGAGTTGGATAATTTCCTGCAGGAACTCTACAATCCTTCCAGCGCTTCCTTCCGGCACTTCCTGACGGTTTCAGAGTTTACCGCGAGGTTTGGTCCCAGCCAGGAAGACTATGACTCGCTGATTCACTTCGCGAAAACGAACGGCTTTGCGGTGGTGGGCGGCTCTCACGATGCCATGGACGTGCAGCTCAAGGGCACAGTGGCGGCCATCGAGAAAGCCTTCCATGTGACCATGGGCGTCTACCAGCACCCCACGGAAAAACGCACATTCTATGCTCCGGACCGGGAGCCCACGGTGGACCTGCCGTTCCCGCTGTGGCACATCTCGGGTCTGGACAACTATTCGATCCCGCGTCCTCTTTACCGCCACAAGAATATCAAGGTGCAGTCCAATCTCGTGAAGGGCTCCTGCCCCGGGAGCACTTATTGCGGCAGCGATATGCGGGCGGCCTACTACGGTGGAACGGCCCTCACCGGCGCCGGGCAGTCGGTTGGATTGCTGGAGTACGTCGGATATGACATCGCCGACGTGAACACTTACTTCGCCAACGCCGGACAAAGCTACAGCGTCCCGGTGGTTGGCATTTCCACGGATGGAACCAGTGTGAACTGCGTCAATCCCTGTGATGATGCCGAGCAAACCCTCGATATCACGCAGGCGGTCTCCATGGCCCCGGGCCTGGCGGGACTGTATGTGTTTGTGGGGTCCACCGATACCGCCATCCTTAGTTCCATGTCCACGCATTCTCCACTGGTCGGGCAGATCGGGTCTTCGTGGAGCTGGACCCCGTCAGACGCCAACGCTGCCGACCCTTATTTCCAGAAGTTTGCGGCACAGGGACAGAATTTCTTTCAAGCAGCCGGCGACAGTGGCGCGTATAAGGCAAATTCCAGGTTTGTTTTTCCGGGCGACGATCCGTATGTGACGGTGGTCGGCGGCACGGACTTACAGGTAAGCAGCCCAGGTGGTCCCTGGAGTTCGGAAACTGCGTGGATTGACAGCGGCGGCGGCTACTATACGCCGGACGCTTTCCCCATTCCCGCCTGGCAGCAGCTTCCGGGCGTGATTAACTCGGGCAACAAAGGGTCCACAACTCTGCGGAACTCCCCCGACGTATCGGCGGAATCCAATTTTGACTTTTACGTCTGCGCCGACCAACGGGGCTGCTCTGGAGGCTGGGGCGGGACCAGTTTTGCGGCACCCATGTGGGCCGGCTTTCTGGCTCTGATCAATCAACAGGCGATTGCCAACGGCAATCCGCGACTCGGCTTCGTGAACCCGGCCATCTATCAGATTGGTGTGGGGTCAGGCTATGGCGCCGCTTTCCACGACATCACCAGCGGCAGCAATGGCTTTCCTGCAGTAGCGGGCTTCGATTTGGCGACCGGCTGGGGAAGTCCGACCGGGATCGCCCTGATCAACGCACTTGCCGGGTCGGGCGGCGGCGGACCAACCGTCAGCCTCTCACCAGCGTCGCTGAAGTGGGGCAAAGTACTCGTGGGTGTGACGAAGGGACCGAAGAAAGTCACTTTGACCAACACTGGGAATGCCACGCTGAACATCACCAGTATCGCCATCACGGGCGACTTCGCGCTTGTGCCGGTGAAGGCGACCAAGAAGATAACACCTTGCGTTAACGGCAGTACGGTCGCTAGTGGCGCCACTTGTATCGTGAAGGTGAGCTATACGCCCACCCAAACCGGCGCGCGCACCGGCAATCTCACCTTCACCGACAACGCTCCCGACAGTCCGCAGAATGTCGCTCTGTCCGGAACTGGCAAGTAACCCTAACCACGGAAGTGGACCAGCGGGCGGGACTTCGGTCCCGCCCTTTTTCCTGGTTTCCGCGCCGGGTGGCGGTGGTCTCTGGGACGGGCTTTCCGCGGCGCTGGCCTCGGTTCTCCCGAAGCTCGTCCGACTCCTAAAGTCTTACCCACGGTTGCCGATCACCACCTTGGAGATGTCCCTGTGGCGACGACAACAGAGTCCAAGGTCCTGCTGGTCGAGGACAGCAAGTTCCTGCGCATGGCGACGGAGCGCGTTCTCACCCATGCGGGCTACGAAGTGAGCACCGCAGCCGACGGCGAGGAAGCCCTGCGGGTCGCTAACGAGAAGATGCCGGACATTATCCTGCTCGACATGATGTTGCCCAAGCTCAGCGGCCCCGAAGTGCTGCGCGCCCTTAAGGCGAATCCCGCCACCTCGGCCATCCCCGTCATCGTGCTGACCAGTCTCTCTCAGAAAAACGAGGAAAAACTCCTCCGCGATGGCGCCGATGCGTACTTCGAAAAATCAAGGCTGGATCTCGACCAGAACTCCGGCCTGCTGACCGCGACCCTGGAGACAGTATTAAGCCGCCTCCACCGCCCGGTGCCGAGCGAGTAGGGGCAGGTGTCAGGTCGCAGGTCGCAGTTGGCAGGTGGCAGGAAAAACAACTATCTGAGAATTGAAGCCCTCCATCTTCCAGCAAAGACAATCCTTCGGCCATTCCTAGCACCTGCCATCTGCCACCTGCGTTCCTGTCACCTTCTCGGCAGCGGTAGAATAACTGCATGTACCACTACAATCCCTCAACCGCCCTTGAAGAGCTGACCGAAGACGCTACCCTGCCCAACCCGGTCCACGTGCGCGACATGATGCTCCGCCGCAAGATGACCCCCGACCAGTCGCTCGAACTGAACCGGATATTCGCCGAGTATCAGAAATTTTTTGGGGAAACGCAGAAGCTGGGGAAGGAAATTCTGAAGGGGCTGGCGGCGTAGCGGGCAGTCAATATCCGGCACTCAGTAGCAAGTGGTCCGAGTGCAATAAGGACCGGCAAGGATCCCCGGCCGCCTCGGTGGCGGCGCCATCATTTACAATAACGAATTCCCTTGCGAAATGAACGACGGCCTGTCGCTCGCGACTCGCTACTCGCCACTCGGGACTTGATAAAACCATGCACCGCTGGTCTGAACTCTTTATTCCTACTCTTCGCGAGGCCCCGGCTGATGCCGAGGTCGCCAGTCACAAGCTCCTCGTCCGCTCGGGATACATCCGACAGTTGGGCGCGGGCATTTACTCGTTCCTGTTCCTCGGCAATCGCACGACCCAGAAAATCATGGGGATCGTCCGCCAGGAAATGGACAAGATCGGCCAGGAGTTCCTCCTCCCAACGCTCCACCCGCGCGAACTTTGGGAGGAGAGCGGGCGCTGGTCGGTGATGGGCGACAACATGTTTCGCCTGAAAGACCGCAAGGGCGCCGAACTTTGCCTGGGGATGACCCATGAAGAGGTCATGACCTCGATCGCCCGCAAGGAACTGCGCAGCTACAAGCAGCTTCCCCAGATCTGGTATCAGATTCAGACCAAGTTCCGCGACGAGCCCCGTCCCAAGTCGGGCCTGCTGCGCGTGCGCCAGTTCATCATGAAGGACGCGTACTCGTTCGACATGGACGCCGCCGGGCTCGACGTCTCGTATCTCAAGCACTACGACACCTACTGCCGCATCTTCGACCGCTGCGGGCTGAAGTACATGGTGATCGACGCGCACTCCGGCGCGATGGGCGGATCGCAGTCGCAGGAGTTCATGGTGCGCACCCCGGCGGGCGAGGATCAGGTCGTCAGCTGCGAGAAGTGCAACTACGCCGCGAATATGGAGAAGGCCACCTCGAAGCTGGCCCCAATCGAAGACCTCAAGCCTGAAGGCGACGGCAAGCCGCTGCTCATCCACACGCCCGGCAAGGGAGCCATCGCCGATGTGGCGGAGTTCCTGAACATTTCCGCCAAGCAGGACATCAAAGCGGTGGCCTACATGGCGCAGAAACCCGGCGAAGACGGCGCCAAGGCTCAGGAACAACCGGTCGTAGCTTTCTTGCGCGGCGACCAGACGGTGAACGAAACCAAGCTGCTCACGCTGGTCAAGGCGAGCGAGCTTCGCCCCATGCAGACCGAGGAACTGGAGAAGTACTTCCAGGGCCCCGCCGGTTACATCGGACCCGTCGGCCTGGTGGTGAAGCCCAAGGAATCGCTCGGCGTGTGGGATCCCAAGAAACAAGCGGGCGATCCTCGCAGCATGCACGTCGTGCTTGACGAGAGGCTCGCCGGCCGCACCAACATGATTTGCGGCGCGAACAAACTGGACTATCACTTCAAGAATGTGACGCCGGGCAAGGATTTCCAGTACACCATCGCGGCCGACGTCCGCGCCGTGAGCGCCGGCGAGGACTGTCCCAACTGCGGCGCCGCGCTCCGCATCGACACCGCCGTCGAGGTTGGACACATCTTCAAGCTCGGGTATAAATATTCCGAGTCCATGGGCGCGCGCGTGCTCGACCGCAACGGCAAGGAGGTAGCGCCCATCATGGGCAGCTACGGGATTGGCATTGAGCGCATCCTCACCGCCGCCATCGAGCAGTCGAACGACGAAAACGGATTCTGGCTGCCACCTTCGATCGCGCCTTTCGAGGTCGTGGTCGTCCCCACCAACACGAAAGACGACCAGATCCGCACCGCCGCCGAGGACATTGCCCGCCTCCTTGAGGCTGCCGGACACGATGTTCTACTCGACGACCGCGACGAACGCCCAGGCGTGAAATTCAAGGACGCCGATCTGGTCGGTATCCCTTTTAGAATCAACGTGGGGAAGAAGGTTACCGAAGATACCGTGGAAGTCGTTCAACGCTCGACTCGCCAGAGCACCGACGTTAAAATTCCCACCATAGGGGAGTACTTCCAAGGGCTACTGCCAACCGTGCGCTAAGCACCGACCGCAGATCGCCCTTAGAACTAGCCCCGCAAGCTGGAAGCTCGCAGCACCAGCAACAAGAAACCAGCAGCGAGAAACTGTCTTATGGGATCTCTAAAAATGATCGGCGGGTTCGCCCTTTTCGTGGTCATGGGCATCGTGGGCATCAAGATTGTCCCGGTGTATTTCTCGAACTACCAGTTCGAGGACGCCATCAAGACCGAGGCCATCCAGTCCACCTACGGCACCCGTACCGAAGACGATATCCGGGACAGCATCGTCAAGCACGCCCGCGAATACGATATTCCGCTCACGGCGAAGCAAGTCCACGTTTCCCGGACGGGTTCCAATGGCACCGGCTCCCTTTCGATCGAAGCCGACTACAGCGTGCCCGTCAATCTGCCGGGTTACTCGACGACTCTCGACTTCCATCCCTCCAGTAAGAACAAGGGCGTGTTCTAAGAGCGGCTCTTGGCTCTTGGCTTTCGGTTCTTCACTCTCTCGCTGCCACCTTTTTCCATTCAGCTTCTTGAGCTTCCCCGCCGAACTTCTATCTTTCAGATCGACCTGTCCGATGGGACCTTCAGAAGTCGAGCCCCGGAGGGGTAGCCCAATTTTCAACCTCACCCCTTCCTCCTGAATCTGCGCAACACTGAAACGGCCTTGGCAGCGTCCCCTTCCCCACACCCCGTCTCTGGTTAGACACGCATCCAAACCTTGTAGCGCCCGCTTTCTGATTTAGAATCAACGCAGCGGCTCGCCTCAGCCGGCTTGGAAATTCGGACTGAGAATTGCTTTTGTAGATCGTTTAGAGCCATCCCGTGGCCATTAAGCTGAAAATCCCGAGAGCCGGAAGCGGCGCCAGCGGACGCCGGAGCCTTCTGCTTCCCCGCGATCCCGTGGTGCGGGCTGCGCTGCTGGCTTTCATGTCGCTTTCTCTGCTGGTGGTGGGCTTTTTTGCCTACTGGTACGTAAAGTACGACCGCATCATTGAGCAACGCTTCCGCGGATCGGTATTTGCCAACTCCGCGAAGATTTTCGCCAGCCCCCAGCTGGTCAAGGTCGGAGCCGCGTTTTCGGTGCGTGATATTGCCACCGAACTGCGCCACGCCGGCTACACCGAAAANNGCTTCGGGCGACCTCGCGGCCTACGAACTCGAGCCGCAACTGGTGGCTTCGCTCTTTGACGCGGAACAGCGCTCCAAACGTTCGCTGGTGAGGTACGACGAAATCCCCAAGGTCATGGTGGACGCGGTCACCTCGATCGAAGACCGCCGCTTCTTCCAGCACAGCGGAGTGAATTTCTT
Source organism: Acidobacteriaceae bacterium (assembly GCA_003154055.1). Classification (GTDB taxonomy): domain Bacteria; phylum Acidobacteriota; class Terriglobia; order Terriglobales; family Acidobacteriaceae; genus Acidiflorens. Next base: position 7,526 of record PMCH01000075.1, read on the forward strand.
CCGGCTGGCGGAAGCCGGCTGGGTGGACATCACCCACCAGCGGCACCAGCAGGGCGGCTCCACGATCACCATGCAGCTTTCGCGCGCGTTTTTTCTCACGCCGGAGAAGACCTTCAAACGCAAGCTGATCGAGATGCTGATCGCCGTCGAACTGGAGCAGAAATTTTCCAAGCAGCAGATCTTCGAGTTCTATGCCAACCGCGTGGACCTCGGCCAGCGCGGGTCTTTCACAATCTCGGGTTTTGCCGAGGGTGCGCGCTCCTATTTCAACAAGGATCTGAAAGACGTGACGGTGCCCGAAGCCGCGTTGCTCGCCGGGCTCATTCAGGCGCCCAGCTTCCTGTCGCCCTACCGACATCCGGAGCGCGCCCTGGAGCGCCGCAATACCGTGATCGAGTCCATGGTTGANNGAGCAGTCGTACCGCATCTACACCACGCTCGACCCCGACTTGCAGCGGGCCGCAGCCCAGGCCGTCGAAATCGGCATCAAGCTGGTGGATGACCAGATCACCAAGATGCGGACCAAGAAGACCAAGGTCGGCAAGAACAAGTTCGAGACCACCGTCGCTCCGGGCCCGCAGGCGCAGGTGGCGCTGGTCGCGATGGATCCGCACACCGGCGAGGTCAAGGCACTGGTCGGCGGACGCAACTACGGCATGAGCCAGTTGAATCACGCGCTCGCCAAGCGGCCGACCGGCTCCATCTTCAAGCCGTTTGTGTATGCCGCTGCCATGAACACGGCGCTCGACGGTTCCGCCACGGTAATCACGCCCGCGTCCATGGTGCCGGATCAGGCGTCCACGTTCTCCTACGGCGATCAGATTTACGAGCCGCGTAATTACAAAGAGGAGTACCACGGCGACGTCACGCTCCGATACGCGCTGGCGATGTCGCTCAATAACGCGACGGTAAAAGTCGCCGAAGAAGTGGGCTACGACAAAGTGGCAGACCTGGCGCGCGCCGCTGGAATTGCCTCGGTGAAAGCAACTCCGGCGATGGCTCTCGGCGCCTATGACGCCACTCCAGTGGACATGACCGCCGCTTACACGACTTTCGCCAACGGCGGAGTGCGGCTCTCGCCGATATACGTGGATTCTGTGCGAAGCTCCAAAGGCGACGTGGTCATGAATTTCAGCACGGACAAGAAACAGGTCCTTGATCCGCGCGTCGCCTACATCATGACCAACATGATGGAAGGCGTGCTCAACTTCGGAACCGCCTTCCCAGTGCGCGCCCGCGGCTTCACCGCCCCGGCGGCGGGCAAGACGGGTAGTTCGCACGACGGCTGGTTCGCCGGTTACACCAGCAATCTACTCTGCATCGTCTGGGTCGGATACGACGACTACAGCGATATCCGCCTGAGCGGTGCGCTGACCGCCGCCCCGATCTGGGCCGAGTTCATGAAGAAGGCGGTCACACTGCCCGGCTATTCCGACGTGAAGTCTTTCAGCCAGCCCGAAGGCGTCGTGGACGTGCAGTTGGACAAAATCACGAACCGTCTGGCGACTCCATCCTGCCCCGAAACCTACACCATCGCCTTTGTGGCTGGCACCGAGCCGCGCGACACCTGCGACCAGGCTGCCGGGGTCAGCGGCTTCTTCACCCGCATGTTCGGAGGCAATTCCGAGAAGGTTCTNNGGTACGCGTCCGCAGTAGCCACCAGGACTCGTGGTCTCAGAAGTGCAAGCTACATCGCGCCGGACGCTGAATACCGCGAAACATTGAAGTCCCGAAACGTTTGGCCGGGGGTAGATATGCTTTCCTGGAACCGCATCAGCTTCGCATCAATTCTCTTCGTCGGTGCAGTTCTGGTTGTCCCATTGCAAGCCCAGAACTCCGAACAACTCCAGGTCGGTCCTCCGCCGCTCCACCGAGCCGAGCCTCCCGCTCCCGGAGCCACTGCGGAGGAACTGGAGAGCCAGGGCGATCTCCTGCGCACCGACAAGAACTACCTCGACGCAGTGGACTACTATCAGGCCGCCCTCATTAAGGGACCCGCCACTTCGAACCTGCTGAACAAAATCGGTATTTGCCAGATGATGCTGCAGCGGCTCAAGGAATCGAAGAAGTCGCTGGAGCGGGCCATCAGTGCCGATCGGAACCACTCCGATGCCTATAACAACCTCGGCGTCATCTACTACCAGCTCGGGGTATTCCACCGCGAGAACGGCAATTTCAAGAAGGCGATCAAGATGTATGACAAGGCGATCGCCCTGAGCAGTGACTCGGCGTCCTACTACAACAATCGCGGAGCGGCCTATTTCGCCCGGCGGCAATTCGAAGCCGCCACCACGGACTACGCGACGGCAATGAAACTCGATCCGGAGATCTTCGAGCGAACCTCACGGGCTGGGGTGCAGGCCATGCTTCCGTCTCCCGAGGACCGGGCCCGCTACGACTATGTCCTCGCCAAGCTGTACGCCCGGAGTGGAATTGTTGATCGCTCCCTCCATTATCTGAAAAAGGCCATGGAAGATGGTTATAAGGAGATCGCGAACGTATACAAAGACAATGAGTTCGCCGAACTAAGGAAGGACCCCCGCTTCACCGAGCTGATGACCGCCAAGACCGTGGCCCTGCCGGAGTAGACCAGGTCACAGGTGCCGGGTCACAGGCTTCAGCGTCCAGCCACGGGTCGCAACCAGCGGCGGAGTAAATTCGCCGCCCGTAAGATATTCATCCGGCGGGACTTGCAATCTGCAAAAGAAATTCCCCGGAGGTCCGGAACTTTTCTTTCACCCCGGGGTTCAAGCAGCATAACTACTCCTGAAAGCAAACAGGGTGAGTAAGGAGACAAGAACCCACCGGCCGCTAAACCCGAGCACGCCCCAAGCAGGCGGCCGGCGGGTGACTTTTTGAGCGCTAGTGCTTTGCGGCTCCCCGGCCAGCCCCAGCATTGCTCCCGAATGGTTTTGCGCCACCCGCGAAAAGCTTGAAGCCCTTTTTTGCGACTGACCGTGACGCCCGGAAACGGTGCAGCAGATGCACGCCGATTTCCGTGGCCTTTTCCCGAATCTCAACCCGCTGCAGGAAAGTTCGGTCGAGACGATAACGATAGATTGGAACGATTGTTCCGCCACATTTCTGGAGAAACGGATGCGCTGCTCCCAGAGAGTATCGCAAAAAACCGTGATCACAGGCCCACTGAACGGTTTTCCAGATAAGCAGATCATTAGGGCGAAGCCCGTTGAATTCATCGAGGGAGCAGTTGGCGGAATACTCGATCAAGCCCCCGGGGAAAAACCGGACCGTGGTTGCGGCAATCGCCTTACCGTTGGCTCGCGCGAGAAACCGGCGATGAGTTGCCCGTAATCGATGGACCTCCTCCGCCTTGTCAAAGTCCCGGTCGGAGTGGATCGTTTTGCGCGGGGTTTTCAGCCACGCGCAATAAACGTCCCAGTAGTCGGCCAGGTCCTGGGCAGTATTGACTTCGGAAACTTCCACGCCCCGGCGAATTGCGGTCCGGATATTTCGTTTCCGGCCATCGTGAAACGATTGGAACAGCGCCTCGGCGCCAGGACGGAGGTCGAGCACGACAATGGTGTGCAGTTCCCGCACGCGAAAGTGCCGCCGTTCGAATTCCGGCGCCAGAGCCGAACTCCAACTGCAGGCGGTGATCAAGCGCGCGCGCGGAAACTCGGAAACGAGTGCGTCGGCCAGAGCCGCTGACGTCACTCGCGCTTCGCTGTCGGGATCGATCAGCACCTGCGGCCGGCCGGGAAGACCGCAAGTAACTTGCTTGCCCTCGTCCAGTCCCGTGAGAACGCCCGTCACTCGGCCTTCATTCATGGCCAGAATAGCAAACGGGTTCTTGCCTCTCCAAAGGGGCTCCAGAAAGTAGTGGGGGCTGGTGTAGTGATCGGG
>PMCH01000288.1:0-2375 GCA_003154055.1 Acidobacteriaceae bacterium
GCTCCATGCATCTGGCCAGAGAATCCGACGCAGGCGATTTCATCCCCGCCCGCACCCATGTGGTCGAGGGCGCGCCGGACTGCCTGGCCGCAGGCTCGCCACCAATCCCGCGGATCCTGCTCCGCCCATCCCAATTGAGGGGAGGCAAACGGTGCGTGGTCGTCAGCTCCGGAAGCAACCACCTTTCCTCGCTCGTCCATGACCAGAGCGCGAGTCCCGCCGGTGCCGACGTCGATCCCGAGGAATTGGATATTTCCTCCTGCATGCTGCCCGGCGGGATGAGTTCGGCCGAGCCAGGCGAAGTTACTCAACGAGTTCCGGAGAGGCGGTCTGCCGATTTACCGCCCTTTCGGTACGCGATTCGAATGATTGCCTGTGTAGAAAAAAGTTAAGACTCCCCCGCATCAGCAAATGGGGCAGCCGTACGAACATTTATCGATTCATGATAGTACAGACCGTAAACACTGACGAAGCTAAGCCGCGCGGCAATCCTTGTCAACGATCTGAGTCCGATCAACGACAGGAGCCGCAGGGCGAAAGAAGCGATTTCGGGAAGCTTTCCGGTGCCTGACCCGGCGCCTGTGTTAGTCGCTGCGGTAGCGGGCGACCCGGTGCGAGGCCCCGCTTTTCTCCCTGCAAGGCCTCTTGGATTTAGCATGGAGGCGTGAAGAACGGAAAGCGCTTCGGACTGGCACGTGCCCTCTCCAAGATGGGTTATTGCTCGCGCTCGCAGGCGACGTCGCTGGTCGAGGCGGGTCGCGTCTCGCTGAACGCTCGGGTTGTCCGGGACCCGGAAGCGCCGGTGCGCATGGCACACGACCGCATCGCCGTGGATGGCGCCGCCGTCGGCGAGCGCCCCAAGGTTTACCTCGTCATGAATAAGCCGCGCGGCGTGGTGACCTCCGCCTCCGATGAGAAAGGCCGGCGCACCGTGTATGACCTGCTTCCGCCGGAACAAAACTGGATCGGCCCGGTCGGTCGCCTGGACAAGGCCAGCGAAGGCCTGCTCCTGCTGACGAATGATTCCGAGTGGGCGGCGCGGATCACCGATCCCGCCAGCCACTTGGACAAGACCTACCACGTGCAGGTCGATTGCGTCGCCACAGAAGAGATACTCCGCGCTCTGACCGTGGGTGTCCGTGATGGGGGCGAGCCTCTGCGCGTCCGGGCAGTGCGCCTGTTGCGGCACGGCCAGAAGAACAGTTGGCTGGAAATCATTCTGGAGGAGGGCAAGAATCGCCACATTCGACGCCTGCTGGCAGCTTTGGGGATGGAGGTGTTGCGGCTGGTAAGGGTCTCCATCGGGCCGATGCAGTTAGGTGATCTCAGGAAAGGGACGATCCGGCCGCTGACTNNCAAAAAACAACAGGCGCATGCCGATAGATGTGGGGTGAGGATGGCAACGGCATGCGCCCTATTTAGTTGAATCGAGGGTAGTGCCGGCGGACGGGGATGTCAATATAAATCTTTTAGATTCAACAGCTTGATTGAGTTTTCCGATCACGTTCTCGCCTGTTTCCGCAAGTGCATGGATCACATATCCGTGTGACGGTTCTGAGCGGACAATTTCACTCGCCGGCGCTGTTTTTCGGCGCCAGTCCGTGGCTGGCGAGATACGCTTGGGCCTGGCGGATTACCTTGCGTTCCTGGCTGTATGCCATCTGTTGTTCCGCCTCGGCCAGCGGCACCCACGACGCGTGCTTCACTTCAATTCGCATTTCCGGCGTAACGTCATCGATCTCTCCGGAGACATAGCGCAGCAGGTAAAAACTCACAACCTTGAATACCTTTTCACCATCGCCCCAGGTTCGAACGTAGACATATTTGATGTCGGCGAGTTTGGCGACAGCTTGAGCGATGATGCCGGTTTCTTCGTGCACCTCGCGCACTGCGGCAGCGTGCGGAGTTTCTCCCGGATCGATTAACCCTTTGGGAAGAGCTAGAACCGCCGGTGCGCGTTTCCGGGTCCCTTTGCCCGGTTTGGCGCCTTCCTTCTGTGGCTCAATCAGGGCGACGTGCCAAACTCCAGAGATTTCCAGCACCACCACGCCGCCCGCTGAGATCTCCCGCGCCATCCCGCCAAGGTATCAGGAATGGGTGAGCTTCGCAGTTTCCTGCTGAATCCGTCGCCACGCGTGTTCCACGTGACGCGTCTGGGTGTGAGTTTGTCCCACGCAGAGCCGCAAGGTGAGCCTGCCGTCGAGCCGGGTGTGGGTGAGATACAGATCGCCGCTCTGGTTGAGATGGTCCATCAACTTCTGGTTGTCGCTGTCGCCGGAACGCAGGCGGAAGCAGATCAGGTTCAGCGGAACGGGCGCGGCCAGTTCGAAGCGTGAATCGTTCCGTACCCAATCGGCAAACTGCTGCGCCAGCCG
>PMCH01000288.1:2403-5423 GCA_003154055.1 Acidobacteriaceae bacterium
ACGTAAAAGCAGTTGCAATCGAAATTGGTGAACATCCACTTGTGCGGATTGAAGCAGTAGCTGTCGGCGAGTTCCAGGCCGTCCTGAATGAAGCGGAACTCCGGGCAGAGTGCTGCCGTTCCGCTCATCGCGGAATCCACATGCAGCCACAGGTTGTTTTCCTTGCAGATGCCGGCGATCTCGCGCACTGGATCCATCGCATTGGAAGAGGTTGTCCCCACGGTTGCACACACGAAGCAGGGAACCAGTCCCGCTGCGCGATCCGCCTGGATCTGGCGTGCAAGGGCGTCGGGCCGCATCGCGAAGTGTTGGTCCACCTCGATTGCCCGCAGGTTAGCGGAACCGAGGCCCGCGATCCTGACATCCTTCTCAATCGAAGAATGAGTTTGGGTGGACGCATAGGCCACGAGTCGTCCATCGCAGCCCTCTAGGTTGCTATGAAACTGGGTAGCCCGCTCGCGTGCGGCCAGCAGCGCGCACAGGGAAGCGCTCGAAGCGGTGTCCTGAATGACTCCGCCCCCGCTGCTGCTGGAAAGAAACTTTTCCGGCAAGCCGAGCATGGCGACCAGCCAGTCAAGCACGTGCGTTTCAAGCTCGGTACAGGCGGGACTGGTGGACCAGAGCATGCCTTGCACGCCCAGTCCCGAGGAGAGCAGATCTCCTAGAATCGCGGGCCCCGAGGCATTCGAAGGAAAGAACGCATAAAAATTGGGTGACTGCCAGTGCGTAACGCCGGGAAGAATCACGCGGTCGATGTCGGCCAGAATTCTGTCGAACGGTTCGCCTTGCTGCGGCGGAACCTGCGGCAGGTGCGAGCGCACTTCGCCCGGTTGCACGCGTGACAGAACCGGGAAGCTCTCGATTCGCGAATAGTAGTCCGCGATCCAGTCCACCACGGCATGGCCCTGGCGGCGGAAATCTTCGGGAGACATGTGGAAAGACTTGTCTGCTGACATGGGTAAGATCTCCCCGAAAAACTATTTCAACCTGCCGTAAAACACCCGGGTGTTGTATTCAAACTCGACCACGTTGCTTTGCGAATGGGCGTTAAAGATCCGTTCCAGTTTCCGCATCATCGGCGCATGATTGGGATGGCCAGCCAGCGGCGCGTAGGAAGACGACAGCAGGCGTCCGGCAAGGCCCTCGTAGTCGAATCGCTGACGCAGGTCAAAGGCGCGTTCCTGGTAAGGAGCAGGCGCAAAGAACTCGTGAATCGTGGCCGTCGTCCTCTCGTGGCGCACTTCTTTGTAGTCCGTGCCATACGTCAGCAGAAGCTCTTCATAGTCGCGCAGGAAATGCGTGTTTGCGGTGCGGCGCTCATTCCAGATCAGCACACACCATCCGTCCGGCTTCAGGATACGTGCAAATTCCTCCCGTGCTCGCCCGCGCTCGAACCAGTGCGCGGCCTGCGCGGCAGTGACGAACTCCACCGAGGCGGAGGGCAGGGTAGTCTCCTCGGCGGTTCCAGCGACGGATGTCAGGTTTATGTACGAATCGAGTAGTCGGCTGCCGGCTTCACGCATCTCCGCATTGGGTTCGACCGCGAACACATGGTTACCGTTATCGAGAAGCAACCGCGTAAAGGCTCCCGTACCCGAGGCGATGTCGGCGACCACGTGCTCCGGCCGCAAGCCGCATTCCGCGCGCAGAACAACCAGCACTTCAGGCGGATATCCTGGCCGGTACCGAACGTAGTTCTCCACCCGATCGGAGAATCGAGCGGTTGGCGTCTTACCCATAACATTTCAGTGTAGCGCGCCTGCAACGATTTCCTCCTGCGCGGTACAATCTTCGTTTCATGACGCCAATCGGACTTCGCGGAGTGCTACAGAACGGAATGGTGGCCCTTGGCGAAGAGGCGCCGGACTTCGAACTCCCAGCCCTGATCGCGGGTGTTCGCAAGAGATGGCGGCTCAGCGAACAGCGCGGCCAGAAGAGCGTAGTCCTCGCGTTTTATCCGTTCAACTGGCAGACGGAAAGCGCGCAGCAGATGGCGGCGTACCAGGCGCAGCGTTCCAGGGTGCTGGCGATCCCCGCGGAAACGGTTGCCATCACGGTCGATTCCATCATGAACACCACTGCCTGGGAGCACGAAATCGGGCCGTTCGAATTTCCCATGTGCAGCGATTTCTGGCCGCACGGAGAAGTTTGTGCGCGTTATGGCGTGCTGCGCGAGTCGGGGCCTTGGGCCGGCGCCAGCGATCGTGCCGTCTTCGTCGTGGATCGCGAGGGCCGGGTCGTGTTCCGCAAGGTCTACGGCTGGGACGAAGCCGCTTCGCTGGATGAAGTCTTACCCGTGCTGAAAAGAATCTGAACCAAGCAGTCCTTACTACAAGGAGCGTGATGAAATTTCTCTCAGGTACGGTGCTCTTCCTCGCGTTACTTGCTTCCAGCCTGCGGGCGTTGGATCAGCCGGGCATGGAGAACGCCAGCATCGCCGGCTTTCGCGATGTCCCCGCCCAGCGCGAACTCGAAAAGCGCTTCCTGGCCGCCCCCGATCCAAAGCTTGCCGAAGAGCACCTGCGCATTCTGACCCAGGCCCCGCACATCGCGGGATCCCCCGAAGACAAGGCGACCGCCGACTACGTGGCGCAAAAATTCCGCGACGCAGGACTGGAAGCCGAGATTGTCGAGTACAAGGTCTGGCTCAACTATCCGGCAGAGATCAGTGTGGACATGACCGCCCCCGATGGCGTCCAGATGCACGGTCCCCGGCGCGAGCACGCTGACGGCGATCCGTTTCAGGACGATCCCCGGGTTGTCATGGGCTACAACGGCATGTCGCCGTCCGGTGATGCGGAGGCGGAAGTCGTGTACGCCAACTATGGTTCACCCGAAGATTTCGACAAGCTGAAAGCCTTGAATGTGGATGTGCGCGGAAAAATTGTCATCGTCCGCTACGGCCAGAATTTTCGCGGAGTGAAAGCATTTGTGGCGCAGGAGCGTGGGGCAGCAGGAGTCATCATTTATTCCGATCCCAAGGACGACGGATACTTTCGCGGTGATGCCTACCCGAAGGG
>PMCH01000057.1 GCA_003154055.1 Acidobacteriaceae bacterium
TACAGCTTCGGCAGCACGATCCCCTTCTGCGCCTGGTATTTTCCTTTGCGGTCTTTGTAGCTGGTCTCGCAGATCTCGTCAGATTCGAAGAAGAGAATCTGGCACAGGCCTTCATTGGCGTAGATCTTCGCGGGCAGCGGCGTGGTGTTCGAGATCTCGAGGGTGACGAAGCCTTCCCACTCGGGCTCGAAGGGCGTGACGTTCACAATAATTCCGCAACGCGCATAGGTCGATTTGCCGACACAGATGGTGAGGACGCTGCGCGGAATCTTGAAATACTCGACCGAGCGGGCGAGCGCAAACGAATTCGGCGGGATGATGGCGACATCGGAGGTGATCGTCACGAACGAGCGCTCGTCGAANNCCCTGGCTCACCTGTTTTTCGGAGTAGGGGTTAATCATGTCGTGTTCTTGCGCCATGCGGCGGATCCAGCGGTCGCTCTTGATCATGGAACTCCTTGGAAAAATTTGTAATTGGTGATTTGTAATTGGTAATTTCAGGTTGGATCAAGGCCGCAGACAGGGGCAGAGGCCACAATCACAAATTACAAATTTCCAATTACAAATCGCTTGGCTGGTGCTGCCATATTACGAGAATGGTCCCCCGGTTGACAATCCAGCCTATCTCCCTTAGCATCAATCACTTGAGGCACGCTTTGGAATCTAGAGACGGGAGACGCCCGTGATCAAGCTCGACATCATCAATGAAGTGGTGAATCGCACCGGCATCACGAAGACCAAGGCGGAGCTCGCCGTCGAGACCGTCTTCCAGAGCATGAAGAAAGCGCTCACTGTCGGCGACCGCATCGAACTGCGCGGGTTCGGAGTGTTTAACGTGCGTCCGCGCAAGACCGGTATCGGACGCAATCCGCGTACCGGCGCCGAAGTTTCCATTCCACCCGGCAAGGCGGTGCGCTTCAAGCCCGGCAAGGAATTGCAGTCGATTGACTAGGTCTGCGTGCCTGCTGCTGTTTCCGTGGGGACAGAACAGATCTCACCACGGAGGTCACGGAGACACGGAGAGAGCCAAGATCAACTCTGCAAGGCCGCGAAGCAGGAGAAAGTGCGTCAGGGGAAGGTCTTCTTAATCGTGTCTGAATCTTTGAATCCCTTGCTTTTCTCCGTGACTCCGTGTCTCCGTGGTGGATTTCGAACCGCCCCGAGCGCGTATGTCTGAAAATGCGTCCCCTTTCCCGCCCACCCTTGAAGGGGAGCATTCGTCCGCAGTCTGGGTTATTCCGCCGCCACGTCACCGGTTGTGGCTGCACCTGCTTCTGCTGTTCGCAACCTTCCTGAGCACGATGGTGGTCGGCGCGCGCATGCAGTTCAATTTCCTGCATAACCAGCCGGTGTTCTCGCTGAATGACGATAGCCTGTCGCTGTTTCCGATTGGGTGGATCGTACAACACCCTTCGAATTTGCTCCTGGGCATGCCCTTCTCGCTCACTTTGATGTTCATCTTGCTGGCGCACGAGATGGGACACTATCTATACGCGCGGCATTATCGCGTGTATGCGACGCTGCCGTTCTTTGTTCCATTTCCCAGCCTGATTGGGACGCTGGGAGCCTTCATCCGGATCAAGAGCCCGATCCCTTCGCGGGCAGCGTTGTTTGATATTGGGATCGCCGGACCGATCGCGGGATTTATTCCGGCGTGTGGTGCGCTGCTGGTCGGATTGTCACTGTCGCACCCGTTGACTCCTGGGACAGTTTCTGATTTCCAGCTCGGACTTCCGCTCGCATTCAAGATCGCCGGGCGTCTCTTGCATGCCGGAAATCTTACCGGCTTATCGCTCCACCCGATTGCGGCCGCTGCCTGGGTCGGAATGTTCGCGACAGCTCTGAACCTGTTGCCGGGAGGCCAACTCGACGGCGGGCACATCGTGTTTTCGGTTTCACCGCAGTTTCATCGTGCGGTGTCATTTGTTACGGTTCTTGCACTGATCCCATTGGCAAAATATTTCTGGACCGGATGGCTGCTCTGGGCGGTGCTGCTGGCGATGACGACACGGCACCCTCCCGTCCCAGTTCGCCCTTCGGTGACGGGCGGGCGCCGGTGGATCGCCGCGTTTGCCGTGCTGATGCTAGTGCTCAGCTTCACGCCCGCACCGTTCACGCACAGCTCCGGCCGCGAAGTCTGGCCCGAGGTGCGGGAAGGAGTTCGCGAACTGATCCATGAACTGCGCGGCGGGGCACGAAGATTGCTACTTCGCAAGTGACTCTTGCATGTTCCGCAATTTGTCATCCTGAGCGAAGCGAAGGACCCATGAATTCCTCGGCTGCTCCAAGACCTACCGGGTTAAATTCGGGATCGGCTGCGTTTCGTGGCGACACCTCAAAAGTGCATAGGTCCTTCGCTTCGCTCAGGATGACAGCGATGGCGGATCGGCAGCGTTCTTGACGCGACAGCTAGTAGCCAGCAGCTAGAAGCTAGTAGCTGCTTTACATCAACCACAGCGCATCCACATCCACAATAATCTGCGTTCGCGGAATTTTCCGCGCCGACGCTTCCNNACGATGGGCGCGGCGGCCGGACCGAGCACGCGGATTCCCTCATGGCGCGTCTTCTCGAACCAGCGTCCCAGTTCGCCGGACCAGGCCAGTGCCTCGTCAAGTTTTTCGCTGCGGATGAGTACGTTGGCAATCGCGCTGTAAGGTGGATAGTGCATCCAGGCGCGGAACTGTAGTTCCTTGTCGTAGAAGCCGGCGAAATCGTGTTGCGCCGCAAACTTCACGGCATAGTGATCGGGAAAGTATGTTTGCAGCACGACCTTGCCCGGGGACTGGCCACGTCCGGCGCGTCCGGCAACCTGGGTTAGAAGCTGAAACGTGCGCTCGGCGGC
>PMCH01000234.1 GCA_003154055.1 Acidobacteriaceae bacterium
GGTAAACCGCTGAAGGAATGGCTCTTCAGGTAGGACTCGAATCCACCTGAAAACGTCAAGGGAAGGACTTACAGAGCACGGACGGCGCTATAAGGACTTGGAAATACCCGTAGGTTCACCTTAAGTGATTGCAAACTGATTGCGCATTTCGGCGGCCTCGGCGCTAGCGAGACCTCGGGTGCGGCTCGCCACACCGAAGCATATCGCAAGGACTCTGGATTCGAGATTCACGCTAACCGGATGCTCATGGATGCTTTGCTGAGATGGTTCGAGGATTAACAGCTTCGATATCCGTGTAACGAGCGAAGTCCTTTTCGTTAAACGTCAGAATCCTGCCGACCCCGTGTACTCGCATTGCGGCCACCAATCGCGCATCGTGCACATGAACCCCGGAGACATTGCTCGCAACAAGCAGGTTGCGCCATTCTTGGTGAACAGCCAAACTGTCCGGCAGCAGCCGCAACTTGTCTTCAAACAACCGCGCCCGACGGTCGGCTTCTTGGGGAGAAAGCCCGTATCCATTGCGGTCAAGTGGACGAGTACAAGTGTTCCAGAATTCGGCAACGTTCTGTGACGTGTAGCAGAACACAGCACCGCGCTGAAGAGTAGCATCAATCGCGGAGACAACGAGAGGATAATCGCGATCATCCGGCTTTACCCAGCGAAGAAGGACGTTGCTGTCAATCAGGTATGGCGTGCCTGTCATCTAAGCACGATCCTCATAGAAACTCTCGCGCGTAAAGATCTCGGTCGGCAGATTCGGCAATCCCTCGGAACCTGCTGACAGCGCATCGAGCATGGCATGAAACCCTTCCGAAGTCAGATTCCCTTGAGGCGCGAAACGAGCAGAGAGAGCTTCCTGCAAGAGACGCTCCGCCACTTTTTCCAACGGTATTCCTTGGACGCGAGCTTCCGCGACGAGTTGAGCTTCAATTTCTGCGTTGAGTTCGACTTGGATCGTCATTTCGTGTTTGCACCTACTGAATAGATTAGCTGCATTCTGAACCGAATGCCAGTTCTGCGTGGACGCTCGCCAAGCCAGTGGAGCCTTCTCGTACCATTCGATTGTGCGAGGGGAAATGTTACCTTCGCCCTCTCAGAAAGTGAGCTTCAGTCCGAACTGCAACTGGCGCGGGTTGAACGTGCCGCTTGCCTGGCCGAATTTGTTGTTCAAGTTGTTGAATCCCGTCGACCCTGTCGCGTTGCCCAGTTGGAAATTGGTGTGATTGAAAACGTTGAACCCTTCTGCGCGGAATTGCAGGCGGAACCGCTCGGAAAGTTGGAAGGTCTTGAAGATGGAAGTGTCCACCGCCCAGTATCCAGGGCCCACAAATGTGTTGCGACCCAGATTGCCGACGCAACCCAGGCAGGGCGTGGTAAAGAATTCGACAGGAAGATTGAAGCCGTCGGCCCATTGCGCGTGAGTCGCATTCACATGGTTCGCAATCGCGTTCGGACGGTCATTCGCTACCCCGTCCAGGTTGTAGTCCGAGCCCCTATTTTCACAATAGATCGGATCGAAGGTAGCGGGATCGCAAGTTCCTGGGTGCCCCTTTTTTGCCTTGAGCTTGGGGTTGGCAAAAGGGCCTCCGCGGAACGGGGACCAGTGGGCGCCGCTCTGGAACGACCAGATTCCGTTCCATTGCCATCCGCCCAGAACCGCCCCCAGCGCTCCGTGAGTGTTCCGGAAGAACGGCAACTCCCAGACATAGTTGAAAGTAAGGCGTTGACGGATGTCGAAAACGGAGTTACCACGGTCCAAGCCCGGAAGCGTCAGGTCAGTACTTACGCCATCGCCCGCCGCAAAGCCGTTTGCCGAAGTCTTGTTTTGGTGACTAAGCCGCTTCCAGTACCGACAAGATATTTCCTGCCGGATCCTTGAACCACGAGATGGTCGGCCCAGTCCCTGGAGAAATTGCGCGCTCATCCGCTTTCAAGTTGGACTTGTTGTAGATTTCAAATCGCACGCCGCGTTGACTCAACTCATCCACAGCTCTTTCGACGTTTCCACATGTTGTAACCGCGGTAATCCCACAATTGCGAGGTGCCCTTTGGCTTGGATTCCCGAGTCCGCCTTATCGAATCAGGCGTAAGATGCTCCCATGAGGCCGGCGGCCCAAGTCTTCCTGTTGAGTGAGACATCCCCGCAGCACTGAAAAGGCCCCACTTCTCGCAACCAACGCGAGAAATGGGGCACCCAGATTGTTCTATAGTCGAAGAAGTTGATTGGATAAGAGCGAAGGCTCGATCCGAAATCGATAGTCTACGACCACCAACCAGACTAGGTACTCAGTAGACAACCAAATAGAATTTGCTGTCGGAGAATTTTTGATTGGTGGAATCCCAGTTCACCACTTCCACTTGATTCGCCGTGGTGGTGTTATTGCATACAGCTATGAAACTCGTGCAAACGGAGAGTATCCCCAACCTATCGTTTCCCGTAGCCGAGTAAAAACGGTCGTCCACCTCAAAGCCTAAATCCAAGATGTAGTCTCCCGTGCCCGTCTTATCAACACCAAAACCGCAGGGCGGCGTCGTTGCGGCTGCACCCCCCAGCGTTGAGTTGAAGCAAGTTGCTATTTTGCCTGTAAACCCACTTACGAACAACATGGCCTTGACCCAACCGCCAGCGCTGCGGTCCTGGTACGTATTTCCGTTGCTGGTGAATGCCCAGCCTTTCGGGGCCGAGCCGAAAACCCCAGTGCCCCTGTCCCCATCATTGACGCCTGCAACGCCGGAAGCCACGCTGTGGCTGAGTCCGTGAACCCCATCCTGGCCAACGCTTTCGCCATAGACGCCCCAGCCGTTGCTCGAGTTGAATCCACTGACTCCATAGCCGCTGTCTGCGACCGTCCCAGCGACACCAATGCTCTGGCCCGTACCGGTTGCTGTGACCTGGCCCGTTACGGCGACAGAATTAGGAACTGAACTGTTAACGAATACACTACTGGCCTGAAGCCCGCCGGTCTGGATAACGGCGGAGCTGAAATTCCCATTGCCGTCCCGCTTGACAATCGCGTTGGGAGTGTTCGCACTGGTGGGCGCAACGTTCCAGCTCAAGCCCAGCGTGCCGGACTTGGTGATTGGCGAGCCGCTGACGGTGAAATCT
>PMCH01000140.1:0-7912 GCA_003154055.1 Acidobacteriaceae bacterium
TCCCTTTTTATAGAACTCATTGACCCTTGCCCACCGCTGACGAAGTTCAGGCGGCCCAGTCTTCGTTCGTCGGTGGGGGCACCGGCGGGGGTAGGCGGTCAGCGACTTCAGCCAGATCGGCCATTTTCTTTGCCAGTTCCGGGCGCAGCATGTCTGCTTGAAAGCGCCATTGCCAGTTCCCATTTTTGCTGCTGGGAGTATTCATCCGCGCTTCACTGCCCAGGCCCAGGACATCTTGCAGGGGAACGACGCAGAGACTGGCGACCGAATTGACCGCGGCCCGAATCAGGGCCCAGTTCATGCCTTCTTCACACCGGCCGAGGTAGGTCTGGGCGTGAATGCGTTCCTGCTCGGAAGCGCCCGATTCCCACCAGCCCAGGATCGTGTCGTTGTCATGCGTTCCGGTGTAGACCACTTTGTCGGCCGTGAAGGTGTGAGGCAGGTGGATGTGGGCGCCGGCATCGCCGAACCCAAACTGCAGCACGGCCATGCCCGGAATATTGAGACGCTCGCGTAGGGCGTGCACATCGGGCGTAATGTAGCCGAGATCCTCGGCGAAGAACGGAAGTCCGCCCAGCACTTCCCTCAGTTTCACAAAAAGGTCGTCTTTCGGACCGTCCACCCAGCGGCCGTTCACGGCAGTCGCTTCGGCGGCGGGAATTTCCCAGAACTGGGAGAAACCGCGGAAGTGATCGAGGCGGATGTAGTCGTAGTTGTGGGTGGCCCAGCGCAGGCGGTCAACCCACCAGGAATAGTTCTGCGCCCGCATGACATCCCAACAGTAAAGAGGATTGCCCCAGCGCTGGCCGGTCTTGCTGAAAAAGTCGGGAGGAACGCCGGCAATGACTTCGGGCAGAAGATCGGGTGAGAGGCGGAACAGATGCTGGTTGGTCCAGACATCGGCGCTGTCGAAATCGACAAAAATCGCGATGTCACCCGCCATGCGGATCGAATGCTGCGCGCAGTAGTAGCGCAGCGCTTGCCACTGCTCGTTGAAAAAGAACTGGACCACGCGGCGGACCTGGAGGTCGGCCTCCATTTCGGCGCGGGCATTGTCGAGGGCGGCGGGATCGCGCCGTGCCAGTTCGGTGGGCCAGCGGTTCCAGCTTTCCAGATGGAATCGTGAGCGCAGGCCGTCGAACAGGACGAAGTCGTCGAGCCACCAGCGATTCTGCTCGCAGAACCGGTCAAAGCGCGAGCGAGGGCCGGGAAGGGCCGAGCGCAGAAAACTTCGCCCGGCTTCAAACAGGAGCGGCACCTTGGCGGTGAAGATGTGCTGGTAGTCGACCGGATCGACCGTCGCGGGCAAGCCCTCGATCTTCGAGTGGTCAATCCAGCCGCGGTCGGCGAGGCGTTCGAGGCTGATCAGGAGCGGGTTTCCGGCAAAGGCGGAAGTGGACGAATAGGGCGAACTACCGAACCCGAGCGGCCCGAGCGGCAGGACCTGCCAAACGCCCTGACGAGCGGAAGCAAGAAAGTCCGTAAACGTGTACGCTGCCGGGCCGAAATCACCGATCCCGCCGCGGGAAGGCAGCGAGGTGGGATGAAGCAGAATTCCGCTAGCGCGGGGGAAGGACATGCAAAGTCAGTTCTCAGTTCCCAGTTCTCGGTTCTCAGAAAAACCCCGTGCTGTCTCGGATCAGTTCGCTGTCACGGATTGCTTTGACTGAGAACTGAGAACCGGGAGCTGAGAACTCTTTTAAGATCCCTCTTCCGCTCCCCGGCGCGTTAGATTCTTCATTTCTTCCTGATTGATCTGGATCTTCTTGGACTTTTCCATGTCCTTGCGCAGGTTGGAAATAAACAACCCAAACAGTTCCTGCTGCTTGCCCTGGAGAAGTCCCTGGCGGATCTCGTCCTTCTTCTGGGCGAATTCCTGATCCGTGGGCTGCTGTTTCTCGAGCAGATGGGCGACCACGCCATTGGTTCCAGAGTTGATCGGCCCGCTGATCTCGCCGGCCTTCAAATTGAAGATCACATTCGCCGCCCCGGACATGGCGCCCACGTCCGGCACCTGGCCATCGGGCAATACGAAGTCGCTGGTCTTCACGGACGCGCCCAGTTCTTTGGCGGCCTTCTTCAGATCATGTTCGGCCTTGGCGCGATCGGAGAGTTCCTGCGTCTTCTGCTGCAAGAGGATTCCGGCGCGCTCGTTCTTGAATTCAGCTTCGAGTTTCGAACGGACTTCCTCGAAGGTGGGCGTGGCGGGGGGCCTGACGCCGAGCAGTGCGAAGACCACGTATCCCTGCGGAATCTGGACTACATCGGGCGGCGCTTTTTCCTGCTCGTTGAACACGGTATCCACAAACTGCGGGTTGGTGTCCATGCCGGGCAAACTGTCGGTACGGGCGAAGAAGTCGGTGGCGACCACGTGGAATCCCCTGGCGGCAGCCGCCTTGTCGAGCCCGTCGGTACGCGCCTGGCCGAGCAGAGCGTTGGCGGCGCCTTCGGTGGCGCGGGCGACTTTTTGCTCCTTTACCTGTTCTTCGATCTGAGGCTTCACCTCGGCCAGCAGCTTGACGTGGGCTTCCTGCTTGTCCTCCACCTTGATGATCTGGAAGCCGTAGATGCTCTTGATTAGATCACTGGTCTGTCCTTTGGCCAGTGAAAAGGCAACCTTGTCAAATTCAGGCACGCCGGCGCGTCCGCGTCCCAGCCAGCCAAGCTCGCCCCCACTCTTGTTGCTGGCCGGATCTTCGGAATATTTTTCCGCGAGCTTCGCGAAATCTCCGCCGGCCTTGAGTTCCTTCAAAACTCCTTCGGCTTTCGCGCGCACACCCGCCACGGCTTGTTCATCTTCCTTGGCGCCCGGGGCGAGGAGAGGAGTCTTGAACAATAGGTGACGCACCTTCACCTGCTCCGCCAGTCGGTACTCGTCGCGGTGCTGGTCATAGTAAGCCTGCAAGTCCTGGTCGGTGACCTGGGTCGCGGCCGCCAGCTTCGCGGAATCTACGACGGCATACTTGATCTGGCGCTTCTCCGGGATAGCGTAGCTGGGGTTCGCCTTGTTGCGCTCGAAGTAGGCCTTGAGCTCCGGGTCGGCCGGATGAATTCCCTTCAGGATGTCCGCCTGGGTGAGGACGCCATACTCAAACTTGACCTTGGCGTTGCGGCGCTCAAACTCGTCGCGGACTTCCGGCTCGCCGACGTAAGCGCTGGTCGAGACCAGGGCGCGCATTTTGCGAACGAGGATGAAATCCTTCTCCAGTTCCTCAAATTGGGGGATAGTCAGGTTGTTGCGCTGAACGAAACTCTGGTACTCGTCGTCCCCGATGAACTTGCCTGCGGGAAAAAGCGTGGCTGCCAGCTGTCCGTGCTGAAGTTCATCGCGAAGTTCATCGTCGCTGACGCGCAGGCCGAACCGGTGCGCCTCGGCGACCAGCGCCTTCTCATTGATGAGCCGCTCGGCAGCCTGCCCGGCAAAGAAGGGCAGCAACATGGCGACCTGCGGCCCACCTTTGGGAAACTGTTGCTGGATCATGGCGCGGGCCTCGCGTTGTACTTCGAGCACCGTCACCTGCTCGTCGCCAATCTGAGCGACTACGCCGCGGGCAGGGCCACCGATCCCGAGGCTGGAACCGAAGCCACCGGGAACAAGGGTAATCACCATCGAAGCACAAATGATGACCAGCAACGAACCCAGCACAATCTTCACCGTGGGCCCGGCATTCTGAAGAACTCGAATCATGGTTTCGATAACTCCACGCTGGAAGCGAGAATTCTTGATTATAAACCAGCGGGACGGAGAGACAGCGGAGAGCGGAGGGGTGCGAGGTTGTTCCCTGCTGGAAAGTCTTTATTGAAACGAATTAATAAACGTGTTATGAAGCTAGACGCCGCTCTGGCGGAGTAAACTCTGTACGGTTTCACTTTGGAAAAACCATGAAAATCTTCCGGCTCACCTTTCCGATCCTCCTGATCTTTTGTCTCTGCGCTCCCGGCTTCGCGCAACCGGGCCCCGGAACCGCGCACACTTCCACCCTGGCTTTGAGTGAGGGATGGGCAATTCAGTCCTCGGGCAAGGTCGCGGAAAAAGGCGAGGTCATCTCGACGCCGTCGTTCCAGCCCAGAGAGTGGATGAGGGCCAGCGTTCCGACGACGGTGGTAGCGGCCCAACTGAAGAACAAGTTGCTNNTGCCCAGGGAGTATGCGGGTAAAACCGTGTGGTTGAACTTCCGCGGGATCAATTATCGGGCGAACCTGTGGCTGAACGGAAAGCAGATTGCCAGTTCGAATGACGTCGCCGGGGCGTGGCGCACGTACGAGTTCAACGTGACCGGCGCGGCCAAGGCTGGGGTCAACGTGCTCGCGGCGCAGGTTTGGGCGCCCATGGATACCAGCCTGGCAATCACGTTTGTGGACTGGAATCCCGCGCCGCCCGACAAAAGCATGGGGCTATGGCGCGAGGTGTACCTGGCGAGTAGCGGACCAGTGGCAGTGCGTCATCCGGCGGTCGTATCGAAAGTGGATTCGCCGGCCAACAACGCGGCTCATCTGACGGTTGCCGCGACGGTCAAGAATGGCACCGATCAGCCAGTGAAAGGGACGCTCAAGGGCAGGATCGAGAAGATCGAGTTTGCGCAGGAAGTGGAACTCGCACCGGGTGAGAGCAAAGATGTGGCGTTCGATCCCGACAAATTCCCGCAGCTCAACCTCGCCGACCCACGGCTGTGGTGGCCGGCGCAGATGGGAACACCGAACCTCTACGACCTCGCTCTATCGTTTGAAGTCAGCGGAAAGGTTTCGGATTCCGCGCACACCCAGTTTGGTATTCGCGAGATCACTTCCGAAGTGGCCGAGCATGCTCCGAACCGCTTCAAGCGACTGTTCAAGGTGAATGGGAAGAACATCCTGATTCGGGGCGGCGGCTGGACCCCGGACATGATGCTCCGCCATGACCCGCAGCGCCTGGCCGACGAGTTCCAATACGTGCGGGACATGGGGCTGAACACGATCCGGCTGGAGGGCAAGCTCGAGACCGAGGACTTCCTCGAGATGGCTGACCGGCAAGGCATCCTGGTGATGGCCGGCTGGTGCTGCTGCGATCACTGGGAGCACTGGTCGAAGTGGTCGGACGAAGATTTCGTGATTGCCAAGGCTTCGCTGCGCGACCAGATGTACCGGCTGCGGAGCCATCCGAGCATGGTGATGTGGCTGAACGGGAGCGACAATCCGCCGCCACCGGACGTGGAAGAAACCTACCTTCAGGTGGAAAAGGATCTGCTCTGGCCCAATCCGGTCGTCTCTTCGGCGACCGCGAAACCGGCGGCGATCACGGGCGCGAGCGGCGGAAAGATGTCGGGCCCCTACGAATACGTGGCGCCATCCTACTGGTCGACGGATCCGCATCGCCCGGTGCAGGAACAAACGTGCAACGAAGGCGGATGCGGCGGCGCCTATGGATTCAATACCGAAACCAGCATGGGACCGGCAGTCCCGCCGATTGAGAGCGTTCGCCGGATGATTCCCAAAGACCATCTCTGGCCGATCGACGACGTCTGGAACTATCATGCCGGCGGCGGCGCGTTCAAGAACCTCCATGTCTTCGTCGATGCGCAGAATGCCCGCTACGGGGCAGCCAATAGCGCCGAGGACTTCACCTACAAGTCGCAGCTCATGACATACGAAGGCGTGCGCGCCATGTACGANNCCGGTGTACGGGTATGACGACCATTCGGTGTGGCTGGTAAGCAGCCAGTACGTGGATGCGAAGGGGTTGAAGGTTGCGGCCCGGGTCTTCAATCTGGACGCGACCGAGAAGTTTTCCAAAGAAGTCACGCTCGATGCGGGCGCGGACAGTACGGCGAAGGTGCTCGAAATCCCGGCAATCGATGGACTCTCCGCGGCGTACTTTCTGGACCTGCGGGTCACGGACTCCGGCGGAAAGCTCGTCGGCTCGAACTTCTACTGGCTCTCGACGAAGCCGGAGACGATCGACTGGGAAAAATCGCTCTGGTATGTGACGCCAACGCAGTCCTACGCGGACTATACCTCGCTCGCGCAATTGCCCAAGGTGAAACTGAAAGTTTTCAGCCACACCGAGCGCAAGGGGGATTCATCGGTAACGCGAATTGCGATCGAGAACCCCAGCAAGAGCCTGGCGTTTTTCGTCCGGCTCAAGGTCAACAAGGGCAAGGGTGGCGAGGAAATTGTGCCTGTAGTCTGGCAGGACAATTACGTTTCCCTGCTGCCCGGCGAGAAGCGGGAGATCACGGCCACGTACCGGACCGCAGGGCTGGGAACTGCCAAGCCTGAAGTTGAAGTGCAGGGCTGGAACGTGGATTAGGGCGAATGCAGAAGTGAGAAGTCAGAATGCAGAAGTAAAGGCTCTCGATTTCACCGATGCCGTTTGTGGAGAGAGTCTTAACTTCTGCATTCTGACTTTTTATTTTTGACTTCCCTCTCACTCACTCGTCGGGCGGCAGGTCGAAGTTCACCAGGTCGCCGCGGAATCCCTTGGTCTTCCAGGCGCCGAATGCGATCCCGGCCGCCATCCAGATAGAACCCGCGACCAGCGCCAGATTGGATAGATGAATCCAAATGAACCCGCAGATCAAGAAACCCAGGACCGGAGGAATCAGATGCCCGATGGTTCGGTCGTTGCCCCGGATGTAGTAGTGCGTGAGCGCTGCAAGATTGACACCCATAAATGCGATCAGCGCGCCGAAATTGAGCAGCTGAGCACCGTTGTCGTAGCTGACAAGGAAAGCTCCGATCAGCGCAATCACACCCACGAACATCACGTTGTTGGCGGGAATCCGAGTCTTGGGATGAATGGCTCCAAAGAACTTCTTGGGGATGGCATTGCTGCGTCCCATCCCATACAACAGGCGTGCCGCGCCGAGTTGCGATCCCATGCCGGAACCGATGGTGGCAATCAGAAGGGTCAAGCTAATAACCTTGGTCATGAGAACACCACCCGCAATACCAGCGACGTGGCTGAATACGTTCTCATCTCCGAATTGCGAGAAGATACCGAAGTCCTTGCCGAATTGGTGGTAGCTCAGCAATTGGGCGCCGTAAACCTCCGCGGAGGCCAGGATCCCCGTGACCAAACAGACCAGCACGGTTGCNNGTGAGGACCGCAACCGAGGTGCCATGAAACACGCGGTTCACGGTGAAGGTTTCAGGGTTATAGAAGGGGTGCAGAAAATAGGCTTCGGGATATTGCGGGAGATGGAAGATGTAGCGGATCGTGTACCAGAAGAATGCCAGGATGACAGCGCCCATAATGGCGCAAAGGGTCTTGTTGATGCGAGCCGAGGTCTGCACGCCGCGCAGGTTGAGTGCCGTAAACAAACAGGCAAAGAACAACGGCCAGATCAGGCCAGGATACGGGATCTGCAAGCGGGTTCCAGTCAACAGATCGGCCATCGCCTTGGCGCACCAAATGGTGCAGATCAACGGATTGAGAATGTAATCCATCGTCATGCTCCATCCGGTGACATAGCCGAGGGAGGGATGCAACTCGCGTCCTACATAGGTGTAGGCTGAGCCGGCGCTTGGATACACGCGCGCCATGCGTCCATAGCTCATGGCCGTAAATACCATCGCGACCATGGCGATCAAAATGGACGTGACCACGTGACCTTGGCCAGCGTTGCTGAAGACCCCATAGGCTGGCATGGGCGCCGTCGGTTGAATGACGATGATGCCGTAGAGGATCAGGTCCCAGAGCGTCAGTGAGCGCCGCAAGCGCGGAGCGACGACCGGCGAATTGGCAGTAGTGCTCATTTCTTGATCCTCAAAAACAAATCCCCATTACCTGGCGCAGGTAATGGGGTTCGGGGGAAGACAGGCTCCGGGCTCGCGGAGCTTGGCAACATGGGGAACCAACCGCGAACGGCGCGCGGCGACCAGATTCACGTCCTGCGGCTGAACCAAATATGCAGCGGATTCTCATATGGAAGCA
>PMCH01000140.1:7931-9738 GCA_003154055.1 Acidobacteriaceae bacterium
GCATCGCCGAAAACGGTGCAGGAGCGACTGGGCTATCCCGCAAGCGCGCGCTTGCTGATCATTCACGCCGACGATTTCGGAATGAACCATTCCGTGAACCGGGCGACTATCGCAGCTCTGGAGAATCACTGGATCACATCCGCCAGCATTCTGGTACCGTGCCCGTGGTTTCCCGAGGCGGCGCGGTGGGCGAAACAGCATCCTGATGCGGACCTCGGGATTCACGAGGCTCTCAACAGCGAGTGGACGGGGCTTCGCTGGGGGCCGGTGAGTTCCAAAGACAAAGTGGCAAGCCTGCTGGATGGGGAAGGCTATTTGCCGCTCGATACGCCGGAGGTCACAAAAAACGCCAAGCCCGTCGAGGCGGAGATTGAACTGCGGGCGCAGACCGATCATGCCATCGCAATGGGCGTTCATCCCACTCATTTGGACAGTCACATGGGAGCGCTGTTCGGAACCGCCGATCTGTTCAAGCTCCACCAAGAAATGGGTTACACGTACGGGCTCCCGGTGCTGGAGGAGGTCCAGGGAGACCACGGGCCGCAGGGAGTCGCGGTTGCGGCGGAAGAAGTACTGGTGCAGAAGGTGATGGAAATCAATCCGGGGATCGATGCGAAGGACTGGACGGCATGGTACGAGAAGCAACTGGCGCCGCTCGGGCCGGGAGTGTACCAGGTGATTGTGCACCTCGCGTATGACGACGACGAAATGCGCGGCGCAACGTGGGACCATCCGGATTGGGGCGCCGCATGGCGGCAGCACGATCTGGATATGGTGAAGAGCGCGGAGTTTCAGAAATTTCTAAAGGACCAGGGATTCGTGCTCGTGGGCTGGAAAGATCTGGCTAAGGCACTGCCGCCGAATTACGGGAAGTAAACAAAAAACCTTGAACCACGGGGGGCACGGAGGTACACGGGGGAATCTAATGCAGAGGCGGCATTGGATTGAATGACACGCCCTCGTTGATTCCCTGCCCTTCGGTGATGGTGTACATTTTGTCGGCCGCAACGTCTTTGAGACTCTCCGTCTTGCCGGTCGGCCAGCGCACTTCGATGAGATCGATCTTCGTGGCCGTTCCCAGACCAAAGTGCAAGCGCAGATCATGTTGCGAGAGATAACTTCCACCAGCGCGCACCTCGTCGAGCTGCGTTATTCCTGCCGCATGAATGGTTAGTCGCGCGTTAATTGCGGCGCGGTTACTCTTCGTCCCGACGAGTTTGAAAACAACGCGATGGTTCGAACTGTTGTTTGTGTTCAGGAACAGTGACGGCGGCTCGCCAACGTTCAGCACGACGATATCCACATTGCCGTTGTTAGCGATGTCGCCAAATGCCACGCCCCGCCGGGACTTTAGAGGCATGGCAGCGAGGCCGGCAGGCTTCGAGACTTCCTCGAAAGTCCCGTTCCGCAGGTTGCGATGGAGGAGCAACGGCTCGGCATAGGCGGCACTTCCCTTCACTTCGTCCATCTGGGGATAGACGTGGCCGCAGGCTACGAACAGGTCGAGCCATCCGTCGTTGTCCATGTCAAAGAACTTGGTTCCCCAGCCGAGGAAGGGCAGGCTGGGCTGGCCAAGACGCGATTGCATGGCCACGTCTTCGAATCCCTGCGGGCCGAGGTTGTGGTAGAGCGTGTTGGGCTGGTCGGCAAACTCGGTGACGAACATCGATAGGCGGCCGCTGTGGTCGTAGTCGCCCCAGGCCACGCCCATCGAACCGAGGGCCTGGCCCTCGCCGTTCATCGCGATACCACCAACCATGGCTTCATCGCTGAAGGTACCGTTGCGATTGTTGTGATAGAGATGATT
>PMCH01000140.1:9781-10511 GCA_003154055.1 Acidobacteriaceae bacterium
CCCGGTACGGGAAGGCTATTCATGTCCACGTGAACGTAGCGCGAGACGAACAGATCCACGAAGCCGTCGCGATCGTAGTCGGCCCAGGCAGCGCCGGTTGAAAAACCGCCACCACGCACGCCGGCTTTGTCAGTGACGTCTTCGAAGGTGCAGTTGCCCTGGTTGCGATAGAGCGCGTTGCCCCCGTAGCCGGTGACAAACAGGTCGAGATTGCCGTCATTGTCGAAGTCGGCGGCGGCCACGCCCATGCCCCAGCCCTTGCGTGTGAGCCCGGCCTTTTGTGTGATGTCGGTGAATTTGAGGTCGGCGTCCTGATGCCAGAGCGTGACCAGAAGATCGCCACCGCTTTGCCGGTAGCGGTCCACGGTTGAGCCGTTCACCATGATGATGTCGAGTCTGCCGTCGTTGTCGCAGTCGAACAGGCCGATGCCGCCACTCATGGATTCGATTACGTAGTGCTTCTCGGGCGAAGAGATGTGGGAGGCGGTGAGTCCGGCTTGGGCGGCGATGTCGCGGAAGACGGGGACGGGAGCGAAAAGCTTGGGTGCTGAGCTGCTTTTTTCGGCGCGCGCGGGGGGAAGCTTCGCAGGAGGCCCCATGGGCCCGGGCGGCGCTGCCTGGGCGGACAGCAGGCCGGTGAGGAGCGCGAACAGAATGGAAGTCCGACTGGCCCGCATGCAGAGTGATTGTAGCGCGGGCGGCGCTTGTCATCCTGAGCGCAGACGGCCGA
>PMCH01000140.1:10526-11738 GCA_003154055.1 Acidobacteriaceae bacterium
CAGCGGATGAGAATCAGCGCGGTTCCGGGTAGTGGAACGAGTATCCGCCGGCTTCGTTCCCCGACAGGAACCTGGTGTTGTATTCGAGCAGGTAGTTCAGGTGCTCGGGATCGGCCGGAAACGACTTGCTGGGATACGGATAGGTTCCCATGTCACGGAAGGGCAGAGGCTCGACCGTGTCGCCGCGATAGGCGTAGAAGTCCATGTCTTTTTCGTAGCCGTGGGCGGCGAAAAAATAATCGCGCACCCAACCCTGGGGAAGGGTGGGAAGCGTGGCCGGATCGAAGTCGAGCGCAACCTCGTCGCCCGATCCAAAGACGGCGAACCTGTCGTCGCCCGCATTCAGCAGCGGCCGCACATCTCCATAACGAGTGTAGGCACCGGCGGGACGCGTGTAAGGGCCGGTGGCACTGACCTTCTCATAGATGTATTCCACATTTCCCGGCGGCTGATTTTCGATCTTCAGTGGGAATCCGTGGAAGCTGAGATCGGCACGCGATAGCGGAACGGGAGTCAGGCGGGAGTTCTGACCCTGGTCCGTGCGGCTGATCAAAATGTTGTCCCAGTTGATCTGCAGATTGGTCGTGAGTCGGATGCGTTCGGTGCCTTGCGGCAGCTTCCCGGTCAGATTGGCGGTCATGGTGCGCGGGCCGCCGGCGGGGAAACCGAGATCGTCGATCACGCGGACCCATTTGCCCTTTGCGCCGTTCGCCTGTGCGACGAACGCCTCGACATAGGGGGCGAATGGCTGGATGTGCGCCTGATCGGCGGCGTACATGCTGGTGGCGGTGAAGTATTCGATCTCACCGTGCATCAGAAGCCAGAGCGGGCCGCCGCGATAGGGCTCGCCTAGATCGAGTTCCAGGCTGTGAGGCTCGGCGAATCCAGCGAAAGAGAGCAGCTTGAAGTCGCCGAAATAGCGGTGCGCAAGCAGATCGGGAAGAACGTTGTGGCCGTGCTCGTCGCGGGCAGCGGCGGGTGGACGGGCGTCGCGGCTGAAGACTACTTTGAACGGCGGATAGGGCGGATTGCTGGCGAAATATTCGTTGGGATAAACGTCAACGCCCACGGGATGATCGACGGCGAGCAATTGCACCTGGTCGAGATAAACGGATTCTTCCAGTGGCTCCATGAAGCGGAAGCTGAGTTTGCCGTCTTTCTCGCGGAGCGTGTTGCGGTCGAGTTTGATGTATTCCGTCGGCCGAGCGATGT
>PMCH01000148.1:0-4078 GCA_003154055.1 Acidobacteriaceae bacterium
ATGTTCCGCGCCCTGGCGGAGAAAATGGGATTCGATGAGGAATGCTTCGGCGAGAGCGTGGATTCGATGATCGATTGCGCGCTCGATTCTCCGAATCCGTGGTTGAAGGGGATTAGCCGCGAGCGACTGGAGCGGGAGAAGCACGTCCGGCTACAGTTCGGTGGTGCTTCTGCTCAGGCCGGAGCGGCTGAGCCGCCGTTCCTTCCGTTTGCCAAGGGTGACTTCCCCACACCCAGCGGCAAGGCGGAGTTTTACAGCGAAAAGCTGAAAGGGCAGGGGCTGGACCCGGTGGTTGCCTATACGCCGCCGGAGGAATCGCGCCATGGCGTAAAGGCCAATGGATTTCCGCTTGAGCTTCTGGCGCGCAAGCCCGACAACCATCTCAACTCGACGTTCGCGAATGTGGCTTCGGTTCGGGCACTGGAGCCATTGATGGGTGTGCTCGAAATGCACGCTAGCGATGCCAAAACCCGGAATATCCGCGACGGCGATCAAGTTCGGGCGTTCAATGGGCGCGGAGAAGCTGTTCTTCGAGCCCAGCTGAACGGATCGGTTGCGCCCGGCGTGGTCGCCGCTCGTCTCGATTGGGCGCGGTTTGACCCTTCGAGCCGAAATATAAACGCCCTGACCTCGGAAAAACTCACCGACATGGGCAACGCGGCGACGTTCTATTCCGTCTGTGTTGAGGTGGAGCTTTTTCGGGCGTGATCCGGAAGTGATAATCCGGCCCAGCCTTGGACGCCCCACAGTGCTCTACCGTATAATTACCGTTTTCTTTAACTCCCAGTTTTCGAGGTAGTTGCGATTCTTCTTCGTCATCAGGAAATCCCTGCTTGCGCCCAGGGACAGCGCCGGTGCGTAAGCACGGGGAGAGCTCCACATTCTCGTCCATCCTCTAGTTTCTTAACGGGTTGGCGGAACGAGGCTGCGCGAAACTGGATCTTCGGCCTGCTGCTGTTTCTCCTCGCCATGCCCGTATTCGCCCAGCAGAACCTGATTGTCGGCATTGACGTGCGCGGCAACCGCCGCATTCCCGCGGACACGGTGAAGCAGCGTATTTTCACCCGCGTCGGAGATGTCTATGACGTGCCCGCTCTGGAACGCGACTTCAACTCGCTTTGGAATACCGGCTATTTCGAGGACATCCGGTTTGAACGGGAACAGACGAACAAGGGCTGGATCATTCACATATTTGTCAAAGAACGGCCCACCATCCGCGAGATCACCTACACGGGTCTAAGTGCGGTAACCACCAGCGACGTTCTGGATCGCTTTAAGGACCGCAAGGTGGGTCTTTCGGTGGAAAGCCAGTACGATCCGACCCGGATCAAGAAAGCGGAAGTCACGCTGAAAGAATTGCTTTCCGAGCACGGCCGGCAGTTTGCCACAATCCGGACGGAAGTTCGTCCCATTCCCCCGGCGGCGGTCGGCATCACCTTCGTGATCCGCGAGGGGCCCAAGGTGAAAGTGGGGCGCATCCGGTTCCAGGGAAACCGGAACGTGAACGCCCGGATCCTGCGGGGATCGATGAAAAACCTGAAGCCGATCGGGGTCCCGCACTCGATTTTTCTGGAAGCCGTTTTTGCCAAGACCTACGACGCCACCAAACTGAACGAAGACGTGGAGCGCGTGCGGGCGGAATATCAGAACCGCGGCTACTTCAAGGTGCTGGTCGAGGACCCCAAGACCGATATCCACGACACGGGTCATACCGGCGTCCACGTTCCGCTCCTTCAGCCGGGGTTAGGGAAGTCGGTGGACATTACGATACCCATCCAGGAGGGGGACCGGTACACTCTCGGATCCATCACATTCAAGAACAACAAGGCAATCAAGGAGGAGCGCGCCCTGCGCAGCCTCTTCCCCATCAAGGACGGCGACATCTTCAGCCGCGAAAAAGTCGCCAAGGGCCTGGAAAGCCTCCGCAAGGCCTACGGAGAGTACGGATACATCAACTTCACCTCCGTCCCCGACACCAAGTTCGACGACGCAAAAAAGGTGGTCAACCTCGAGATCGATGTGGATGAAGGCAAGCAGTTCAACGTCCGGCGAATCGAGTTCCAGGGCAATACGACGACCCGCGACAAGGTCATCCGTCGCGAGATCGCGTTGGAGGAAGGCCAGATCTACAACTCGCGGTATTGGGAACTCAGCCTGTTGCGCTTGAACCAGTTGGGATATTTCGATCAGTTGAAGCCGGACGATCCGAATACCACCGACCGCAAACTCGATGAAAAGGCCGGTACTGTGGACCTGACGCTGAAGGTCAAAGAGAAGGGCAAGAACAGCATCGGGTTGCAGGGCGGTGTGAGCGGCCTGTCGGGCGCATTTATCGGCATTACCTACAGCACCAATAACTTTCTGGGCCTGGGCGAGACGTTGAGCGTTCAGGCCAGCATCGGCAACCGGCAACGCGATCTTCTGTTCGGATTCACGGAGCCGTACCTGTTCGACCGGCCTATTCAGGCGGGATTCCAGGTGTACGCGCGGAAATTCAACTTCGATCAGGCGCGGCAGCTCTCCATCCTGTCGGGCCAGAACCTGAACCTGCCGTCGCCCTACCTGCAAAACCTGCAGAACTACTCGCAGTCGAGCTGGGGATTCAGTCTTTCGACCAGCTATCCCCTGCGCCGTTCTTTTAAGCGGGTTGGTATCTCGTACTCCTTCGACGATTCCTCGCTGGTGGCGGTCAGCGATGCCTCGAAAATTCTGTTCACCAACATCAACTTCCGCGGCATTAGCGGGCCAAACGCACTGAACGGAATCATCACCAGCAAGATCGTGCCCACCTTCACCATGAATACGCTGGATGCCGCTTACGCGCCCCACCACGGCAGGAGCATTTTCATCGGTGGTGAATTTGCCGGCTTGGGCGGCACGGTCCATACCATCCGGCCGATCATTCAGTACAAGCAGTTCTTCCCCGTGAACAAGCACCGCAACACCATCGGGTACAACGTCCAGGGTTCGTTTATTTCTGGCTATGGCGGGATTGTGGCGCCGCCGTTTGAACGCTTCTACCTGGGCGGCGAGAATGACATTCGCGGCTTCGACATCCGCACCGTTTCACCGATCGCTTTCCTGCCCAGCCGCCAGAGTGTTACGTTGACCAATCCCGATGGCTCTCCGGTACCCAAGGATCCCCGCAACCCGCGGGCGGGCAACTGGACGATTCCCGTGCCCTTCCAGCAACTGGTGACCCCGGGCGGCGACGTGAGCATGGTCGGCAACCTCGAGTACCGCATCACGATCGCCGGACCGGTGGCGCTGGCCCCGTTCATGGATATTGGCGTGAATCCCATCGTGCGCACATCCCAGCTGAAGATCAACCAGGGACAATTCAACGAACTTCAAAACACCAAGTTCGGCTGTCCGCAGCTCGACCCGGCTTTTCAGTGCGTGGTTCCGGATTCAATTGTGCAGCCGGTGTTCTCGCAATTCCTGAAACCGGTCGCCGGTACGAACTGGGTGCCGCGCATGTCCACCGGCCTGGAGTTGCAGATGATGCTGCCGGTGATCAATGCGCCCTTCCGGATCTACTGGGCCTACAATCTATTGCGTCTTAACACCACCACTAACCCACCCGTGCCCATCACCCGCGACATGTTCCCGCCGGGAGCCGCCGGAGACTACACCTTCCAGCAGACCCTCGACACGCTCGGGCCGAACTACACCCTGCGCGAGCCGCGCAAGACGTTCCGTTTCTCGGTGGCGACAACGTTCTAAGGGCAGCTATCAGCTCTTAGCTCTCAGCATGAACCCCAAAATGTCTGGCTGAGTGGTGACTGCCTTGTTTCTCGGGGATGCGCCATTCTCAGGGCTGGCGCCTAAGTGGGCTGCAGCTCGGGGTTTTGCTTAGAGCTGAGGGCTACTTGATCTGCACCAGACCGCCAGCTTCGGACCCGGCTTGCGCCGGAGCGAGGTGCTGTGGGGCTCGCCAGGCATCGAAGATCGAGACCTGGTGCACGCACGAGACGGTGCAATGCGGGGCGCAGGATTTCTCGGTGTAGAATTCGCGGCGCAAATCTGCCTTGGTGTATTTTTCCAGCGGGGTTCCGGGATAGCCGCGCTGCTGCGA
>PMCH01000148.1:4127-11895 GCA_003154055.1 Acidobacteriaceae bacterium
GCTGAACCCCAATTCCAGGGCGCGCTTCCCGATGACCATCGCGTCCTGCGGGTTACACACCCCGCCCCCGACCACGGAATTGATGTTCACGTGAAAGTCCGCGTGCTCGGCCAGCACCTGCAATTTCCGGTCGAGGACCTTCAGGCTCTTCTTCGAGACTTCGTCGGGGTTCACGTTATCAATGGAAATCTGCAGCCATTCCAGTCCAGCACGGTTGAGGCGCTGGACCCGGTCCGCGGTCAGCAGATAGCCGTTGGTGATCAGGCCGGAGACGATGCCGTTCGGCCGCATGCGCCGGATGATGTCGTCCAGATCAGGGTGAAGCAGCGGTTCGCCGCCACTGATGGTGACCACTGAGGTGCCGAGTTCGCCTAGTTTGTCCACGCGGCGCAACATCTGGTCCGTAGGAACGGGCTTGGAATAGTCATCGAACTCGTTGCAGTAAGTACAGGCGAGATTGCAGCGGCGGATTGGAATCAGATGCACCAGCAGCGGATGGTCGGTCGCAACCACCGCGCGCATGACCTGCCATAGTCCGCGCACGTTGCGGCGCACCGCCTTCAGATTGCGCCGCAGTTTTATTCCTGCCGATGCCATGGGAACACTTGTCCAGTTAGATTCAATCATCTCGCCGAGGTATGCACATAATCTACGACAGTATTCGGGGAATATGGGTGGTTGAACGGGGAAATGGCAGCTTCAGAGTTTCTGCTCGTGCCCTGCGTTCGCCAACACCTGCAACGACGCGCGCAGGGTGTCGCGCTTGACGAGGACGTAGTCGGTATCGAAGGTCGAAATCGCAAAAATCGGAATGCCGGCGTCGGCCAGGGGCTGGATGAAGGACGCCAGCACGCCCGTCATGGAGAAGGGAAACGGCCCTTCCAGTTTCAGCGCCACCCAGTCTTTCTCGGCCACAATGCCATCCGGAAGACAGTCCTCTGCGCAGACGATGGAGAGTTCTTCGGCGGTGCGGGCCAGGCAGAAGAATCCGCGCTCCGTGGCCCATGCAGGAATTTGGGAGTCGGGGGCAAGCCGGCACACGGCCAACTTCTCCCCCAGAAGACGGTATTTCAATGCGTGGGGCAAGGGCTAGGAGGGTACTACAAGCACTCGCCTCTCGCTACTCGCTACACGCGACTTTTCGCCTACTGCATGCTCGAGCCCATCGGCTCGTACTTGTACTTCTTGCCATCAAAATACAGGGCGGAGCTTTCGCTCAGGTCATTCCCTTCCTCGGTGTAGATGGCCATCAAGGGCTTCTTGCCCAGCCGCATCTTGCGAACGGTCAGCGTGCGATAGGGTTGGTTGATGATGACGAACTTGGCTTTCGGGGTGGCCGAGCGCCAGGTTTCGGGTCCGTTGCCGTGGATGACCAGCACGACTAGTCCCTTGCGAGCCGGGTTGTCGTCGCCGAAACTCATGGTGATCTTGGGGTCGCCATAACCATAAAAGGTGTAGTAGGGGTCCAGAACCGTGTACTCGTGCTCGGCTTGGTCCAGCAAAGGGTTCTTGCAGCGCGCAGCAATGACCACGTCTTCCACGCCGTCCCCATCCATGTCGCCCACCATAGCGCCGATCTCCGGCACCAGGGTGAACTCTTTACCAAACGTCTGGTGTACGAATTCGTTATCTACCTTGACCGCTTGCCCATAGACCAGAGCCGGCAGGAAGCAGATGAGGCTGAACGCCAGGAGTACACAAATTGTCCGCATGGGTTCACTCTAGACTCTTCGTGCACGAAAGGCAGGTAACGAAAGTCACTCGTAGCTTCGAGCTTGGAGAAGTGAATCCCAGACCAATCGTTCTAGCAGCAGAGAGGCGACCCGGACTCTCAGCGGAAATGCTCCCAACCATGGACCGCCAGTCTCTCCCAACGGCCGTCTTGGGAAATCAAAGTCATTCCACGAGTGCGCGTGATTTGCCCGATGCGCGTGACGGGAATTCCTGCGATGGTGGCCGGGATTCTGCCCGATGATGTGAACAACAGTTCGTAGTCTTCGCCCCCGTGGAGGGAAAGATCAAGGGAAACATCCGCTGGAGGGCGCCCCACGCGTGCCGGTGGGATCAACCCTGCCTCGATCACTGCGCCCACGCAACTCTCCTCGCAGAGGTGGGCGAGATCGGTGGAAAGGCCGTCGCTCAGATCGATCATCGCCGAAGCCAGTCCGCGGCGTCTCAGCCACCGTCCGACTTCGAGCCTCGGTGTAGGGTGAAAGTGCTGCTGGTATTCCGCCGGTCGCACCTTTACCTTCCCTGAGCGGAGCCGGGCGAGTGCAGCCGCCGAACCTCCCAACTCGCCCGTGACGTAGATTTGGTCGCCGGTGCGGGCGCCGGAACGTAGAACAGCCGCCCCTTTCGGAACCGATCCCAACACGATGATGTCCGCCTGGATGCCGGTTGCCGATTGCGCCGTGTCCCCGCCGGCCAGCGGGACCTTGAACGCGTTTGCCAGTTCGAGCAGTCCGTGGAGGAAGCGATCTACCCATTTTTGCGGGAGGCGTTTTGGCAGGGCGAGGGAAAGGAATACGGCCAGCGGCTCCCCGCCCATGGCCGCGATATCGCTCAGCCCGCGGGTCAAGCAACGGCGCCCGACGACTTCCGGGGGATGCCACTGGCGCCGGAAGTGGACATCCTCGAGCGTGAAATCGGTAGTGACCAGCAACTCGTGGCCGGGGGGAGGCCGCAGAATGGCGCAGTCGTCCCCGATGCCGGCAACGACGGCAGGACTCCCACGAGCCTGCCGCCGGATACGCGCAATGAGCGATTTCTCTCGGAGCGGCAAGAACTAACTATAACCTCCCCGCAAGCGCCCGAAATCGCCCGTATTTTCCGGGCGGAAGTGGTCGAACTGCGGTTTTCTCAGGCCAGCGCCGAATCTGGCCGGCTGTTCTGGCTGCCGGGGTAGCTAGTCTGGCGGGAAGCGGAAGCGGCCCCTCGGCAGTTGTTGGTCTTTCTTTAGCTGGCGGGTCGTACATTGGGCCACGCTCATCACGCTGCCTTGGTAACCAAACGGAGGGGCAGCAGTCGTTGACAGGGGGAATCAGGTT
Organism: Acidobacteriaceae bacterium; assembly: GCA_003154055.1. Lineage (GTDB taxonomy): Bacteria > Acidobacteriota > Terriglobia > Terriglobales > Acidobacteriaceae > Acidiflorens. Next base: position 7,175 of record PMCH01000148.1, read on the forward strand.
TGCTAACGTTTACTAGCCGTTCACAAATACCTTTGGCCGAAGCAAGTGCTGCATCCTGAAACGGTTGCAAGCAAAGATTATTTTCGGCTTACCTGGTTCCGTAGGTAGGGAAGCCAGCTCGATCCTGACGAAGCTGGTGGAATCAGATTCCGAGCCCGGGCAAGACTGTTCCGCTCTGGCAGGATCCGTGGAAATCTCGAAACTGGAAGGCACAGTGCGCAAACGCTTTTACATATTTTTTGTGGCCCGCGATGAAGAGGGCCAGCTGCGCAAGATCTCCATCCCCGTCCATTATCTGTACGTTTTTCTGGCCGGGGCGGCGATTGGCATCCTGAGCCTGACCGGAATCGCCAGCTCTTATACCCGCATGCTGTACAAGGTGTCGCAGTTCAACCGGCTCCGCACCGAGCAGGACGAACTCAAGGGCCGCTATTCCCACCTGGAGCAGGTTGCCAAAGAAAGAGACATCCAGATGGCGTCGCTGGGCTCGCTGGCCGGCGAAGTTTCCGCACTCTACGGGCTGAAGTCGGACCCGGGGCTGGCGTCGGGCTCTGCCGAGGAAATTCAGAACGCAGCGGTTCATTCCTCGATGGATCAACTGTATGCTTTGCGGCACACCGCCCTGACTGGGGCGGCAACCGTGGGTATCTCGCTGGGCTTAACGAAAAATGCGACCACAGCCGACTGGATTCGGGCCAATTCCACGCCGAACCTGTGGCCGGTTGAGGGCCAGATTACCGGCTCATTTGGCGAACGCATCGATCCGTTTAACGGCGAAGGCGCCTTCCATTGCGGAGTGGACATCTCCGCCGTGGTCGGGCAACCAGTGATCGCCCCGGCGGATGGCACCGTGGAATTCGCCGACTTCCTGGGCGGATATGGACGGGCCGTGATGGTGAATCACGGGCATGGCATCACCACCCGCTATGGACACCTGGCCAGCTTCTCGGTTGCCGCCGGGCAGTACATCCATCGCGGCGACACGATTGGCTACGTCGGTTTGAGCGGACGCTCGACCGGTCCTCATCTCCACTACGAAGTTCGCATCAACGAAACCCCGGTCAATCCCTACAAGTATCTGCGCATCACGATGGCCCACCTGGGCGGCTTCGCTGCCGGATCCTAGCTAGTCTGCTTCCCTCAAAGTTAGATCCAGCAAATGTTCGAGTTCGCTTGGCGCATCTCTCCACCTGATCCCCGATAGCCTGTGTCGAACTGAAGCCGTGGACTCCTGGGATACGACCGACAGGTCGGTTCCGCCTGCGGGCTTGCTATCAAGCCGCCGGAAGGTTCGTCCGATGGAGGAGTAGGCGCCGGGTTTCCGGCCACTGGATAAAGCCTTGGACGAACTAACCAACGATTTTCTAGCGGAGCGCCGGTAAAACCTGGACCGGTTGGATCAGGAACTGGTCAAACTGGAGTCCGACCCCACGTCCGCAGAGTTGATCTCGAGTATCTTCCGAACCCTCCACACCATCAAGGGGACGTGCGGCTTCCTGGGTTTTACCCGGCTTGAAAAGGTCGCCCATGCAGGCGAAAACCTTCTTTCGCGCCTGCGTGACGGCAAACTCAAGCTGAGTGGTGAGATCACCACCGGATTGCTGGCCATGGTGGATGCAGTGCGCCAGATGCTGGGGGAAATCGCCGCCACCGGGAAAGACGGCGAGGAAGATTACGCGGAGTTGATGCAGAAGTTGACGCGGCTCCAGCAAGCGCAAGCCGAGGCGGCCGCGTCCGCCCCGGAGGCGAAGCCGCCGAGGAAGGCAGCGAAAGCGCCCGCGGCCGGCGGAGAAAGTCCCCAACCAGCGCCCCCTGAGCAAGTCGCGCTGACGGTGAAGCCAGTGGAAGAACCTGAGCCAATCGCGCCCGTTCTTCCCCCGCCCGCTGTCCAAGAGGCGAAGCCATCGCCCAAACATCGCCCGACGCCGGGCAAGATCGGCGGCGTGCTGGTGGAGCGCGGCCACGCCCGGCCCGAAGACATCGCGTTGTCGCTCCAGGAACAGGAAAAGGGGGACCGGCGGCGCATCGGCGAAATTCTGGTGGCGTTGGGGTTCGTAAAACAGGAAGACGTGCAGGCGGCGCAGCAGATTGTGGAATCGCGCACCCACGAGACCGAAGCCGACACGATTCGCGTCGGGGTCAACGTGCTGGACAAGTTGATGACGCTGGTGGGCGAACTGGTGCTGGCCCGCAACCAGTTGCTCCAGTTCTCCAATAACAGCGGAGATGCGGGGTTCCAGGCGATATCCCAGCGGATGAACCTGATCGCGACCGAACTGCAGGAAGAAGTCATGAAGACCCGGATGCAACCCATCGGGAACATCTGGAGCAAGTTTCCGCGCACGGTGCGCGATGTGGCGGTGGGCTGCGGCAAGGAAGTCCGGATCGAAATGGAAGGCAAGGAAACCGAACTGGACAAGACCATCATCGAGGCCATCAAAGACCCTCTGACCCAGCTGGTGCGCAACGCCGTCGATCACGGAATCGAAGCGCCAGAGGCCCGTGTCCGGGCCGGAAAAGACCCGGCGGGTCGGCTGACGCTGCGCGCTTTTCATGAAGGCGGCCAGGTCAATATCGAAATCGGCGACGACGGCGCGGGTTTGGACGTGGACCGCATCCGTAAAAAAGCCGTCGAACGGGGCATGATTACCGTCGAATCCGCCGCCCGTATGCAGGACCGCGACATCTTCAACCTGATCTTCCTGGCGGGACTTTCCACCGCGGAGAAAGTGACCAACGTCTCGGGCCGCGGCGTGGGTATGGACGTGGTGAAAACGAACGTCGAGAAGATTGGCGGGACCGTGGACGTGCACTCGATGCCCGGGCGGGGCACCACGGTACGGGTAAAGATCCCCTTGACGCTGGCCATTATCCCGGCCCTGATCGTCACTTGCGGGGGAAACCGTTTCGCCATCCCGCAGGTCGCGCTGATTGAGTTGATCAGTCTGGATGCGCAGGAGACCAGCGGCGGCATCGAAATGGTGCACGGAGCGCCCGTGTGCCGCCTGCGCGCGGTCGTTCTTACCGGCATGGGTACGGATGGGTCGCTGGGCTCAAAGTGCATCCGCGAGGCCGGCGGAGAGATCATCCTTCAGGACGAGGCGTCGTCGGTGGTGTGGGGAATGCCTGGAAGCATTTACGCCGCCGGCGTGTCGGACCAGGTGTACCCGCTGTCGCAGATCGCACCCCAGATTTCACGGCTCGTCGGCTGGGGACGTGTCCTGGCGGCGAAGAGCTAAGGCACGGCTACAAGAACTGGCTCCTCTCGCGTGCACCCCTTGGGCCGCCGTGTCCCGGCATCAGCCCACTTCAACCAATCCGTAGCTGTTCTGCCAGAGCGCGCGCATGTGCTTCAGGGCGCGGTTGATTTCTTCCTGCGAGATTTCCCGATTCGGCCCTGCGATCACCCATGCCGCCTCGCGCTTCGCGGCTTCGAGGAGTTGGCGGTCGCGAATCAGGTTGGCGACGCGAAAACTCGGGATGCCGGCCTGCTTGGTGCCGAAGAATTCTCCGGGACCGCGAAGTTCGAGATCGAGTTCGGCAATCTGGAAACCGTCCGTCGTGCGAACCATGGCGTCGAGACGGCGCTGGCCCTCCTCGGTGACCTTGCCGCCGTGCATCAGGACGCAGTACGACTTGGCGGCGCCGCGCCCGATGCGTCCGCGAAGCTGGTGCAATTGTGCGAGCCCGAAGCGGTCGGCGTGCTCGATCACCATCACGGTGGCGTTNNTTTTCGCGCAGCTTGCGGAACATCTGCTGGGCCGCCTTCAGTTCGCGTTCTTCGTTTTCTTCGATCACCGGATAGACAACATAGGCCTGGTGCCCGGCGGCGATCTGTTTGCGGACAAAATCCCATACTTCCTGCGCACGCTCGTCGGTCAGGCAACGGGTCACTACGGGCGTGCGGCCGGGTGGAAGTTCGTCGAGCACCGACACGTCGAGGTCGCCATAGAGCGTGAGGGCAAGAGTGCGCGGGATGGGAGTGGCGGTCATCACCAGGACATCGGGCTCGGCTCCACCTTCCTTCTTCATCAGCTTCAGGCGCTGCATCACTCCGAAGCGATGCTGCTCGTCCACGATGACAAGGCCGAGTTGTTCAAACTCGACGCGGTCCTGGATGAGCGCGTGAGTCCCGATCACAAGATGGGCGCTGCCCTGCGCGATGTGGCGGCGGATGTCGCGCTTGCGGTCCTGCTCGATCGAGCCGGTGAGCAGCACCATACGGTAGCCGGCTTTTTCCAGAATCTGGCGAGCGGAAAAATAATGCTGCTGCGCCAGGATCTCGGTGGGCGCCATGAGCGCGACCTGGTAGCCGTTCTCAATGGCGATGATGGCCGCCTCGAAAGCCACGATGGTCTTGCCCGATCCAACATCGCCCTGCAAGAGGCGGCGCATGGGAAAGGGCGTCTGCATGTCGGCGGCGATTTCCTTCAGCACCCGCTTTTGCGCAGCAGTGGGATGAAAAGGCAGAATTTTCTTGATCGCTTCACGGGCGCGCTCATTGATCTTGAAGGCTATGCCGGTTTGCGCTTTCTGCTCGCGGCGCTTGAGTTCGAGGCCGAGTTCAACAAAAAACAGTTCGTCGAAGATCAGGCGGATGTGGGCCGGTGTGCGCGAGGATTGCAGGTCGGCGAAGCTCTCGCCGGCATCGGGCCAATGAACTTTCCACAACGCTTCCCGCGGCGAGACCAGGCTGAGATGCGCGCGCACCGCGGCGGGAA
>PMCH01000321.1:0-6780 GCA_003154055.1 Acidobacteriaceae bacterium
TGACCGGCTGACCGCCAAGGAACTTCGCATCGTGGCACTCATCGTCCAGGGATACAAGAACAAGGAAATCGCCACCCAACTCGGCACCACCGAGCATGTCATCAAGAATTACCTGCGCAACGTCTATGACAAAATTGGCGTCTCAGACCGGCTGGAACTGGCGCTGTTCACCATCCACCATCGCATCCTGAACGAAGCGGCGGCAGCGACTGCAGCGGCGGCGATTCCGCAACCCCCACAGGGAGCGGGAGTGACCAACTAGACGTTCCCAGCAGATACCCAAGGCCGCCTGCGGGCGGCCTTTCTTTTATTACTCGTATCGACCCGCCCTTCACCGGGGAGTCTCCAAGAGCGGGCAGGAATTCCGTCCGGATTTTGGAACCCTCTCAAACCGGTACACCCGGACCCGGCTGCCGCCTCCAACCCAGTGGCTTGACTTGCATCTGGCCAAACCCCACAATCCTAGCCGTCCATTGAGGCTCGGAAGGAGAGCGTGTCACATGCAAGTCTTGAAAATTGGTTGCTACCTGCTTTTCTCGACCGCGTTCGTAACTGGCAATGGCTGCGGAAAAGCCGCGCCAACGCAGAACAATGTAGTGGTAATCGAGATTAAAGACTGCGACGCACCGGATACGACCGTGAACAACGGGGCGGTAGTCAAGTGGATCGTCAAAGATCCGCTACCAAGACCCAGCTACATTGTTCACTTCACCGCCGCCGCGCCGCCCACGACGACTCCGTTCCTGGTGAGAGCCACGGTCGGCACTCTTCATACGATGAAGGTACAGCCACCTTGCAGCGCAGCGAACCCAGGCGCATGCGACTATAAGTACTCGCTGACCAAGAATGATGACGGTCAGCCTTGCAAGGATCCGGTGATCCGCATCGTCCCTTAATCCCTATCTACGCCCGAGGCAGCAATGCGGTGAAGCGCGGGTCAACCTTCAGATGTTCGAAATCGGGAGTATCGCGGATTACGGTTCGTGAATAGCCCGCCGCCACCGCCCTGCCCAGGAATTCGAGCGTCTTCTCCGTGTCCCTGAAGTGGTTGTAGAGGATGGCGGCGCGAAACAATACGTCGGGATCGGAGGTTGTAACTGCGAGCGCCTTTGCGAGCTGTTCTTGTGAGTGGCGCTCCTGACCAAGCAGGGCATAGTAGTCGGCGGTACAGGCCAGAATTGTGGCATCGCGCGGATTGATTTTCAGCCGTTCATTTCCCAACTCAATAGCCTTGCGGTAGGCGCTCAGTGCTTCCCCACGCCGCGCAGGAATCTGGTACAGGGCGTCGCCAAGACTGCCCCAGTTGCCCCAGTCCTTGTCATCCATCTTCAACGCTTTTTGCAGTGTGTTCGCGGCGTCCTCATAGTGGAGCAAGTAGAAATAGGCAGCCCCTAAATTACCGTACGCGTCGAAGGTTGGACGCAAAGCGATGGATCGCTCCAACTGCTCCACCGCTTGCCGATATTCACCGAGGTAAAGATAAGTGCCACCCAGATTCGAGTAGCCGCGATAGTTCAGAGGCGCCAACTGGATCGCTTTGCGAAACAGCTGCGCTGCTTCAGTGTGACGGCCCTGGCTGGAGTAGAAGGTGCCGAAAGCGCTGTATACACCCCAATAGTTTGGGCGTAACAAAAGTGCCTGGCGGTAGGATTCTTCCGCTGCCGATGCCTTTCCCTGCTTCTGATAAGCCGCCGCTAAAGACCGCAGAGCCTCGTCGCTGGCGTGATCCAAATCGAGCGAACGTTGGAACTGCTGTACCGCTTCGTCGTACCGTCCAGTCGAAAAGTAAACATCACCAAGGCAGGTGTGCCCCTCGGCGAGTTGGGGGGTAATCGACAGCGCGCGTTCACAACTGCTTCGAGCCTTCTCCAGCCAGTCCTTTCCTCGATTCTTCCATTGAAAGCCGATGGTATACGCCATTCCCCTCGCCGCATATGCCGGCGCATAGTTCTTGTCCACGCCGACCGCCTTGTCGAACTGCGCGATCGCGTTCTCGATGTTATCGAGATTCTGATAGTCCTCCAGGTATCCGCGGCCGTGCAGGTAGAAGTCATAGGCTGCGGGCTCGGTATCCGGACGGGCTTGCAGCGCGGCCCGTTTCGAGGGATCCACTGCCAGCGGCAGCATCTCCAGAACCTTGTCGAACAAGCGGTCCTGCAGCTCGAACATGTCGCTCGACTCTCCCGTGACTTCCCGCGCGGCGATCTGCACGTGGGTTCTTGGATCCACCAGGCTGCACGTGATCCGAATCTGCGTCCCCGATTGCTGAAGGCTGCCTTCCAGCACCAGGTCGGTCCCAAATTCGCGCCGCGCCTGGTCCGCGGTCTTCACTCCTTGCGCAACCAGGTCCCGCGTCGAGACCAGTTGCAGGTGACCACCATCCACCGCCTGCACCAGCTTCGCGGTCACGGTTTGAGTAAGACCAAGACCCAGGGCGTTGGTCGGCGGATCGCTCGCCACCGACTCAAATGGCAGCACCGCCATCACGCGCTCCGCAATCGGTGTTGGCTCGACTCGGTACCGCATCCACCACCAGAGTCCCGCTGCAATCACCGCACACACGGCCGCGATCAGCAGCCCACGGCGCCAGATCGAGGCAGTGGGCCGTCGCTGCGGATAGACCGGCATCGTTCCAGTCGCCAGATTCGACAGATCGATGCGAAGATCGCCCGCCGATTGGTAGCGTTCCTTCGGATCCTTTTGCAGCGTTCGCAGGATCACCCGCTCCAGGCCTTCGCTGATCTTTGGATTCAGTTCTCGCGGCGGCACCGGTGTCTGCTCCAGAATCGCCGCGATCAAAGGCGGGCCCGTCAGATCCCCGAACGGCCGTTTGCCGGTGCTCATCTCGTACAGCACCGCGCCCGACGACCAGACGTCGGCGCGAGCATCCGGATGCATGCCTTTGATCTGCTCCGGTGCCATGTAAGGCACGGTTCCAGCGTCCGAGTAGGTGTTCGTCAGGGGCGCGGTGGCGGTAGTATCCGCCTCGGCTTTCATCAGGAAGGCCAGCCCGAAATCCAGAATCTTGAGCTGCCCTTCGGGCGTGACTTTCAGATTGCTTGGTTTCAGATCGCGATGGATCACTCCCTGGCGATGCGCGGTTTCAAGTCCAGAGGCAAGTTGCTTGCCGAGCTGGAGGACTTCCCCTTCCGCCAGTGGACGCCCCGCTATCTTCGCATCGAGGTTGAGTCCCGGCACGAATTCCGTGACCAGGTAGTCCACCCCATTGTCGCGGCCAAAATCGAATGCCATGGCGACATTCGGATCGGTAATGCGTGCCAGGTTCAGCGCTTCCCTGCGAAACTGCCGGCGCGCCGCCTCGCTGAGCAAGCCTAGCTTGGGGAGGATCTTGAGCGCGACATCGCGGTCGAGCTCGGAGTCGTGCGCCCGAAAGACGATTCCCATCCCACCGGAGCCGACTTGTTCGAGAATCCGGTAGCGTCCCAGCACCTGACCAATGATTGGTGTGGAGGCCGTCATCAGCCCGGATACTAGGCTGGCGCACTGCGAAACGTCAACACGCACCGCGCTGGCAAGATATGTTTTCAACCACTCCGTGGTGCAAAAAATAGACGGGAGGCCCCTCCCCAGGATTGCCTCCCGCCGCTTCAACCCACACCTCAAGAACTACGGCTTGCAGGTGGGCGGATCGTGGCTCAGATCGGGATCGGTGCACAGCGGTCCGAGATTGGTCTGATTGTCTGGGACGCTTATCATCGCCACCGGACCGGCTTTGTGTTCGCCGTTGAACGGTGTGGGCTTCGTCACATCGAACGTGCACCCATTCTGGTTGGCATCGTTCGGATCGTTAAACCAGAAACCGACGTGGAAGGAGTTCGTCGGCGCCAGGCTGGCATCCGGATCGAAGCCGAAGATCTGGTCCAGAAGAATCGTCTTGATGGTGGTCTTGAAATGGCCCGCACCGTTCGTTTGTAAATCACTCTGATACCACGCGAGGCCGAAGTTGGTGAAATTCGTGTCGGGGTTTCCGTTGGACAGCAGATTGCTGCGCTGGACAGTAAACATGTCGAACGCCAGATGCGGCCGGATGTTGTTGCCTTCGATCGTCAGCGTGTCCGCGAGCTTGCCCCGCTTCACATTGACGTGAACACTCGGAGCTGGGTTTCCCGCGACCCCTACGCACGCCGCAAACTTCGGATTCACGTGCAGGTCGAAATCGACGACATTGACCGGTTTCTGTGCCGCCGCCGGTTGAACGGCTAGGACCAGCGCAGCCACCGCTGCCACCGAAAGAAAAATGAACTTGCTGAGAGGGTGCTGCTTGGTTCTGCTTGTGCTGCTGTTCATTACAATTGTCTCCTTTGAGTAAGAACTCTGGTTGTGCAAAGTTTTGCAACTCCTACCCCTCGTTCCTCTGAGGAATGTTGAACTTTCTACTGCCTGATCGGAAGAACCTTGCCGCCGTCTTGGACGCGCTCTACAATCTGCTTCAACGCCAGTCAGAGGTGCCGTCCCCCTTGCAACGGCAAACTAGCTGAGCAGGGCGGCGAAGTCCTAAGCACTTCGAAAAAGAATTGCAAAAGAAATCCAAGTTTCTTCCAAATGCGGCTATGCCATTGGAGACAAAACTCTTGTACGAGTTTGCGCGCTTCCGTCTGGATCCCGGGCAGCGTCTGCTGCTGTGCGAGGGAAAGGCGGTTTCGCTATCTCCGAAGGCGTTTGAGCTGCTGTTGGTCCTGATAAAAAGCGACGGGCGCCTGCTCACCAAAGACGATCTGATGAGGCGACTCTGGCCCGACAGCTTTGTGGAAGAAGCCAACCTCACCGTCAACATCTCGGCTTTGCGGAAAGCGCTGGGCGATACTCTCGATGGGCAGGAGTTCATCGAGACTGTTCCGAAACACGGCTATCGCTTCATTGCCGCTGTGACGGAGTTGGTTGAGGAAAACCAGTCCCCCAAGCGGGCGCCCGGGAAAGCGGTGGTGCAGCCGATCAGCGACGGGGTGGATTTTCATGCCGACGCGATACCCGCGGATCGTTTGGCCCCGGATCACGAATTGCCGCCTCGTTCCCGCGCCCGGCTGGTGGGAGTCTCTGTACTCATTCTTGGAATCGCACTCGCTGGTGTCTTTTACTCGCTCTATCGGCAGCGGTCTTCCCGAAAGCAGGCACCGGATGCACCCCGCCGCCTGGCCATCCTTCCCTTCCAGAATCTCCGCCAGGATCCCAACAGCGATTTTCTGGGCTACTCNNCGTCCGTCCTACGCCGTCGCAAAGTATCGGAATCAAACGATCGACATCCGCAAAGTTGCTGAGGAATTGAACGTTGATACGCTCCTGATGGGCAATTTCATCCGCGACGGCGACGATTTGAGAATTACCTGCCAACTCGTGGATGCAGCGTCGGAGAACATCCTCTGGCGAGGGGCATTCGACCTGAAGTATGACAAGCTCCTGACCGTCCACGACAACGTAGCGCAGGAAATCATCAAAGGACTGGAATTGAATCTCTCGCCCACCGAGGCGGAGCGACTGCGGCCGGACAAACCCATCGATCCGCTTGCGTATGAGTACTATTTACGCGGCGTCGACCTGTATTCCAGAAATGTCTTTCCCGTAGCGGTCAAGATGCTGGAGAAGTCTGCCCAAATCGAGCCCAATTACCCGCTCACGTGGGCGTATCTCGGCCGATCCTACAACGCGAACGCATCGTTTGAGTTTGGCGGGCGCGAAGACTACAGCAGGGCGCAAGCCGCTTTCGAAAAAGCCCTTGCGTTACAGCCCACGCAAATCGAAGCCAACGTCTACATGGCGAATTGGTTCACCGACACTGGCCGGGTGGAGCAGGCCGTTCCTTTATTGCGCAAGGCGTTGAAGACGAACCCCGATCACGCCGAAGTTCAATGGGAGCTGGGTTACGCCTACCGCTTCGCCGGAATGTTGAAGGAATCGGTGGCCGAGTGTGAACGGGCCCGCGAACTGGACCCGGGAGTGAAGCTCACCAGTTCCGCGTTGAACTCATATCTTTACCTGGGGGAGTATGACAAGTTTCTCGCCAGCCTGCCCAACGGCAGTGAAGCGGCTTTCATCCGCTTCTATCGGGGTTTCGGCGAATTCCACGAGAAGAAATGGGACCTCGCGACGCGGGACTTTGATCGGGCGTTCGAGCTCGACCCCTCACTTCTCCAGGCGCAGGTGGGCAAAGCCCTGAGCGATGGCATCGCTGGCCAGAACGCGAAAGGCCTGCAGATCCTGCGCGAGGCGGAAGATAGAATCCGGGAACGGGGCGTGGGTGATTCGGAGGCCATCTACAAGATCGCCGAAGCGTACGCCGTGCTCGGCGATCACGTTTCTGCGCTACGCGTTCTTCGTCACAGCATTGAGAACGGATTCTTTGCCTATCCCTACTTTACGACCGATCCCCTGCTCGACAGCCTGCGCGGCAATGCAGAATTTTCGGGACTCGTGAAAGTTGCCCAGCAGCGCCACGAGGCATTTCGAAGCAAGTTCTTCTGATTGGCGCGTCAGGAGGAAACCTGCCCCTTGCGCCAGGCGCGCAGATTGATCCCGTACAAAACGATGCAAAACAGGTTTGCGGGAATGAATCCCGGGGTTCGCAGTTTCTAAACGATTTCAAGGCTGCGCGCTTGCCAACAGCCGTCTCCCTTGGAGTAGTATCGGTGTCTTGCCTGCAATGAATACTCAGGAAACTACGGGGCTCCAAATGAGACTTCGTCATTTTGCAGTTCTAGCATTGATTAGCGTCTGGTCCGTCGCGATCGCGGCCCAAACTCCTGACGCAGTTGACCAATACATCCA
>PMCH01000321.1:6903-11076 GCA_003154055.1 Acidobacteriaceae bacterium
GATTTTGACTACCGGAAGGACTATAGCGAAGCTGAATTGCTCAAGATCGTGGAGGGCATCCCGCTGGCGTACCCGCCCGGCGCCAGTTGGAGCTACAGCAATCTGGGCTATCTCACGCTCGGGATTGTGATTCACAAAGTCACCGGCGAGTTCTACGGGGACTTCCTCCAGGAGCGCATCTTCCGCCCGCTCGATATGCGAACCACCCGTATCATCAACGAGGCCGACATCATTCCAAACCGGTCCGCCGGATACCGCCTGCTGAAGGGCGAGCTGAAAAATCAGGAATGGGTTTCGCCCATGCTGAACACCACCGCCGACGGCAGCCTCTACTTCTCAATTCTCGACCTGGCTAAATGGGACGCCGCGCTGTACACCGAGAAACTTCTCAAGCGATCAAGCCTGGAGCAGATGTGGACGATCGCGAAGCTGAGCAACGGCCAGCCGAATTCCGGCAAGTACGGGTTTGCCTGGTTCATCGGAGACCAGAACGGTCATCACCTCGTCGAACACGAAGGCCAGTGGCAGGGTTTCGAGACGCAAATCTCCCGCTACGTGGACGACAAACTCACGGTAGTGGTACTCACTAATCTCGGGGACGCCAAGCCGGAAAAGATCGCGCACGGAGTGGCGGAGCTGTATCTTGCAGGGAAGGTGAAATAGAAAAGCCGGAGGCTTTCGCTTCCGGCTCTGCAATCTGCATGAATCTTGTCTACGCTAGCTGATCTTCTCCGCCACGCTCTTCCCCTGCGTGAACAGATACAGGTAGTCCGGGCCGCCTGACTTCGAGTCCGTGCCGGACATGTTGAAACCTCCGAACGGATGCGCGCCCACCATGGCGCCGGTGCACTTACGGTTCAGGTACAGGTTGCCGACGTGGAATTCCCGCGTGGCGCGGTCGAGTTTCTCGCGCGAATTTGTGTACACCGCCCCGGTCAACCCAAACTCGGTGTCATTGGCAATTTCGAGTGCGTGGTCATAGTTGCGTGCCTTGATCACCACCAGCACCGGGCCGAAGACTTCTTCCTGCTCCAGCTTCGACTTCGGAGCAATGTCGGCGATCACAGTCGGCTGGATGAAGTACCCCTCGCCGGCATTGGTAGCGCGCGCGCCGCCGGTGATCAGGCGTCCATCTTTCTTGCCGATCTCGATGTAACGCAGAATGTCGTTCATCGAGCCTTCATTGATGACGGCGGCCATGTTCAGGTTCTCCGCCGGGTCGCCAACCGTGATGCGCTCGACGCGTGTCTTCAGCTTCTCGATGAACTTGTCATAGATGCGTTCGTCAATGATGGCGCGGGAACAAGCCGAGCACTTCTGCCCCTGAAAGCCAAACGCTGCGGAAGCCACGCCCTCGACCGCCGCGTCGAGATCGGCATCCGCGTCCACGATGATGGCGTCCTTGCCGCCCATTTCGAGCACCGTGCGCTTGATCCAAACCTGGCCAGGCTGGTGCTGCGCGGCGGTCTGGTTGATGTGCAGTCCGACTTCGCGCGAGCCCGTGAAGGCGATATAGCGTGTCTTCGGATGCGCGACCAGCGCGTCGCCAAACGTGGCGCCGCCGCCCGGGCAGAAATTCACCACCCCCTCCGGCAGGCCCGCTTCTTCGAGCAGTTCAACAAATTTTGCGGCAATGGTGGGTGAGTCGCTCGACGGCTTCAGAATCACGGTATTGCCGCTCACGATCGACGCCAGCGTCATGCCGGCCATGATGGCGCACGGGAAATTCCACGGCGGAATCACCGCGCCCACGCCCAGCGGAATGTACATCAGGCGGTCGCGCTCTCCCGGCAACTGAACCGGCGGTTCGGCCTTGGCAAAGCGCAGCGCTTCGCGGGCATAGAATTCGCAGAAATCAATGGTCTCGGCGATATCGCCGTCGGCCTCAGCCCAGTTCTTCGAGACTTCAAACACCAGCCAAGCCATGAACTCGTACTTGCGCGCGCGCAGCAGGTCGCCGACGCGGAACACGAGCGACGCGCGCTCTTCCACAGTGGTGTGGCTCCAGTTCGTGAACGCCTTGAGCGCCGCGTTCATGGCAGGCTCAATGTGCTCCTTGCCCGCCTTCTGGTGAACGCCAACCACCTGCGACGGCTTGGCGGGATTGATCGAGCGAATCTTGTCGGCAGTCTTGGCCCGCTTGCCGCCGATGATTAGGTCGTACTCTCGCCCCAGTTGTCCACGAACTTTCTCGATCGCAGCACGCATCTTGCGCGCATTGTCTTCCCTGCTGAAGTCAACAAACGGCTCATTCTTGAAGGCGCCTTCGTGAAGATTGACTTGCAGGCGCGGCGGGGCTTCCATGGTTGCCATAGAGATAATCCTTTCGAAACCGGGAGTTTGGCGAGCGGGCTGACCCGTCTATTTTACACCCAGAGGGACCCGGCGATCCGGTCAGGCGCTCAGCGGGCCTTGGGCGAATCCAGACTCTGGATGGCGGTCGCCGGATCAGGCACTGCCGACTCGTGCGCCACAATCAACCACTTTCCATCAATCTTCTTCAGCACAACGATGTTAACTCCCAGCGCCTCCCGCCCGGCGTTGGTGGACTTGTATTGCCCCACCGTGTATGCAAAGTCGCCGGAGCAATCCAGCGAGATCACCTCAATCGAATCTATTTGGTAGCGGGCATCGACTCCGCGCTGCACATACGCCTGGATGCGGGCGCGTCCATGCAGAATGCCCGTGCTGAAGTGCTGCGTCAGATAGTAAGCGTCTTCGACATAGAGCGCCGCGACCCCGGCGGCGTCTCCCCTGTTGTAGCCGTTCTTCCATTGCTCAGCGACCTTCCGGAGTGACGCATCGTCATCGGCACTACATGGCTGCGAGGGGGCCGGCGTGGCCTTCTGTTGCGGATAGGCGACGGCCGCGAAAAAGAGCGTCCCAAAAAGCAGAAAAGTCGTTCTCATCGATTTCTTCTCTCGGAAGCGTTGAGTCCCGCGCGTGGCGGCTTGCCTGTCACGGACGCGCGGCGACAACTTGTTCCACCGGCTCCATGCGCGCCGTAAAATGCCGCAGAAAGGGCGCCTCATAGCTCAGCTTCAGACCCTGAATCTGCTCCCGTTTCTTCCACACTTCCAGGATGATCTCCACCACGTAGTCAATGTGGCTCTGGGTGTACACGCGGCGCGGGATGGCCAGGCGCACGAGATCCATCTTCGCCGACGCCCCGAACATCAGCGTGCCAATCTCCACCGACCGGATTCCGCCCTCAAGATAAAGTTCGTTGGCCAGCGCCACACCCGGGAAGCAGCCCGGAGGGATGTGCGGCAGGAATGCGCGCGCGTCGATGTACACAGCGTGCCCACCGGGCGGCTGCATAATCGGCACCCCTTGTTCTGCAATGTGATTGCCGAGGTAAGCGGTGGAGGCAATCCGGTATTGGAGGTAGTCCTCGTGCAGTGCCTCTTGCACGCCCACGGCAATCGCTTCCAGATCCCGTCCCGCAAGCCCTCCGTACGTGGGATAGCCTTCGGTTAGAATGAGCAGGTTCTTCTCTTGCTGCGCCAGCACGTCGTCGTTCGTGCAGAGAAAGCCGCCGATGTTGGCCATGCCGTCTTTCTTGGCCGACATGGTGCAGCCGTCTCCGTAGCTGAACATTTCCTGCGCGATTTCCTTCGGCGTCTTGTTCTCGTAACCATGCTCGCGGATCTTGATGAAATAGGAGTTCTCCGCAAACCGGCAGGCATCGAAATAGAGCGGGATGCGATGGCGCCGGCACACCGCACTCACCGCCTTCACGTTCTCCATCGAAACCGGCTGGCCGCCGCCGGAGTTGTTGGTCACCGTCAGCATGACCAGCGGAATCCGCTCGCGGCCCACGTTCTCGATCCAGGTCTCGAGAGCCGCGACATCCATGTTGCCCTTGAACGGATGCTTCAGGCTGGGCTGGTGCCCCTCGGGGATGACCAAGTCCACTGCCTCGGCCCCCGCGAACTCCACGTTGGCGCGCGTGGTATCGAAGTGCGTATTGTTGGGAACGTAGTCGTCCTTCTTGCACATGACGCTGAACAGGATGCGTTCTGCAGCGCGTCCCTGGTGGGTCGGGATGACGTGCTTGTAACCGAAAATGTCCTGCACCGACGCGCGAAAGTTCTCGAAACTCCGGCTCCCGGCATAACTCTCGTCGCCCTCCATCATCGCCGCCCATTGATGGGTGGACATGGCGCCGGT
>PMCH01000014.1 GCA_003154055.1 Acidobacteriaceae bacterium
CAAGCTGCTGGTCGGGTGGAAGTGTGTTGTCGTAGGGCAGGGTCACCGACGCCTGTTGTGACAGCAGTCCGTTCGAGACCACCGCATTGCGGTAATTCAGACCATTCAGGTTCTCGTAAAACATCCCGAATCCGCCGCGAACGACCGTCTTGTCGAACGGCTGCCAGGCAAGCCCAATCCGGGGCGCGATTCGCTGATACCGGTTGGGAAACTGTCCCGTCAAAGGAAACGCGGGGTTTATTTTGGGTTGCGGATAGATCTGGAAATCTTCCCGCAGGCCCAGATCAAGAGTGAACCGCGGACGAACCTGATAGGTGTCAGCAAAGTAGAAGCCCAGGTACGGTACTGCAAAGGTGAATTTTGGATTCCCCGCACTCTGGACAAATGTGTCATACCGGCCGATGGCGAAATTCTGCAGGCTGGAAAAATTGTAGGTTCCGCGGAACGTTCCGTTTTGCCTGGCAGCATCGGGATCGAACCCGCCAAACGCCAGATCCGCCAGGTGGGTGCGGCTGAACTCCACACCGAACCGGAAGGTATGTCTGCCATGCAGATAACTCAGATGATCGGAAACCTGCCACAGCGCCTCGTTCGTACGCCCCCCGGCAAAGCCCGCGTTGCCGAGTTGCAACGCCCCGCCTTCATCGGCGTCGCCTTCACCCGAAATCAGCAGGACAGCAGGCAGAACGGGGTCCACCAGGCCAGTGGGAGTGAAGTACTGGTCATCGCGGGAAAAGCTGGCGTGCAGCTCATTGAGCAGATTGCTGCCATAAGCGTGACTCCAGCCGACGGCCGCATGGTAGTCACGAACGAATGCGTTCGCCAGCGTGCTGACGCCAAAAAGCGGCGTCTCGTTGCCGACGATGGCGCCGCCCCGGGAGTCGAACCGGTTCCAATTCAGGCTCAGATAAAACCTGTCATCCTTCGCATCACGGTAGTCAATCTTGGAAAACAGCGCCCAGTCATTGCGAAAACGGGGATGGATGCCAAGATTGGAGTGAATCGCCTGGAGAGCGTTTGCCACTTCCTGCAGATATTGCGGGTCTTCCGGATCGGGCGAATTTGTGTCCCCGGGCGCCGGGAGCTGGGCGTTCGCCGGTGGAAGTTGAACATCATCTTCAACTCCGAAATCTTCCTGGCTCACATCCGCAAAAGACGGATTGATCACCGACATGGGATTCTTTTGCCGCTGCTGCTCGTAGTCCGCGAAGAACCAGGCCCGGCGCGGCCGAATGGGTCCACCCAGGCTGCCGCCAAATTGCTGGAGAATATTCGCAGGCCGCGGAATTCCATTGGCCTTATTCACGGCATCGTTCGCGCCGGTGCCCGAGTTGCGGTTGTAGTAGAACGCGTTTCCATGGAGATCGTCGCCCCCCGAGCGCGTCACCACATTTAGAAAGCCCGTGGCGGCGCCGCCGTATTCCGAGCGATACGGGGACACCGCAACCTGGAACTCCTGGATGGCATTTTCACCGAAGATGTAAGGCACACGTTCGCCGCCGCGCGCGGCCCCGAAGTAGTTGCTGCTCGCACTGGCTCCGTCCACCGAAAAAGAACTTGCGCCGTTGGCGTTAGCGTAGCCGGTATCCTGCCCGCCCTGCTCCCCGGCGAAGCTGACCAGGCCCTGTTCGCCGTCGGGCGAAGCATTGGGGACGAGCAGCGCGAAGTCGAGGAACCGGCGCCCGCTCAGGGGCAATCCGTTGAGCAGGTCGCGGTCGATCACGGAGCTCAGGTTGGAATTGTCGGTCTGCAGCAGCGGAGACTCACCCGTCACCGTGACCGACTCGCTTCCCGACCCCGGTTCCAGCCGTGCGTTTACCGACGTGGTCTGGCCGACCTGCACCAGCACTGGCTCGATGACTTCCTTGCGAAAGCCGGGAGCGGTGACTTCGATCGCATAGAGCCCCACCGGCTGCGATGGGAACACGAATATGCCGGCCGAGTTTGACGCCCGCGTCTGGCTCTGTCCGTGGGCGCCGGAAGTGAGGACAACCCCGGCCCCGGCGATCGCCGCGCCACTGCTGTCGGCCACGACTCCGCGCACCGATCCGGTCGTAATCGCGGCTTGCGCCCACGCGTGCTGGTAACCCGCAGCCAGCACCACTAGGACGACACAAACAGCTTTACGCAGGGACTGTTGAAAGCGCCACATACATCTCCTCGATTCGGCGTGAGCTGGATTGCGAGCAAGCCGTCGCAAGAGCATCGTCGCCCGCGGATTGGCAGCGAGCAATTTGTATATCCCAATGTTGTGAATCCTGCATTAAAAGCCGCCGAGAATTTCTTCTTGGGCGGCCCCTGACTGTGGACTGCTTTCTACCGTGCTGCAAGGGCTTGCAAAAATTTGCTGAGACCTCCATATGAAATCAGCTTGTGGATTTGATTTCACGAACCGTTGATGGCCGCGCAATATTTCACTGCTATTACCTCTGCTAAGAGAAGCTACAGCGCGATTCTCTGCCTGTTTGCTTTGACTCACGTCCTTAACCGTCACTTTGCCAACTCTAATGACCAAATAAGCTCGAGGAGATCTCCATGACCAAACCGCGCTCGTTATTGACGACCGTGTGCCATTTTGCTCATCATTGCATCGCCATGGGGAGCGTGGCGTTTTTGCTTTCTCCCGCCCTCGCTCAACAATCGAAATCGGTTCGTCTCCAAGCCCCTGCCGGCAATCTGCCGGCCACGCAGGACATCAACATCGACGGCTACGATGCTGCCGTTCTCCCTAATGGACGCTTCGTCACTCCCGTTGGCCAGGAATTCAGTGTGGGAGCTCCCAAGCCGTTCGGCTTGGCCGTGTCGCCGGATGGCAACTCGTTAGCCACCGTGAACAGCGGCATCGGTCCGTTCTCGGTTACGTTGATCACCGGCCTGAAAAATGGCAAGCCACTGCTCAATGTCCTGCCGGTTGACTCCGCGTTTCTGGGTGTCGTTTTCTCCCCAGATGGATCTCGCTTCTATGCTTCGGGCGGTGAGGACGGCAACGTTTGGGTTGGAGATGTGGCTACGCAGCGGACTGTCGGCACTGTGAACCTGAATGGAGCCAACCATCCCACCGGCGGTATGAATGTTTTCGGCGGGCCGGCCACTCGCTTCAAAGGCACGTATCCGGGGCGCCTCGCGATCACCAGCGATGGCCACTACCTCTATGTGACCGACCAGGGTAGCTTCAAGGTATTTGTTATCGACACGACCCAAATCCAGGCCGGCGTGGATATCGACGGCAACTTGACGTTCCCCGACAATTTTGCAGCTATCGTCGGCTCCGTCAATGCGGGACGCTATCCCTTCGGCATCGCTTTGTCTTCGGACAACAAGCGCCTCTATGTGACGAACGTCGGAGTCTTCCAATACACGCACCTCACCCCTGCGAATCCAACTGGCGACAGCAACGTGGACTATCCTCTCTGCTATCCGGGGGCTGGTTATCCGGACGAGACGCAGAACGACCGAACGATCACGATTCACAAGGTTGATCCGCGGAACTTGCCTGCGACGTTGAGCGTGCCCGATGGAATTCAATGCGGCTACGTCCTGCAGGACCAGACCTTCACAGTTCCTGGGCTGGGCGATCCCAACGCGCCCGAGTCCTCCTCGACCTACATTTTCGACGTGAGTTCTCCGACGGCGCCCACGCTGGTGAAGGTCACGAAGACCGGTCCCCAGGTCGGCCAGGTGGACAAGGACGGTCTTGCGGCATTCAGCGGCAGCCATCCTAACGCCATCGCGACCGGGGCGAAACTTCTCTATGTCTCGAACGGCAACAACGACACTATCTCTGTCGTAAGCAAGAAGACAAATGCCGAAGTGGGCCGCATCAAACTCTCGGTTCTGAAGGGATACGAGCAGAAGCTGAAAGGACTCCAGCCCGTTGCTGTAACCCTGAGCCCGGACGGCCAATATCTCTATGTGGCCGAAGCGGGCATCAACGCGATCGGAGTCGTTCGTCTGAACGGCACGGGCGGATCACTCCTCGGTTTGATTCCCACAGGCTGGTGGCCGAGCGCGGTTCAATCGAGCGCGGATGGCAACACGCTCTTCGTCGCCAGCGCCAACGGACGCGGAGCGCAGCCCAATAACAATTTTCCACCGTTTGATTTGGGTTCGCCCAGGTCGTCCACACTCGGCACCGTCCACATTCTCCCCAGCCCAACACTTGCCCAACTCAGCAACTACACGCAAAGGGTTCTGGCAAACAATGGATTCATCTTTGGTCCGGTGCCGCAGGACCAGAACCCGATTCCATCCAAACCGGGTGTGGCCAGCGCGCAAATCAAGCACATCATCTTTGTTAACAAAGAGAATGCAACCCACGACATCATCTTGGGTGACATTACGCAGACCAAGCTCGGCGCTCCGGTAGAAGGCGACCCAGCCTATTCGTTAGGCGTCTTCGCTACTCCCAACCACCATGCTTTGGCCCTGCAGTTTGCCTTCGGCGATAACTTCTTCCTCGAACCGTCCGTTTCTTCGGATGGTCACCGGTGGCTGACGGACACCTACACCACGGAATTCGAACAGACTCACTGGCCAGCTTCCTACGGCGGCAGGCGCAGAGACGCAGGCGATGATCCGAATGTGTACGGACCCTACCCGGGCCGGCTCGGCTTTACCGATGCCAATTCTTCACCCGAACCCCACGATTACAACCAGAACGGTGGCATCTATCTTCACCTCGCCCGCAACGGGCAAAGTTTTCTGAACTTCGGCAACGGCTTTGAATTCGCTGAGGTTGACGAGGACAACGCCACCGACACCACCGGCATTCGGAATCACGTCAATGTGCCGATGGAAAAGGTTGTTCGCGATAACTCGGACCACCTCTTTCCGGAGTTCAACACGCACATCCCTGACGGAATACTCCCGGAAGATCCCGGTCGCTTTAGCCGCTTCGGTCGCTTCCAGCAGGTGTTTGAAGCTAGCCTGGTAGACCGGCAGAACGGCATCTGCAAGCTCCCAGCCTACGTTGACCTCTACTACCCGAACGACCACACCGGTGGCGCGTTCGACATCAATCCCAACGGTCCAGCGTGGTCGGCGATCCGTTTCTTCCAGGACAACGACGCCGCCCTGGGCATGACGGTCGATCTGATCGCGCACAGCCCATGCTGGAAAGATACGGTCATCTTCGCGGTGGAAGACGATACGCAAAACGGCTTCGACCACGTCAACGGCGCCCGCTCCCTGTTTCTCGCCATCAGTCCCTGGGTGAAACACGAAACGGTTGCCAAGACCCACCTGAGTCTTGCCAGCATCTTCAAAACGGTGAACGAGATTCTCGGAATCCCACCGCTCAACCAGTACGACGCAGCGGCGAGTGATCTGCGCGATATGTTCACGATGAACGCGGACTTCACTCCGTATAGCTTCGTCGTTCCGCAGTACGACGGCACAGCCAATGCGGAGTGGATCAAGGCAACGCAGAACCTCGACTTCAGCAAGCCGGACGCAAATGAAGTTGAACTGCGCCGCGCGATCCAGTTGTCAACGGGATTGCCGTCAAGGAAGCCTGGCAAGAAATAGTCCGAACGTAGGCCAACGGCGCCGCGATCTCTCGCGGCGCCGTTTTCCTTTGTCTACAAGTAGTTCTGGTTGGACATGTCTCGACCTTGGGAATGTCCGGGATTCACGAAGACCTTCGTCCGTTCAAAACCACTTTCACCAAATCCCGAGGTGGCCGTGGTGAAGCCCGCAACAGGGCCGCCTCGCGTGCTTTGCACGCGAGCCAGGCCCGAGATGTGAGGCGAGGAGGCCAACGATTCAAGGTACAAGGAGTTCAGTCAAGCGATGTGTCACGACCAGGGTTGCGCCATAGTTCCCGGCAATGCCGATGATCATTGTGAGCACAACAAGAAGAGTCCAAAGCCACGTGCGTACGAACCGTCGATCAGCCATGCGCCAGTCGAGCAGGCGCTCTACGCGCACTCCGATGGAGGATGAGCCACTTACTAGTCCAGTCGTAAGTGCAGGCTCGGGTCGCAGCTGAGAAAATCTGGAGAGTTTGATCAAGGCCGAGGCCAGATCCAGCGCTTCCTGACGGTTCGTGACTGCTGCCTCATCTGCCGCCAGTTCGGCAGCCTCCTGCCAGGCGCTATCGAGGCTAAGCATCCCGGGGAAGGGAGTCGAGCTGACAAAAACTTTCTTAACGTTGTCCCAGGAGCGCATATGCCCAAGCTCGTGCTGAACTGCCACCTGTAGCTCGTTTTCACTGAGCACAGCGACGGCCAAATCGGAAACCATCACTCTCGGCCTTCGAATCCCGACAAGAATTAGAGGCGGTGCCCCGCTTGAAGCATTGGTCGTGGGAATGGCGGCACCACCATCGATGCGGTTTGCCTCCAATCGCCACTGCGTCAAGGCGCGCTTGGTTTTCGCGTGCGCCCGCATCAACCGGAACAAGCCGGCACCCAGAATCAGCAGGGAACACAGAGCGAGAATGAACGTTCCGCCGTCCTCGTCGGGCGACGTTCTCTCCATCAGCCAGAATGACGGGAGCGTGAAAAACACCGTAACAACCGCAGAAGCCGAAAAGGGAAAGATCCGCAACCCGAACAGGAAATTGGCCGAGGTCAGAGCAGGCTTTCCGCCCATGCGCTTGGCGCCCCGCCATGCCAATGCGGCTAGCGCGGAAAGGGGACAGTAGAGCGTGGCGAAAAACGCAAGAGAAACGAGGAGGCCCCGCGCGGCAAAGATCACTCCGGCTCTCCCTTCTTGAGTTCTGCTTTTAGCTGAGCACGTTGACGTTCGACCAGGGCTTGCAATTGATCGAGCAATTTGCCGTCTTGCGTGCTGACCGCTTCTACGAAGTACGAAAGATGCAACGATGAGTACTCAGATCCTAGAAGCTGCCTGATGCTGTTTACAGCGGTCATGCGCTCCAGTTCTTGCGGACTGTACCGGGCTGAATAGCGAAAAGCCCTCCCGTCGGGAACGCGGCTGAGGAGTCCTTTCTTAAAGAGCCGGTCCATTGTGGTCATGATCGTGGGATACGTCTGCCAGATCTTGCCGTCCTCGCGCACCTCGCGAACCGTGGCCGTTACCCGCACCCAGACCGCGTGGAAGACTTGCCGCTCCAAGGGTCCAAGCTGGGCCGAGGGCGTAGTTTCGAAGAAAGAAAGCAGCGAGTCCATTTTCGATAAGTGAAGCGGAACCGGCGCTGGCGCGGAACAGGAAGACTCTAGATTGGGACGTTGCATGAGTCAACGGTACAAGTGGAAAATTCACAGTCGCTCAACAATGACCACTGGGTAGTACGCGTATCGATGAATTATCGCTGGTAGTGGATGGTCGCTCCTCGCCGCGTGTCAGCGCGTGATTCCAGGCGGGTGTCGCACCCAACGTCTTTGGAGGGCAACACCGAGGCTTCGCACCTTCAGGCAATGATCGCAGGGGCACAAATAGGACATCTCTCCGTGGTGAACGGCGTGACCACAGCTTGGACACACGAATGTTCCATCCCTGCACTCGACGAGTGGCCTAAAGCCATATCTCCACACGCAGTATGGGCAACGGATGACGAACTGGACTTGCTGCATATGGTTGCCGGCTGACACTTGCTGAACGCATCATGAAAAAGACGACTGGGCTTCCCCAAACCCGGGGTTGCCTCCGTCAGGGCGAACACGGGAATGACTATCAAAGCCGAATGACGCCTGAATCAATCAATTGTTAAAAGATTTCCACTAGCGCACAGTCGACGAGATTGGAAAGGTCCCTACTCTGACGTAAAACACTACTTGGTGTGACTACTATTGCACATCATTTAACCGGCCATTCATATTCGCGTTACCGGCGCGAAATATAGGCGGAGTAACTATCGCCTGTAGTCAATTCATCACTAATGAAAAGCCAAATGGAGAGGGAGGGGTATGTTTAATCGAGTTTCGATGAACTCCGGCCACGTGGGTCTCGGCAACCGCGTCCTCGCGCTGCTGCGCGTCAGCACTGCCATTGTTCTGTGCGTAGGGATGGCATTCGGACAATCGATCAACACTTCGAACTGGGGCACGGTTACGGCTCCGGTCTACAACCAGTCGGAGAGCAATCCGTTTTATTCCACTGCAGAAATATTGGCAGGTCCGAACAAATTCGGCAGCTACTACGCTGGAGTTCTACCCAACGGCCGGAAGGTGACGCCCGCGGGCACAAGCATTCAGATTGGCATGAACCCGTTGGGAGTAGCGCTGACTCCAGACGGGAAATTCCTGGTCAGTTCGAACAACGATGAGCGCGAGGGCGGATTTTCCTCGTATCAGAGTTCCGTGAATGTGGGCGGCTATTCGCTTACGGTTGTGGACACGTCCACCTTCACTGTCGTCTCGCAGCTGCACACCAGCGTGACCTTCTTTATCGGCTTGCAGATTACGGGTGCAGTCGGTGGTCCGTACACGGTCTGGGCGGCGGGAGGACCGAACAACGATGTGAAGTTGTTCTCACTTTCGGGCGCTGGAGTGCTGGCTCCGGGAACTCCGGCCAGCATCATCATCCCCCCGTCCAAACCCTTTACTGCGGGGTATGTCTCGAACTATCTGCCCGGTTCGCAGATGGCCTCGCCGACGCCAGTTCCTTCCGGTTTCAGCCGTACGGCCGGCGCGCAGACTACCTTCCCCGCCGGAATGCAGCTTACCCCGGACGGCACGTACCTCTACGTCGCATGCAACGGCGACAACAGCGTGGCGATCATCAACACGACCACGAAAGGCGTCCTGAAGCAGCTTCCGGCGGGCGCTTTCCCATATGGGATTGCCCTCAACGCGGCGGGCGATAAGATTGCCGTTTCGAACTGGGGCATCATGGAGTACAAGTTTGCGAATCCCACCTATGACCCCAATACCGGCAAGCTCACCGCTCTCGGCACGACCGGGGCGAACGCACCGGACGGCTTCTACGTTCCGCCGGTGGGCAAAGGCCTGTTCCCGCTGAGTTCATCGGTGCACGTTTATATTGCCAAAGGCGGCTTCCCGTCCCTGGCGACACCGAAGTACGGACGATTCCTGGGTACGAACCTGACCCTGGCGGGCAACAACTCGATTGGTGGAACCCATCCTTCGGCCATGGCGGTCGTGAAGGGCACCGACGGAACCGAGGTTCTGTACGTCGCCAAGACCAACGACGACCATCTGGCTCGCATCATCATGAAGAATGGCCAGCAACTGTCCGACTACGATCTCGGCGCGACTTTTGTCACGTTCCTCAACAACCAGGGCAAGACCCCGACATTAGCCAAGGGTGCGTACCCGAACGCCATGGCGGTATCGCCCGATCAGACCAAACTGTTCGTGGCGGAGGCCGGCGTTAATTCGGTTGCCGTGATCGATGTCAGCGATCCGGTCAACCCGAACCTGCTGGGCCGAATCCCAACGGGTTGGTATCCGACGGGAGTGGCCGTAAGCCCGGACGGAAACAAGCTCTACATCGCGAACGCGAAAGGCGTTGGAGAAGATATCAATCCGGCCATCGTCACCGATGGTTCCAATGGACAGACTCCTCCGCCGACCGGCCTCGCTTCTGACGGCAGGGTCGACAGCAACTACATCTTCGGCAGCTTGCAGCAGGTCGACCTGACAGGCAGTCCATGGGACAACACCACCGTGCAGGCGAATAACTTTGCCGTGCAGGGTTCGGTGGACACTTCGGTCGTGCCTGCGGGTGGAACGGCTGGATCGGCTCGCATCAAGACCGTGATCATGATCCTGCACGAAAACAAGACCTTCGACTCGATGCTGGGCAACCTGGGCACAACGTTCGGGAATTTCGCCGGCACGAAATTTAACAACATCGACGGTTCGACTTACACCAACGGCCAATTCACCGGCGTGTCGTTTAACACGCAGGCTCTGGCTTCAGCGTTCGCGACCGGCATCAACTACTATTCGGACTCCGAAGAGAGCGATGCGGGACACCAATTCGCGGCTTCCGGCACCGCCAGCGACTACACAGAAAAGACGCTGCTGGTAAAAGGTGGACGCGGGCTGCTCGTCAACAAGAACTTTGAACCGGAGGATTATCCGGAAGGTGGATACATCTTCAATAACCTGGCTCGCTGGAATCACTCCTTTAAGGACTACGGCTGGGGAATTCGGATTGAAGGTACGGACACGGGCACCAGCACTCCGACAGGTCTGAACGATCCAACCAGCGGCAACCTCGGCTTCCCAACGATGCTAGGCGATAACTTCACGTTGTCGAACCACCCGGTCATCAATGCCGGCGATGTCAGCACCCAGACCAGCGGACTCGGACAGTCGTACTTCATGAAGACGCCGATCCTCGGCATTCTGGGTACCAACAACAAGAATGGATCTTCACGCATCGACCTGAACTATCCGGGGTACAACTTCAACATTTCCGATCAGCGCCGCGCGCTCGAATTCATCAAAGACTTCGACGCGATGGCCGCCAACGGAACTCTGCCTCAGTTCCTGTTCATCTACCAGCCGAATGACCATACCGGCGGCGTACAAGCGCCAAATCAGGCGGGCGTGGTGACCAACCTTCCGTTGCAGGAAATCGGTGACGGCGATGTGGGACTCGGCATGGTCGTGCAGCACATCATGAATAGCCCGGTGTACTATGACGCCAACAAGAATACCGGCGCTGCCATCTTCATGACCTACGACGATGCGCAGTCCTCGCTCGATCACGTTCATCCGCACCGTACGCCACTGATTGTGATCAGTCCATTCGCGAAACCGGGTTTCCTTGCAACCCGCCACTATTCCACGGCTTCGATTGTGAAGACCGAGGAGCTGTTGCTGGGCGTACCCGCGAACAACTTCGGTGATCTGTTCGCCACCGATCTGCGTGACCTGTTCCAACCCAGCTACAACGGCATCACCGCTGATCAGATCAGCTTCAACTTCGATCCGACAATCACGCCTTCGAAGGAGGGCAAGCAGATCTGGGCTCTAGTGGACAAACTGGACACGTCGGCTCCGGATCGCGACAGCCGTCGTCTGGGCGTCCTGACCCGCCTCTCAATGCAGGCGGACGAACTGCACCAGTTAGCCGAAAAGAGCAAGACTCTCGACACACCGGCTTACCTGAAGCAGCAAGCCAAGCTTTACGAGGAAGCGGTAAAGCTGGTCAACACTGCGGCTCCTGCTGACAACGACGACTAAGACAAGTCGCCCGGAAACAAACCGGCCCTCACTCGACGGAGTGAGGGCTTTTTTTGTTTGTTTGTGTGACTCCGTTGCTTCCGGTGGATAAGTTTTTATGAATTCGTAACGAGTACTCAACATTTGGCGGCTATCACTTCTTATAGCTATTACGGCCGATCATTGTCCCATCGCCTTGGCGTTGGAACCTTCCACCCACACCCTTTCTTGGAGGACTTCTATGCAACTCAGAGATTTGCTTCGCGGAGCCAGTTTCGCGGCCGTTTTGGCTGCGTTCAGTGTGGCTGGCGCCAGTGCCGCATATGCCACGTCACAGCCCGTGGTATTGCCGACCGGCGCAACCATTACGCCGGATGCGGCAACGGGATCGGTGTTTCAACCGCTCATCGTCAATCTACCTGATTATCCTAATCGCGCCGTCGATGGCGCTCAGACCACCGCGATCAGCCCCGATGGCAAGACACTTCTAATCCTCACTAGCGGCTTCAACAAACTCCGCGATGCCAACGGCAAGGTGCAGCCTCAGGATTCCAGCGAATACGTCTTTGTGTTCGATATTTCCAATCCCAGCGCGCCCGTGCAGAACCAGGTTCTGTTCGTCCCGAGAGCCTTCGGCGGCCTGGTCTGGGGACCGGATGGCACGACGTTCTACGTAGCCGGAGGTCCTGATGACAATCTCCACACTTTCGCCTTCAGCAACGGGCAGTGGGCCGAAGCTGGAACACCTCTCTCGTTGCGCCACGCAGGCAATCTCATGAACCAGGAGACACTGGTTGGCCCAACTGCTGCCGGTGTGGGAATCACAGCTGATGGCACCACGGTGATTGTGGCGAACTGGGAGACCGATTCCGTCACCGCCGTTGATGTGGTCAATAACGTCATCCTCGCCGAATACGATCTGCGGCCTGGCATCATCAATCCAGCGCAGTCCGGCGTCGCGGGCGGCGAGTTCCCCTTCGGAGTCGCGGTGAAGGGCAACAACACGGTTTACGTTTCCAGTGCGCGCGACCGTGAAGTTGATGTTCTCAATCTGGCCTCAGGTGTTTTGACCTTGACGAACCGGATTCCGGCCAAGGGCAATCCCGAAAAAATGATTCTGAACAAGGCGCAGAGCAAGCTATTCGTAGCCGTGAACAATTTGGACGCCCTCGTCATTATCGACACGGCTTCCAACAAAATCTCCGCTCAAGTTAATTCGAGCGCTCCTGTAGGAGTTCTCGGCAAGGGGAAGATCGTCCCCAAGGGCAGCAATCCCAACAGCGTTAGCCTTTCGCCGGATGAGACGACCGCTTATGTCACCAACGGCGGCACGAACGACGTCGCCGTGATCGACCTCACCGGGAAGCAGCCCGTAGTCGTGGGCCTGATTCCAACTGGCTGGCAGCCCAACTCTTCCAGCGTGAGCCCTGATGGTTCCACGTTGTATGTGGTGAATGGCAAGAGCAACACCGGTCCGAACCCGTTGAACTGCCGTTTCATCAATGCCGGCGGCAACTATGGCTCGGCCTGCCAGAATCCGCAGGCACAGAATGGCTCCGGGAACAATTATGCCTGGCAGAACATGCAAGCGGGTTTCCTGATCCTGCCAATACCTGGAAAAGCCGATCTCTCGCAATTGACGGCCCAGGTTGCGCAGAATAACGGCTTCAATCTGCAGCTGAGCCAGCAGGACATCGCGACCATGCAGTTCTTGCGTCAAAACATTAAGCATGTGGTTTACATCGTGAAGGAAAACCGGACCTACGATCAGATCCTCGGCGATCTGCCCGTCGGCAACGGCGATCCCACACTCACGCAATTTCCACAGTCGGTTACGCCGAACTTCCACGCGATCGCCAGCAACTTCGTGGATTTCGACAACTTCTACGATACCGGAAACGGCAGCATGGACGGCTGGCAGTGGACGGTCACCGGTCGCAACCTCGATCTCGAGGAGAAGAGCCAGGTCATCAACTACGGAAAAGGAGGCTCAGCCTACGACAGCGAGGGAACGGAACGGAACGTCAACGTGGGGCTGGCAACAGTTGCCGAGCGCCAGGCGTGGCAACCGATCTATCCCAATGATCCGAACCTGCTGCCCGGCAAGCATAACGAGGTGGGTGCCGATGGTCCGCAGGGTCAAGAAGGTCTCGGTAACATCTGGGACGCGGCTCTCCGTGCGCATCTCAAGGTTCGTAACTACGGATTCTTTCTCGATCTGGGACGCGGCTTCCAGATTGACGTCAACATCACCGATCCTTGCTCCACCAAGCCCGCGACGCAGGTGGCTTTCCCGGCACATCCATCGTTGATCAAAATCACCGACTTCTGCTTCCGCGGTTACGACAACTCTTTCCCGGATTTCTTCCGGTATAAAGAGTGGTCCCGCGAGTTCAAGAAGCAGGTCAAAACTAACACTTTCCCCGCTCTCTCGATGGTGCGCTTTTCGCATGACCATTTCGGCAGCTTTGGAAGCGCCATCTATGGCGTGAATACTCCCGAGCTCCAGATGGCCGACAACGACTACGCTACGGCGCTACTGGTCGACAAGATTGCCCACAGCACGTACGCCAACAGCACCCTAATCTTCATCGTCGAAGACGACCCACAAGATGGCGCCGACCACGTCAGTGCAAACCGCAGCAATTTCTTCCTGGTCGGACCGTACGTGAAACACGGTGCCGTCGTCTCCACCCACTATGCGACGCCGAGCATTCTTCGGACGATCGAGGAAATTCTCGGGCTCGAGAACCTGGGCGTTCATGACGCGGGCCTCCCGCCGATGACCGACGCCTTCGACACAACCCAAGCCAACTGGACCTTCTCCGCCTTCCCGGCGCTGGTCCTGTTCAATACCCAACTGCCGCTGCTCGACAAGGGCATGAAGATTGATCGCGGCGCCATTCCAAAACCAACCCACGACGCGGACTGGTGGGAAGCGAAGACCAAAGGCTTCGACTTCACCCAGGAAGACCGTGTCGATGCCGACAAGTTCAACCGCGTGATCTGGGAAGGCTTGATGGGAGAGCGTCCCTATCCCACGGTCCGCTCGGGCGCTGACTTGCGGCAAAACCGCGAGCAACTCCTGAAGAACACTGCTTCCCATTCCACCACCACAGAAACCGTTGGAAAAATCGGAGGCGAATAGCTTTCGGCAGAAGCAGACCGTGCTGTAGTGATAAAGGAGGACGCGTCCCCGGGGGCGTCCTCTTTTCCTGTTGCACTACACTCACGTAGCTTGGGTTGTTACTCTCCTGAAGTCTCAGAGCAATATCCAGCTTTCCGTCGCCGTTGAAATCTCCCGCCGCATCGACAAGGGTTCATTTGACGTCACCCCTGTTCCTCCCAAGTAAGTCGGAGAACCGGCCGCGTTGGAATAAACCACGGTGGGACTCGGTCCACGACGGACAAGAACACCGCGTTTGAGACGTCGCTCGTGCCTGCATTGACCACCGTCACTGATGTCGTGCCAGGTGGCGATGTCCGCCGCGGCGGCGGTTGCCGTTAATCGCGAACTCGAGACTAAAGTGGGCCTGAGCGACGTGTCGCTCCAGTTAACCGTAGCGCCCGAAACAAAGCCCGTAGCGTGAACGGTCAGAGCAAATCCCGGCCTGCCTGGTGTTATGACCGCCGGGACGAGTGGCTGTTGACGAAAGGCACAGGGTTCTGGGCGGACTCTGAACTGAAACCACCAGGCAAGCAGGTACTAGCGTACCGAACCGCGTGCGAATCGTGCGGGTGGCCGTGCGCTGTTCTTCCGCATCGCGTGAAAGTCCATGCGACATCTAGCGGTCGCTGTACGCTAAGCTAGTTCGGCGAGACACTACATGATTGTCTCCTTGATCGCTGGGATTTTGAAAAATGGGCGGCGTGATGGTTCATGAAATGACGATGATTGCCAATGTAGAGTAAGCTTAATGGTGCGCACACCTATCGGCATCAATCAACAATTAGGCTGATCAATCTCAGAAATCATCATCGCTTATGACAAAACAACATGTCACACTCTGCGAGTCAATAAAACGTCTAGGGTATGCTCAAAACAACCAAGTGAGGCTCTACGGAGAGGTATTTGACTTAGTGTCCGACCCGGTCAGTGTTGGGGATAATTTCGTGTTCGTGGACGCACTGGAACGGAAATCAGGTAGCGTGAGGCGCGTCGGAATTCCACTAACCATCGTGCATATGGCAAATCAAGACCGTCGTGTCGCGTAAGCGAACGATCCAAACCGGATTGCTGTTGTAATATCGCGATTTGACCAGCGAATCTCAATTTGCTGAAACGGACATCTCAAGGACGACAACTGAGCGCTGTGAATGCAAATCTTGCCGCCGCGCCAGAAATCTGGCGGCACGATTCCAGCACGACGGAACACCTGCCGTCCACGCAGGGGAAGAAGCCCGGACGAATGCTGAGATCACCCCATAGTCCCGGCCACTAGGGTCCGATCGAGGTCCGTTAGTTCCGGTTTGCCCGCCACCCAGACACAACCCGTGGGTGGCATCCTAAGAGTGCGTTGATGACCTAGGTCATGCTGGCTTCAGGTCACGCGGTTGTAGATCGAAGCACTTGAGGCAGGGGCATTGAAACCGGTTGTCTTTAGGCATCACGATGTGACCGCAGCGGTCGCATTTAAACCGCAGTCCGCCTTCGCGTTCACCCATCACTCTGAAGTGGTCGCCTTGTACGCAATATGGGCAGCGAATTGGGTCAGTCATTGGGCGGAAGAAGGGGGTCGTGCAAGTTCGGCGGTTCGTCGTCCAGCTGGGACCGCAATAGTTCCAACATGAACTGATGATTGGGATGGGGACGCCGCCACGGCATTGCGGCCAAGAGGATGACGACCACAGAGAACAGCGCCAATGGAAACGCTTCGGACACGTCTGCCTCTGCCTCCAATGCTAGGCCCCGAGTGTTACGGGACGATTAACGAAGACAAGCCCATTTGGACCCCGGGGCGCTCTGTGACTGGCGTCACAGCAAGACGAGCCAGCGGATGGACTATAATGCGGTTGGTAGTCTTTCCTTCCTTCTTTTTTGCCTAGCGGATGCGGCAACGCTCGCCGCATCCTGGCTGCACCACGCGGCGGTATAGCGCACCGTCTCCTCCACATCCTTACTGGTCCTTTTCGTCTCCTCAATCCGGCGCTGAATCAGTTGAAGATTGCCGTTGGCATCGGGATCCGAAGTGGCGCGTACTACCTTCGAGTCAGCTCCGGGCAGAATGTGCTTTTCCTCTTCGATCAGCTCCACCAGTGTTTTGACGCCATCGGCATCGCGACCGAACGTGCGCGTGATGGTTCGAACAGTGGCAGCGTCCACTTGCACCGTTTCCTTTTCGATGTCCTGGTAAGGTTCGAAATGTCCGTCAGACCCGCGGCGCTGGACCGATTGCATGTCTAGGGTGCGATTGCCGCTCTGGGTGTGGCTTTCAATGGTGCGCTTGGAATTTACATTGTCGCTTTGCGACTCGGTTGTGGCCGTCCAGGACTTGGTCGGGTCGCCTGATTGAGAATCGGATGTTTGCGCCGATAGCGTGAGACCCGAACAAGAATATGCCGCACTCGCGAGCAGCATGAGCCGGCTCAAACACCCTGCACGTGAGGGGCGAGGACGGCCGTCGCTGCATCGACGGCTAGCGGGTGCAGATCGCCGATGTCCATCCCGTTCGGGAATATTTGTGGTTGGCATCATTTCTCCCGAATGAGCTTGCTGGTGCCGGAAAAAACGGCGCGAGCCGAAGCAAGTGGACCGGGTTGCCGATGGCGTCGCCCGATATAAGCTCTGGTTCTATCGACTGCACGCGCTTCTTTGACAGGGAAGACTGTACGTTCTAGCGATGTCCCACCAATTCTGCTGCTTCCGCTTCCGCTTTGGTCTTGTGTATTGTCCCGTCCGGATGGTTCGGCGGAGAGTAGATCGTATAGAGCTTCAGCATCGCCGTCTTCGACGTATTCACTACGTTGTGGTACGTCCCTGCCGGAACAACGACCGCATCTCCGTCGTGCACTGGGCGCTCCTCCTTCTCGTTAAAAACGAATTTGGCCTCCCCTCGCTCGATGCGGAAAAACTGGTCGACCTTCGGATGCACTTCATCGCCAATCTCTTCCCCTGGCCGCAGGCACATCACGACGAGCTGGGAGTGCTGAGCCGTGAATAGCACCTGTCGGAAATATGTATTCTCCAGAGTCTGCTTTTCAATCGCTCCAACGTATTCAGTCATAGTCTTGGTCTCCCGTTTGTCTTTGCTGTTTATGGGCTAATGAAGGCGCCACAAAGCTACACCCGGGCTCCTGGTGCTGGCAGTGGTACCACGTTCTCTTCAAACCGCGGTTCGTCGTCCGCTCAGCAGGTTAATGACCAGAACCACCAACCCAACAACCAGCAGTAGGTGGATCAGGCCCCCGCCAATATGCAGGCTGAAACCCAGAAGCCACAAAATCAGAAGAACGACAAAAATGGTCCAAAGCATGTTGACCTCCAGTGCTCATTCGCGAGCACCCGAATATGAGTCTCATTACGTCCGCATGCGAGCTGTTTCGCGGGAGCGGCCCAGAATGCAAATGATGCCTCTCCGGCTTTAGTGCTGGATGTCTACTCGCACACAAATCCAGCCAGACGTGCCGACACGCGAAGTCAATTCCGACCTTAGCAAACCAGGTTTCGCAGGGTCTGAGCAATAATGCACACCCGTATTGCCGACAAGTTGACGTGAAGAAATCTATCCTGTCCTGTTCTGCACGAGTTCCAGCGTGACCTCAGACGGGAACTCATCTTTCACATGACACCTCTGCTTCTACCGTTGCCCGTTTCGGAATGCAGTGAGGCCCAATCCAGAGGTGGTCAATTCTGCTCAGACTTAGAAAGCGGCGAGACTTACAAGAGTGAAGTCCTCAAAAAGACTCGGAAGGGCCGCAATCCTAGAACCAAAACCTTGGGCGACTTGGACTGGCCGTCTCCCACCCTTTGCGCAGTAAGAATAAGGAGAATCTCAATGCCCTACGTCAATGTCGGCAAAGAAAACTCCTGTGACATCGATCTCTACTATGAAGATCATGGCTCGGGCGACCCCATAGTCCTTATCCACGGATATCCCCTGAGCGGCGCTTCGTGGGAGAAGCAGGTTGCGGTGCTTCTGGCCGCAGGTCACCGTGTCATCACCTATGACCGCCGAGGGTTCGGCAAGTCCAGCCAACCAACAACCGGCTACAACTACGACACCTTCGCGGAGGACTTGCACAAGCTCGTGACGAAGCTCAAGCTGCGTGAGTTCGCGCTGGTTGGTTTCTCGATGGGTGGCGGCGAAGTCGCCCGCTACTTGGGGAAATACGGAACGAAGGGCGTGAGCAAAGCGGTATTTATCTCGGCAGTCCCACCATTCCTGCTGAAGACACGCGACAACCCGGAGGGCGTGGACGGCAGTGTCTTCGAGGGAATCCAGAAAGCTATCGTCGCCGATCGTTATGCGTTCTTCACGGAGTTTTTCAAGAACTTCTACAACGCGGACCTCTTGCTGGGCAAACGTGTCAGCGAACAGGCCGTTCAGTCCAACTGGAACATCGCAGCTGGGGCCTCGGCCACGGCCTGTCTCGCTTGCGTACCGACATGGCATGAGGACTTCCGCAAGGATCTGACCGGCGTCGACGTGCCCACCCTGGTCATGCAAGGCGATGCGGATCGGATTCTGCCTATCACTGCCTCGGGGCTACGGATTGCCAAGCTGATCAAGGGATCTCGCCTAGTGGTGGTAAAGGATGGACCGCACTGCATAACCTGGACCCATGCCGCCGAAGTGAACTCTGAATTGGTCAACTTCCTTGGGAAAGGGCTTGCAAAGCATGCAACCGCAGCCCCCAAGAAGGAAGGGGTCGCGTAGACAGCTGTTCTTTGAATTGTCGCTTTCCCAGGGTGCCNNNATGGCAAGCATCCAACGTTTCGAGTTCGAGCTAGGCGGACTCTTCAAGTTCCACTGCATATCGCTTTGCAGCAGACTGTATCCGCTTCCACGCCGCACGACGTTCCGCTTCCGTAACGCCCTTCACCTGATTGAAGCGCGCAACAGCGTTGCGTACGTGGGAGGCATTTTCTAGCGGCTCCTTGCGTTGCTTCGGGAACGCGAATTTGGTTGCGGATATCCGATCACGAGCTGGTTTGGTCAGCTTTGCCATTGTTTTTCTCCCGCGAGACCTTCCTGCGCATGGGCGGCCCGGATTCGTTCTCACGTCGACTACGGCAGCTTTTCCGGTTCCTGCCGCGCGGTCTGGTTGACGTCTTCTTCCCGCGTGGATTCGGCCATGCGCGGCTCATCCATTTTCTTTTTGACGCGAGCCAGTGTCGCTTGGTTGGATTCTTGCTTCGGCTCGTTCTTATGCCTGCTTGCACGATGTCACGAGTGCAAGGGGATTACAGGTCAATTTGGGACAGGCCTGGCAGTTTCAGTATTGTTTTGATACCGAGCGGTTGTGAACAGTCTTTACCAGTCTGCAAAATATAGCATCTCAGAAGTAAACATCGTGCCCCTAGGACACGGTTCGAGGGTTGGACTATCGAAGACGAACAGTGTCAGAGGATCGGCGGAGGATATAAGGCAGTGAAGTTCAGATTTTTACTGTTTCTCTGGATGGAGCCAACATTTTATCTACGCCGATCCAGAGTCCAATGACATGAAAGGTGATAGGAACATCCCCTCACGTGCCCGTTACATGGAAGAGCGGCGACCCCAGCGCCGCGTGAGGCATTCAGAAACCAACGAGGGCTCCATGGATAAGTGTGCCCCCTTAGTGGCTATCCACTACAACTGTTTTTCTGTTGAGCATGTCCGTGGCCTCAGCAAGCGTCAGATCATCGGATACTTGATAGAAGTCCCTATGAGTTTCGTTTTTCCGCATTCCGATGGTTGCGAACAAGAGAGCTTTCCCTGTTATCTCGATATTCATGTCAGTCAGGTCCCAATGGCCGGAGACAACCTCCGCTTGCTTGACTTCAAAGTGGCCTCCCTTATCCAGTTTCCCTAGCAGGCCGAGACCGAATTTCACGTCCCGTGTAAGATGACCACTAAACGCAGCCAGTCGCTCCTGTTTGCAGTCCACCCACATTTCGCCTTCCATGTCGTGGAACACGCGGGCCTCCATCGAAGGCGGGTGGAAATTCGGGTTTGGTCTAAAGCTCAGCTTTACCATGTTCCCGTCATCACCTGCGTAGCCGAATACGAATGCATCAGGCAGCATCTTGAACAGCCTTCTGCCCTGTAGGGTCGCATCCTCCAGTTCTCGTTGCAGTTTTCGCTGCGCACTTCGACTGGTCATTAGCTCCTGAACACGCTTGTTCTCTTCCTCCTGCTGTTTCGCGCTAAGAGGGCGGTCGTCAATGGATAAGAGTCGACTGAGAGAACCTTCCTTTGTCTCAATAATCTCCTCGACCCGTTTCTTTCCAGACTGTTCTTTTTCTAGTCGGTACATCCAGTTGGTGTGGTCGTCTTGGAAAGTTAGTTCATTCGTGATCACCCGCCGTGCCAGATCGTTGGCCGACACTTGGCTGTTGGGAGCGGACTGAGGACGTGCGGGTATGCTAAGCAGGATGATCGCCAGTGCAAGAGGCATGGGGCTGTGTCTCAGTCTCACAACCGATGGCGACGTCCGGGCGCAGCACGTTTTGATCCAGTTATTCATGCCGTCATTGTTTCAGTGAGACGAACCGTAAGAACGGCTCGTAGATCCGGATCGCTATCGCAGCCGTGTGGTTCCTCACAATGTTGATCATGGAACGTAGGGACTTCAAAAGCTGGTCAAAATCGCGCACTCCCTTTGACAGATCCGACGGTTACCCGCGAAAGGTCGTAGGGGGGAGTTCTAATTGCCCCACCTTGGAAAAGTTTCTCCGACCGGTGCAGTTGGCAACAAACTATTTGGGAGTTTCACTCCGGTTCGCGTCGTCCTGCACGGACTTTGTCGTGGCCGACTTCGCGATCACCGACTTGGTGGACGAACCACATGCAGCAGGGGGATTTGTCATTTGCTTGGCAAACAAAAGATAGCTTGGTCCGCCCGGCCGCAATGTCGACCAGTACCCTGACCGACTCAGCAATGGTTTGTGCTGGATGATGATCTGGTTGAACAGAATCTTCACTCCACATTCCAGATTGTTCTTCGGCTGGAGAATGGTTTTGGCCGGATCGTGCAGCTTTAACGCACGGTCCACTTGCCAATTGAATTTGCAGCCGTAACGCTTGTGGTCTGCATACGCGAGCTGCAACAATCCTTCACTGCGCATGGCCAGCGCCCCTTCCTGTTCCCTGTGACGGACGCTCGTGTTCGGATTCAGTCCGGCTTCCGCCCCTGCAAGCGCCTGGAAGAAATAAGCCCAAAAGGTGCGTTTGTCTGTCGTACCCATCTCGTAAAACCGCGGGCAGAATCGACGCACGCCCCGGGGGACCTGGGAAGAAAGCATTTCAGGCGGCAGCGCGTTCTCGATGATCTGGTCCCACTGTGGATCCCAGGGCGTCCCACCGAGTGCAACCCTTTTGATATCGATAGGGGTTGGCGGGACTGGTTGAATGGCCTGCGCATGCGAAGGTGTGCCTACTCCTATGAACAATGCAAGACTCGCGATCAACCACCACGTATTCCGCACGAGGATACCCACGTTCAGTCTCCGCCACGAATCGATCCGATATTTGCCACCCGTCGCGAGAAAGCTCCGTGCGAGCCCATAGAGGCCCGCCTGTTGTGCCTGCGAACGTAGTCCTTGGGTTCACGCCGCCTTGCGCGCTTTCGTCGCCGTCTTCCGCGCGGTGCGTGGCTTCTTCCGAGCTTGTGCCGCGGTCTTCCTCGCTTTGGGCGCAGCTTTGACGAGAGATGGCGATTTCAGCTTGGGCTGTTTCGCAGTGCGATGATGGCCGTGGTTTAACGGTTGAATGCGCGCGGCTTCTGCTTCCATCCGCAACTGAGCGTCGCAATCTTTTTGGCGCTCGTCTTCCAGATATGCAGGAATCGTTTTCGTTGTCATGGCTAGAGTGTGGCAGAACGTGCGTCTCCCAAGCTGTCCACTTTAGCTCTATGTCGCCGGTCTGCGCCGATTGGTGGAAATTGGTTCCGCAGTCATCGCCTAGGNNCCTAGGGTTGGCGCCCTGCAGAAACCTCTTCCCTGCGGGGGCGCAAGTAAGGAATTGCCCGTCCCAAGGCCGTTTCGCCGTAGCGCACCCAACGTGGAGTCGGACGCGGCGTAAGCGCCAGCATGTTCGACAAGTGACATAAGGACGGATGCAAATCCGCGACCAGCTTGATGAATGCTGTGAGCGGCACAGCGAGGAGCAAGCCCATTACGCCCCACAACCAGCCCCAGAAGAGAATCCCAATCGTAGCCGCCACCGGCCCGATACTCACGCGATTGGCAATAAATTTCGGAATCAGAAGATTCGCGGACACGACATGCAGGAAGAGAATCGTCAGAGTGATGACAATGTATGGTCCCGGTGTGCTGAACTGAAGGAGGGCCGCCGCAAGAGGAAGAGCAAGTGCAGCGATCAGTCCAAGGAACGGCAGCAGATTCAAGAGTCCGCTGGCGATGCCAAGAGGTATGGCGCCTTTCACACCGATACTCCACAAAACCAGCGTGGTGGCCAGGGCCATTACGGAGCCGACGATAAGGTTGCCAGCCACGAATCCATGAATCATCTGCTTCAGGTTCTTGATGAACCGAGCCGCGTCTATTCTGGAGCCGAAAAGGCCGTTGGTTCGAATGGCCATTTGGTCCTTGGTGCAGAGCATGAAGAACGTCAGAAATGGAACCACTCCGGCAATAATCAACGCTCCCCACACAGATCCCACACCGCGCACCAAGTAAGCAGGCCAGGTTGGCGATTCCTGCAGCCGCACCTCGGGGACTTTCTTGGTGGGATGTACGTCGTTCGTAAGGGTTCCGGCACTTTGCTGAAGGTTTTGGATCTTCCGGCTAATTGGCTCAATGGCTTGCTGGATCTTCGAGGCGTAGACTGGAAGTTCTTCCGCAAAGCTCATCGATCTTCCGTAAAGCACGTAACCCAGCAGCCCGATCAGACCAATGCCTGCGAGCACAATGCCCGCTGCGGCTACGCCGCGCGGCAGATGCAGCTTCTCCAGTAGGACTACGATGGGGTCAAACAGGATCGCGAGAAATCCCGCCAGGACAACCGTGATGCAAATCGAGCTGGCGTAGTACCCGAACACCGTCAGCACGCCCGCGACCAAGATGAAGAGCAGAGTCGCGATTCTGCTGAGCAGCTTATCGGATGATGAGGTCGAAGCCAGCGGCGCCGTTTCCAGCGCGCGCACCTGACTTTGTTCTGCAACCGCGCTCATATTCGCAACCTGATCAGACATGCGTTTGCCGCGCCCAGATGCGCCGTTGGCTGGAGACAGGGTTAGCAGTACTCGGCCCTTGAGGCTGATAAGCGTGGCGCCGCTCCAATACAGAACTCCGAGCGCCAAGCTGAAGCCCGCAGGCCTCTGCAGTTGTCTCGTGAGCTCGAAACAAGCTCCCGGATATACGCTAATCTACTTCTCAAACACTTTTTCGATCTGTCCGAGCTTTTTCTCAACTTTGCCGGTGTTTTTTTCGGCGTTGCCTTCGGCCTCTAAGTCAGGATTCTTCGTGACCTGTCCCGCCTTCTCTTTGACTTTGCCTTTCACTTCATGGACAGTGCCTTTAATCTCATCCTTCGTACTGGGGTTCATCTGTTGTCTCCTTGTCGTTTGAATTACACAAGTCCGCGCGGATCGGAGTCACCTTCACCGTACCAAGGACATCCCACCAAAACTGTGCAAAACGGAACAGCCCAGAGACAACAGATGCGAGCGACGGCGAATTGGCCAGCCCGATGCGGTTAAACCTTCTTGAGCGACGGTTGGTGGAGTCTCACGCGACCGTCGTCATCCCACTTAACGACCGCGTCCTCTTCGTTAGCTCGCTCAACTGTTCCGAATTCTTCATTCGGCTTTCCGAAGTTGCCCAAACCCTCGACGCGATCTCCGGAAGTCAACTCCTGACCGGTGGCGGCGGGCTCGGAGAGTGGTGGTCTCTTGGCGCGGTCTGAGTCAGGGATCGCCCCAGCGTGTGACAGGGGTGGTTGGGGAGCTTTACGCAGTTTGGGTATCGGCTTCTTCGTGCCATGCCGTCATAGAGTTCTCTTTCTCACCGGGCCGGAGGATCGCGCTTCGTCACGACTGTTCATCGGCTCGATCAATAGAGGATAGGCCTAGAAAGAATGGCGCGCCGGTCCAAACTGCGCAGTTCTGACAATTTAGTTCGGCGAACTGGCGAGCGTGCGACTCGACGGCAACGAACTCGGCAGGCTACATAACAAACATGGCTACGCCCGCGGCGAACATTGCCGCCGTGGTGATCGCCACGACGGCCCATCCCAAGCGTGGACTCGGTTGGCCCTGCATCAGTTTCTTGTCCGAAGCGATAACCAGGATTGCGACGAGAAGGAAGGGGCTAATAATCCGTTGATGACCGCCGTCCAGTAGAGTGCCTTCACAGGGTTAACGCCTACGAAGTCCAGGCCGACACCCACTCCGGTCGAGAGCAGAATGAGAGCGTAAAACGCGCGTGCCTGTTTCAATTTCTTGCGGGCCAACCTCTCCGCATGGGCTCTGCAACCGCAATGACGGACTGCGCTGTTCTGAGAATTGAAAAAAAGGCTATGGTGGATACGCTTCACCGGGAACAGACCCTTTCCGATCTGTTCGTAGCATATTTGTTGACCCGGAACACCCGATACGAAGAGGATCTGATTGACCAACTGTTTAATTCCAGCGAGAAAAGGTTAGCCCGTGTCCTGCTCATGCTCGCTCATTTTGGCAAGGAAGGGATTCCTGAATCCGTGATTCCGAAGCTCAGTCAAGAGACGCTGGCAGAGATGGTGGGCACCACCCGTTCGCGGGTGAGCTTTTTCATGAACCGGTTCAGGAAATTGGGATTTGTTGACTACGCCGGGGGTGCAGAAGGCGGGTTACAAGTTCACAGTTCACTTCTCAGCGTCGTTCTCCACGACTAGCGGGCCGCGTCATCCCAATTGCGGGACAGCGGCTAGACAATGATCCAGGGCGGGCACCGCGCCCACAGAATCCGATGAAGCAGGCGCACGCCCTATCCGAGCGACTCCCAAACGCGTAACATTAGGCTGAACGTTTCAGGTTTCCGACATTTTCTGAATTGGCCCCTTGATAGGGGCGCGCTCCCGGAGTCGATTCCCGATCATGACGAAAAAAACCTCGAGCCTTCCTTCCAAGAACAAGACGGCGCGGAAACGGCTATCGAGCCAGCGAAGTACGCCTTCTGTTTGGGTCGCAACCGCTTCTATCATTCGGTCATCAACGTTGGACAAAAATACTAACGCTGATGTCTGCGTCGTTGGGGCGGGCATTGCCGGGATGACTTCGGCCTACCTTCTAGCGCGCGAGGGCAAGTCTGTAGTCGTTGTCGACAAGAATGGCATTGCCCGGGGAGAAACCGCCTATACGACTGCCCATCTTTCGAGCGAAATTGATGCGAGCTATCGCAAGATTGTCCACCTCCATGGGGAGAGGGGAGCACAACTTGCCGCCCAGAGTCACTCTGCGGCTATTTCGGAAATCGAATCCATAGTCACCCGTGAAAAGATCGAGTGCGACTTTGAGCGACTGGATGGCTATCTATTTCTTGCTCAGGGAGACACCGAAAAGACTTTGGTGGAAGAGTTCGAAGCGACACAGCGCGCGAAACTCGACGTAATGCGCTTGGATGGTCCGCCATTTGATTTGAAGCTGGGTCCATGCCTTCGGTTTCCACGGCAAGCGCAGTTTCACCCTTTGAAATATATAGGTGGTCTGGCTCGGGCTTTCAAGCGTGCAGGTGGCCGGCTCTACGCGAAAACCGAGGCGAAAGAGATTAAAGGGGGCAAGTCGGCAAAAATAAAAACTCAGGATGGGATCACAATTTCTGCCGACGCCGTCGTGGTCGCAACGAATACGCCCGTCAATGACTGGGTCAAGATGCATACCAAACAAGCCGCCTATCGAACATATGTGATTGGCGTGTGCGTGCCGGCTGATTCCATCCCCAAAGCGTTGTACTGGGATACGGAAGATCCATTTCACTACGTCAGGCTTCAACGTATGGGCGACCGCGCTAACGCGCACGATCTGCTAATCATCGGTGGGGAGGACCACAAAACTGGGCAAGAGGAGGACATAGAAGATCGATTCGCGCGTCTCACGGCCTGGGGGC
Source organism: Acidobacteriaceae bacterium (assembly GCA_003154055.1). GTDB lineage: Bacteria > Acidobacteriota > Terriglobia > Terriglobales > Acidobacteriaceae > Acidiflorens. The sequence continues at coordinate 26,350 of PMCH01000014.1, forward strand.
GCAAACACTTCGCCGGAGTAAAGGAACCCGAGTTCCGGTGGTCTGGACAAGTCATGGAGAGCGTCGATGGGTTGGCGTTCATCGGCAGAAATCCTGGAGACGAGCCCAATGTGTACATCGCTACAGGCGATTCGGGAGCAGGGCTTACCCATGGCACGATCGCGGGTATGCTGCTCCGAGATTTGATCTTGGGTCGTGAAAACCCTTGGACGAGTCTGTATGATCCGTCGCGAAAGAGTCTTCGTGCGGCCCTAACCTTCGCGGAAGAAAATCTAAATGCCGCAGGGCAATATGCCGCATGGATGACGCCCGGTGAAGTGGGAACCCCTGGGGAAATCGGCCCAGGTATGGGTGCGGTCATTCGCAGAGGGCTTTCGAAGATCGCGGTTTATCGGGATGACGCAGGCAAGTCGCATGAGCGTTCCGCGGTGTGCCCCCACCTGGGGTGCATTGTTTCGTGGAATTCTACTGAACGTAGCTGGGATTGTCCCTGTCACGGTTCCCGCTTCGGGCCTAGCGGTAAGGTTTTGAATGGTCCCGCGATTGGACCTCTGGAAAAGGCACCCCAGGACTCATCCGAATAGCTCACTTCAAATTTTCCCTCGTAGGGTGTGGCAACCGCCGTGCCTCCTCCGGTCCAATGCAGCAATAGGCGTCATCAAAGACGCGTCTTGTTTGTTTTAAGGACAACGCCTCATGACGTTTCTGCCTTAGTTAGGGCTTCTCGACGTGGCCACCTCTTTTTGAGCTTGGACCGCAGCGTCCTTGCTTTACCGTCGGTTTCCAATAAGTTCCGCGCCGAAAAAAGATCGCCGGTGGCAGTTGCCGCCGGCGACCAAAGTTCGGATCCGTTAATTTACGTTCGGCCTAGGCAACTTCGCGGGCTACTGGCCTGTCGCTCTTGCCCTGGTCGGAGCTCGCTTCACCCGTCGAAGCGATGTCTTGGGCGCCGGTCCGCTCTAGGATTTCCTTCGCCTTCTTGGTCCACTCGGAGCTGTCGGAGTGGACTGAGAGCAGGATCCCGCCGTTTGGCGCGAATGTCGATGCTCCTTGCATTTGGCAAAGCAGAGGCTTGGCGGGAACCTGCCAATCGCCTCGTGAACCCTTCGCCGCAGAACTGAAAGGTGAATTCCGGTGTGAGCTTGTCAAGTGCTGGGCGTTGAGTGGAGGCGTCGCCTTGCTCACCTTCTGCCCCGAATCGTGGTACCCGGGATCTATTCCATTTTTCCAGCGGCCGGACCCACGCCGGTGGCCTGCTTGGTCTTGGGGGCGATGCCGATCAGCGCGACTCCGCCCACTCCGCCGCGGCTGGCGGTAACCACGTGGCCGCGAGCCCTCAAGTCGGCCTGCACTGCTTCGGGGAGGGTGTTGGGCACAGAGAGGCTGCCCAGGCTGGCACGGTCCTGACCGAAGGAGCTGATGAAATGCGTGGTGGAGAAGCGCGGCGCCTTAAACGCATCCTCGGGACTCATACCGAACTCCACGTAGTTGAGGATGACCTGGATGGCTGCCTGATCCTGCTGGTCGCCTCCCGCTACCGAGATCGCCATCACGGGTTGGTTGTCATGGAAAAGCAGCGTGGGGCTCAGCGTAATTCGCGGCCGCTTGCCGGGTTGGATAACGTCCGGAGTTCCCACAAACGTGTTCAGGCTGCTGAGCCGGCTTCCGTGAATAATGCCCGTGCGTCCGGCCACGCCAGCTGTGCTTGACAGGCCGCTGGGAGTGGCCGCGATGACGTTCCCAAACTTATCCGTCACGCACATGACGGTGGTTCCGCCATGCCAGGGTCCAGTGATAGTTGGCGGCTTGGTCGGTTTCATGTTGTAGGGGTCGCCTGGCCGGAGCTCGAGAGATGCCCTTTTCGGATCGATCAGCTTGCGCCGCATCTCGGTGTACTGATCGGAAAGCAACTGCTGCATCGGCACCTTCACAAAGTTCGGATCGCCGTAATACTCGTCGCGATCTGCCAGCGCCAGTTTCTCCGCTTCAATCACCGTGTGGATGTAGCCCGCCGAATTGAAACCCATCTTCTTCAGGTCGAAGCCTTCCAGCAGGCGCAGCGTCTGTGAGAGATAAGGACCCTGCGTCAACGGACCGGCCTTATATACCGTGTAGCCACGGTACGTGGTTTTGAGCGGATCCACCACGGGAGTTTTGTGCGCGGCCAAATCCGCCCTGCGAAGGAAACCTCCCTTTTCGATATACCAGGCTTCCAGGGCGTCGGCGATGTCGCCGCGATAAAAACGGTCAGAGACAGCTTGCAGTTTCTGCTGCCGCGTACCTTTCGCAGCCTTTTCGGACTCGACCANNCCAGCGTCGGCTGCACGACCTCCTCGAAGCTCTTGGTTCCATAAAGTTTCAGTAGGGTGACGACCGCATCTATGGTGCCAGGCACGGCGGCTGCCTTGACGTCACCGTCCGGGATTCCGTGTTCCATGTACCAGGCGATGGCTTTGGGGTCGCGAGGGGCCTCCCCTTGTCCCTCCAGCAGCTTCACGTTTTTCTGGTCGGCGCTGTAAACCAGAATGGGAACCTCTCCTCCCACGCAGAACGCGCCTACATAGGTTACGGACAGTGCCAGCAGAGTGGCGGCGCCTGCATCGGCGGCGTTTCCGCCCTGTTCCAGAATCTTGATGCCGGCCGCAGTGGCGGCAGGCTTACCGGAAACAACCACGCCCTGGCTGCCGGCGGCGACACTCGGTCCCCGCTGGCTGACCGGCGTTTTGGTGGCCTGTGGCCAAGCGAAGGGCGCGAGTAAAAGGAGGGACACGGATGATATCGAAATGATCTTCCGCATAAGAGGTCAACTCCGTTGTAGTGGCCGGCCCGTGGGCTGGGGTTCTGAGTGTAATTGGGATGTTTCAACAGTAATGATCATGGCCTTGTGATCTGCCTCATAACCCTCGAGCCATGCAGCAGGTTAAGATATGCGCTGGTTTTCCGCCCGGGGCGGCTGGGGGCAATATGTCCGAACTTGATGATCTCGCGAGACGGGTGCAAGAGCTCGAGATCGAAAATCGTACCCTAAAGCAGGAAAATGACGCTTACCGCTCGAACCTTGAAGCCAATGGCGACGACCAGTCGAAACTCGAAACCATGGTTGTCGCCCGCACCCAACAGTTGAGAACCGCCCTCGACCGTTCCTATGACATCACCCTCGAAGCCCTGGGCGAAGCGCTCGACCTCAAAGTCGTCGGGACCGAAGGCCATTCCCGAAGAGTCACCGCCTTCACGATTGGAATCGCCAGAAGTATGGACCTGCAAAAGGACAAGATCAACATTCTCGCTCGCGCGACCGTCCCCAGTCTGGAATCGTGTCCATGCCAAGGACAATCGGGTTCGTCTCCGATTCCGCGCAACTCCGAAAAGTACCATTTGAATCAGTAACTTGGCTGGACCCTGAGATTGGTCGCCCAGATGCACCTCCTGCCATAGTCGCATGCCCTCCCCTGGCTTGCTCTCCCGATGCATTATGTCCAAGCGGTATCCCTCTCTTCGGGCATTTCGCTGCGCAACGATTGCGCTCCTCCTCGCCGCAGCATTTGAGGGACTCAGGCAGATTGTCTTTCCCGCCTCCGCTTGGCAGACGCATGCTGCTGCCTTCTTGCTCTGCGCCTCAGTTGTTTTCCTTCTGAATCTAGGATTGCTTTGTCACGAACAACCCAAGCAGGAAAAGCTCTCTGGAACGATTGTCGAGGGCCTTCCCGAGATTGCCATCACGCAAGACATCACTGAGCGCACGCGAGTGCAAGATGCAATGGCAGAAAGCGAGAGGCGCTATCGCTCGCTGTTTGAAAACATGTTGGAGGGGTTCGCGCACTGCGAAATTCTTTTTGACGACCGTGGTCGACCCATAGACTTTGTCTATCTCACTGTCAACAGTGCGTTCGGAAAATTGACCGGCTTGGAAAACGTGGTGGGCAGGAGATTTAGCGAGGTTGTTCCCGGGGCCAAAGACTCGCAGGCAGAATTGCTTGAGAGATACGGCCGGGTGGTACAGACCGGTAAGCCTGAGAGATTCGAGATCGAGATTAAAGCATTGGGGATGTGGTTCTCCATCTCAGCCTATCGTGCGAGAAAAGCATGCTTTGTTGCTACTTTTGATAACATCACCGAGCGCAAACAGGCTGAGGAAGCGCTGTTGTTCAGAACTGCGCTGTTCGAGGCGCAAGCTGAGACGACAATTGATGGCATCCTGGTCGTCGACGAGTCCGATCACATCGTTTTGGCAAACAAGCAATTTGCGCTTCACTTCGGAATACCGGATGAACTGCTGAACACACGAGACGATCTTATCGTGCTCAAGCACGTGACGAATCAAGTCGAGGCCCCCGACGCCTTCGTCGAGAAGGTCAAGTGTCTCTATAGCCGTCCGAATGAACGGAGCAGGGATGAAATCCGGCTCAAGAACGGAAGGGTCTTCGACCGATACTCTGCGCCTCTAGTCGACTCAAAGGGTCGGTATCGGGGAAGAATTTGGTACTTTCGCGACATTACGGATCGCAAAGTCGCGGAAGATCGAGCCCAATACTTAGCCTACTACGATGCGCTGACCGGACTACCCAATCGGACTCTTCTTCAGGATCGCTTGGCCAAGGCACTCGCTGGCGCTCGTCGGCAAAAAGATAGAGTCGCGCTTTTGTTCCTCGACCTCGACGGCTTCAAAAACATCAACGACTCGCTTGGGCACGCGGTCGGCGACCTCCTGCTGCAAGACGTTGCAGGACGGCTAAAGACATGGGGGCGTGAGAAGGACACCGTTGCCCGGATCGGCGGCGACGAATTCCTCATCATGCTGACCGAGGTAAAGAGCATCCCCGACGCAGCCGTTGCCGCTGAGCGGCTTATGGATGCAATGACCGCTGAATTTGTCGTTCAGGGTCGCTCACTAAATATTGGCTGCAGTCTAGGAATCAGTATCTTCCCCGAACACGGTGCGGACGGCGACACCCTGATCAGGCATGCCGACGCGGCCATGTATAGCGCCAAAGATTATGGTCGCAACAACTATCAATTCTTTACAGCGGAAATGAATGCTCAGGTGGTGGAGCGGGTGGCCTTGGAGAACGGCTTGCGACTAGCGCTGGAAAAAGCAGAACTGTTCTTGGTGTATCAGCCCCAGATGGATATTGCGACTGGAAGGATCACCGGGTTGGAGGCGCTGCTTCGCTGGCAACATCCGAACTTGGGTCTTGTGCCACCCGATAAGTTCATACGAATTGCTGAGAACAGCGGTCTGATTCTGCCCATCGGTGAATGGGTGCTCAGGACAGCTTGTACTCAAGCCCGGCGATGGCAGGATGAAGGCCTTCCTGCGGTGACGGTTGCGGTTAATGTGTCAGCGGTCCAGTTTCGTCGCGAAGGCTTTTGCGAACTTATCAGAAGAGTGCTCCACGAGACTGGGCTTGCCCCGCAATACCTCGAACTGGAGCTAACTGAGAGCATTCTTCTAGCTAATGCAGAAGTGATGTTATCCGTTGTTCAAGAATTAAAGGCGATGGGGTTGACACTAGCGATTGACGACTTCGGAACTGGCTATTCCAGCTTCAGCTACTTGAGACAGTTTCAGGTCAGCAAGCTCAAGATCGACCGCTCGTTTGTTCGGGATGTAGCCTTGAATCCTGATGACGCGGCGATCACGACGGCAATTATCAGCATGGCAAAAAGCTTGAATCTCAAGGTGATTGCCGAAGGCGTCGAAGACGAAGCACAAATGTCTTTTCTGCGGGCACATCGTTGTGACGAAATTCAAGGCTACTACTTCAGCAAACCCTTAGATGTTGACAAAGTTGCCGAAAAACTACTGAGCCTAGCGGTACACGCTGCAGATGATGGCTTGATAAGAGCGGTCCAAACAATTTAGCAGTTTCCACGAATCGTGAATTAAGGTGCATCGTTACGGCAATGGGGACTTGAGCTTTTGGTGTCTGCCGCCCCTCCTAGCAGTCGTCATCGTCAACTTCTTTGCGGTCGCCTTCGTTGTCCTCTTCAGTCTTCTTCTTCGTCTGGCTCGTGACTTCGATCTCTTGGCCGAGTTCCTGAATCGAGGTGTAGCGCGCGGTGGGGTCGCGGTCCAGGCAATTACTAACGATCCCGCTCAACGCCTCGGGAATATCAGCGTCAATATTCAGCCTGGAATTGCACGTTTTCGGTGGGGTACCAACGCTGGCGGTGCCCGATAACACGAAAACGGCAGTGACTCGCGCCTGCCGCTACGATCCCGATTTCAATCCCACGTATCAAGAGTTCGCGGTGCACTACCGAATGGGCGTTGGCGCGGGCCAAACCGCATCCGGTCGTGGCCCTTTCTTTGCTATTCAGTTGAGTAGCAGTCTCATGATCGGTGCTGAGCAGCGCAACGATCCCTCTGGCAATCATTACAGGGCAAAGGCTTAACGTGGGTTCATGATCATCGCGGAAGCAAGGCTAGGCGCGGGGTGACGGAAAACGTCGTCCGGTTCTCAGACTTATGATCCGAACTTTGGACGCGGAAAGCTAGTGGAGTAGTGCCGGAACCCGTATTCCGTTCGCGAAGCAGCCGATGCGACGCGAACGAGGAATCCAGGAGGCACGATATCCGCATGGAAGGCTGCTCCAAGAAGTGATCACAATGTCTGGCTTGGATAGTGCCGAATGAGCCGAGATCGTGCCAACAAAAGCACCGATGCCAGTCTGGCCCGCGTCCGGCGAGCTGAGGGCTCGGAGTGGTGGCTGTGGGGTTTCGCTGTCGCGATCACACTCGTGCTCACGGCCTGCATCGTCTCCCTCACGTTTCCCGGGCTATACTTGGCGAGGGATACCGCCGACTGGCTTGACCTGAAGGAGTGGGTACGCGGGCTGGTTGCGCTTGTTCTCATATTCGACATCTACACCATCTTCCAGCATCTCCAGCTCCAGCGTATCCGGCGGCAGTTGGCGGAACGCGACGAGATGTTCCAGCTTATCAGCGAAAATGCGGCCGATATGATCGCTGTGGTCGACATCTCCGGTCGGCGTATTTACAACAGCCCCGCATATCAGAAGATTCTCGGGTATTCTCCCGAAGAATTGAGCGTGACTTCATCCCTTGAACAGATTCATCCCATGGACCGCCAGAGAGTGCTCGAGGCTGCCGAGAAAGCTCGGGTAAGCGGCCGTGGAGAAAGGCTGGAATACCGCATCCGGCACAAGGACGGTTCGTGGAGAATCCTGGAATCGACAGCTAGCGCGGTCAGAAACGCGAAAGGGGAAACCGAGAAGCTCGTCATCGTGAACCGTGACATCACAGAGCGTAAGAATGCCGAAGAGATGGTGCAGCACCGAGCATTGCATGACGGCTTAACCGACTTGCCCAACCGAACCCTGTTTCTTGATCGACTGCGATCTGCCTTTTGGCTCTCCCGCCGGCACTCGGGCTACCGGTTCGCGGTTCTCTTCGTGGATATTGACGAATTTAGAGTTTTTAATGACAGTCTGGGACACGCCGCGTGCGACGGGCTACTGATTCAAATCGGGCGTCGGTTAACTGCCTCGCTGCGAAGTGTCGATACGGTCTCCCGGCCTGCCTCGACCAAGGCGTTCGATCCGGCGACCGCCGAGGACAGGTTGGCCAGGATAGGGGGCGATGAGTTCTCGGCGCTGTTGGAGGATGTAGAAAGCGCGAGTGATGCGATACGAGTCGCTGAGCGCATCCAGCAGAAGCTGCAGCTCCCATTCGTCGTGGATACCCACGAAATTGTGCTCACTGCGAGTGTGGGTATCGCGTTGAGTACGATCGCTTACGTCGAACCTCAAGACTTGCTGCGGGATGCGGAGATCGCTATGTACCGCGCCAAGCGAAAGGGAAACTCGCACTGCGAGGTCTTTGACAAGGCCATGCACGAGGATGCCGTAAAGCGCCTCCGATTGGAGACCGACCTTCGCAAGGCCCTGGAGCTCGGAGAATTTCGCATCCACTACCAGCCCATCGTGTCGTTGCGAACCGGCCGAGTGGCAGGGTTCGAAGCTCTGACGCGATGGCAGCGCCCGGACCGCTTGGTAATGCCCGCGGAGTTCATTTCCGTCGCGGTCGAAACTGGGATTATTCTGCCGATGAATCAGCAACTGCTGCACGAGGCGTGCCAGCAGTTGAGGGCGTGGAATTCGCAATTCTGCTCGGAACCGCCTCTCACGATAAGCGTGAATGTTACACCTCGGGAATTTGCCCAGCCAGATCTGGCGAGGCAGATCGGCAAAATCCTAGATCAAGCGGGAATGGACCCCCGGACTGTGGACCTGGAAATTACGGAAAACATCGCGATGGCGGACGCAGAGCGCTCGGACCGCGTGCTCTCCGACCTGAAGGCGCTAGGAGTCCACTTGAGCATCGACGACTTTGGGACAGGCTATTCATCTCTGAGCCGTCTGCACCGGTTCCCGGTGGACGCTCTGAAAATCGACCGCACCTTCGTCGCCAGCATGGACAAGGACACTGAGACCGGTGAAATAGTGCGCATTATCATCATGTTGGCGCATAACTTCGGCTTGAAGGTGATCGCTGAGGGTGTAGAGACTGCGGAGCAGGTAAGTCAATTGAAAGAACTCGATTGCGAGCTAGCGCAGGGTTACTTCTTTTCCAAGCCGGCCGCTCCGGGAGTCATTGAGGAGTTTCTGGCAAGCAACATCCCACGGCAAGGCCCTTTCTTGCCGGCATGTTCGTGGAATGCACCTGGTGTCGCCGAGGAGGCCCCGATCGTTGCCGAGTCTTCTCAAGGAAGGCGTTTGCACTCAAAACCCGGTCAATAAGTGCAATGACGATTGCTTGCGATCCGCCCGCCGAGTTGTTACGTGTTCGGAATCCGTAATAGGACCCCGCAACTGTGACATTGTGAACAGATTCCACTAACACCGCCGTTGTAAGTTGTCCGCAGAATCAGAGAATCGCTGGTTCCTCTGGGTTGGCCTGATGTTGGCAGGAGGCCGAAATGACCTCGACTTATTCAACCTCGAAGCGACTCGTTTTGTGCATCGACCATGATGACGTGATTCTGCGCTACGAGAAAGCGTTGCTCGAAAGGTCTGGGTACGCGGTTCTTACGGCAGCGTCGGCGCAGCAATGGCTCAGACTTGTGACCATGTGCAAGTGCGATGTCGTGCTCCTCGACTATGAGATACCCGGATGAACGGGCAAGAGGTTGCTGTCGAAATCAAACGCGCGAGGCCGGAATTGACGATCATACTTCTTTCCGGTCGCGAAGTGCTAACGCACGCCTTGGCGCTGGTTGATGCCTTTGTACCTAAGCTCGGGACCAGCCGGCAGTTGCTGCCAATAATCGCGGAGTTGTGCAGCTGGCCTCACGATGGTGCCACAAGAGAAGCAAACAGGGTTTCAGCATGAACGCCGCAATGGATCTCGAACAACTTCTCATCATGTATAGCAGGGTGGTGGACGCACCGAAGGGTTCGGAGGAACGATTGATCGCTGTGCGCGAGCTCCGGGATGTCATAAATAATGACGCCGCGCGCAGTCATACCCGACTCCGCCCCACATTCGAACTTTGAGGCCCACCAATCGCAGCGGTGTTCGCATCTCGATGATCCCGCCAGCGGCTGTACGAATTCCCCCTGCTTCTTGTGTCGGGGACAAGGTTTATACGCTTTGGTTGGCAGTAGTCTAACCTCCGGAATCCGTCCAGTTTCTGGACTTCCCAAGAACGTATACTGAGGGAAGCTGGTATCCGAATCTATTGTGACTGTGGGCTATGGCATGAGTGGGCCATGGTGAAACCACTCACAAAGCCAAGGTTGCGCGCTGTCTTTGGTTCCCAGTCGGCTGATTAACTCCTTCAGATATCGCTTGTTCCGCCTGACGACTTTGGTTCCTCACTTGCACCAAATACACCGCTGCGCCGGTCTCTGGGGAGTGGTTGGAAGTCTTGCGTCACGGAAGGCGCGTTGCTCCAGGCAGGTTCCGTTGTGAGCCGAAACCAACCGCGACATTGCAGNNACCGGAGGAAGTTTGAGATGAGGAAGCAGAAGGGTTTCTCGCTAATCGAATTGCTGATTGTGGTGGCTATCATCCTGATCATCGCTGCGATTGCCATTCCTAACCTGCTGCGGGCGCGCATCGCGGCCAACGAGGCGGCGGCCGCCAGCGGCATTCGCACCATCAACACCGCGGAAGTTTCCTACAATTCCACCTACCCGGCCGTGGGCTATGCCGCCACGATTGTGTCACT
>PMCH01000006.1 GCA_003154055.1 Acidobacteriaceae bacterium
ACCTGCTTCCGAAGGCTTGGAGGTTGTCTCTTGGCCCCTTGCTGCGGCGTCGAGTGTGGTGGCTGAAACTGCGGCGGGAGTAGCGAGAGTGTCGCCATCTGCGGTGTACTATCGCGGGCCGATTTCACCTGCCAAGAGGACGCGGTTGGCCTCGACATTGATGGGGAGTTGGGGAGCCCAATTGGCCCATGTTTGCAGAAGCCGTTGGGCCAACCGAAGAGGTCATTTTGCCAGCGCTATTGCCTGCAGATACCGTACTGATCAGCCTTCCGATTCCGCTGGATATCCGATGGCGATGCCGGCCTTGTCAGTGGCGTAGGGACCCCCATCGGATGGCTGCCAATCGTGCCGATGAAGCGGGTACCATTGCGACTCAAGGCCCCGTTATACCAACGATTGCCGGAAGGCAGAAAAGCGCAGCGGAGGAGCAGCAATCCGTCACCTTGAACATCCGGAAAGCGAGGGGAAATCGTGTTTCCTTCTCGGGCGGATGAGCGCTGGAATTGGCACGCGATTTGGCCAGGGATTCGTCGGCTTTCTGGCGTTTTATTGAATCGGCGTATGCCCGCTTACTGCCCAGTCTCCGTGCGTTATCTTTAATGCGCGACGGCAAGGCACCCTACCCGTGCTTCTGTGCAGCCAATCGAGGTTGGACACCGCCTTGTTAAGCCGCGCGGAGTACCGGCCTGAAAGGTCAGCCCGGGGCTGGGCAGAGAGAGACATTTCGAAGAATAGCGGAATGACCTTCATTGGGGGTGGACGCGGCCTGTCAGCGCCCCGGAGCGAAGCGCAGCCGCAAGGCGTTCCGTGTTCTTTGCGGAACGAGGCTTGACGGGCTGTGATCCCCGCCCGTAGCCTCCGGCCGCTTCGGAATGGCTCGGCTACTCTCACCGCGAGGCCTACCGCCGATGCGCTTACGGTTTTTTCTTCCCGAAGTGTTTCTCGAACAGCTCGCGGGAATCGCTAGACGCCTTGCACGACACTGCTACTAATTTGGCCTTGCTCTTGGGATCGAAGATGGAGACTACCACGTGCAGCCGATCCATCGCGGTCTAGGTTCCCCTTCCATAGTCTCGCCCCATTTCGGTCTACTTCGGCCATCGTCAGGGAGTCAGGGAGAGCAATGCCAGCAGCATCTCGTCCACTTTGTCTTGGTCGTAATCCCTCGCGTACCTGGCTTGGAGTTCGGCGCAAGGGCAACACTTCATAACTCGGACAGCCACCGGACCGACACCGAACAAAGTCCGGACAAACACCGGACGCCGCGTGCATTGGTGTCAGCGGCTCTAATTCCCCTTTCTGGCGCAACCCTCGATGGATCAACACGTTTACGCGCAGAGCGCCCTAGAGCGCCCCGGCGGAACCCATTAGTTCCCATCCTCCCGCAACTGCTTTGTTTTCTGTGGGAACCAATTAGCTCCCGAAGGTAGCTCTGCAGCTCCCAATTGGGGATGACGTGTCAACAGAACTCCCGACGCGAAGCGTCGTGCATCTTCTCCCAGCAGACGCCGCACTTTAGTGCTGACGCTTGCGGTGGTCAGTGATCGCTGGCTGGTTTGTGGAGTTTTATCAACTCGTCAACTGCATTGAGCAAGGTTTTGCTGTCGGAACTGAGTGCCCGGATCACTTCTGTTGTGAGCATGGCCTCCTCCGTTCTTCCAATCCTGAAATAGGCGTCGCAGAGCATGTAGAGTGTGTCGGGGTCGGCGGTGCGCGATTTCTCCAAATACTCCGCGGCGTCGGCCCACCGCTGTTGTCGATATCTGATTCCACCGATTCCGATCAGCGCAAGGACTTCGGCAGAGTCCAGAGCGAGGGCCGACTGAAAGGAGCTTTCCGCCGCGCCAGCTTCTCCGCAAGATAACTCCACGAGACCGAGATAGGCCGCGATGCGAGCAGCCTTCGGAGCCTTTGCGCGAGCAATACGCAGGATGCGCTTCGCGTCATCCTTTCGGCCCATGCTAAAAAGCATGGTGCCGAGCAAGTAATGTGGCTCGGCCCGATCGAGGCGTTCGGAAGCAGGCAACTTTGCCAGAAGCGCCAGCGCTTCCTGCTCCTTGTTTGCCTCCAGCAGCGGCTTCACCTGCTTCCAGGCATTTTCCTCCTCGGCACTTCTGAGCTCGCGGGATGTATCGACACGGTTGGTCAAAGCGCTGAAAAGCCTGGTCTCATGCCGCGCTTCCTCGCTTCGACCGAGCTGACGGTACGCTTTTCCGAGTTGGAAGTGCGCCTGGATGAGTGAAGGCTGCAAAGCTAGAGCCCGTTGGAGCGGGTCGAGGGCGCCTTCGAATTCTCCCAATTCCACCAAAGCTCTTCCAAGTCCGTAGAAAGCAGGTCCATTTGTATATCCCTGCGCCAAGGCATAGTTGTAGTAGTCCCGTGCCTTCTCCCAGTCGTTCAGGTTGGCCCAGGACTCCGCTAGGAAGAACGCTGCCTGCCCGTCGCTGTGGTTGTTCTTAAGTGTTGCTTCTAAACTGGACGTGGCAGACTTGAAATCGGTTAGTTCAAACTGCGCCTTACCAATTTCGAAGTCGATTCGGGCCAGGCCGGGGCTGAGATGCCGCGCTCTTTGAAGCCAAGAGAGCCCCTCTCGCCGGGTCTCCAATTTCAGGCTCAGGTACTCGCCATACTTCTGACAGACCTGCGGGTCGTTCGGTGCAATGCTGGCCGCCTGTGCAATTGTTTCACGCGCGAGATCCTGGTTTGACTGCATGAAGTAGGCTTCTGCCAGATAGAAGAGAGGTTTAACTCTTCCCGGCCTGGCGCCAATACTGATCTTGTAATTCTGGGCCGCCTTGGCCCAGTCATGCTGGCGAAAGTAGACCATGCCCAGCTCGAAACGAAGATCAGGATCGCCCGGAAAACTGCTCAATGCCTCCTCGTATAGTTGCTGGGCGCGAGTCAACTGGCCGGTCTCGACGAGTGTTGTTCCTTGCCGCAATGTGTCCGCCACATCCGGTCGGGCCTGGCCTGCCATCATTGCCGACATCAAACAAAATGCGACAAGAGTCCTCATTGAATGCGCTATGGTACCAGTTCCAAGTTTCCAGCTACTCCACTTGTGCCATTCACTGGGGGAGTTGACCGATGATACCCTTGCGCGGAAGAGACGATCACGGCTATGCGGGGAATTCGAGCGTGACACGTGGATTGATTGTCGTCCTGGTAGCGACTGCGGCGCTCGCGCAGGGGCCTGGTCCAGTCGCTTCGACTGGGATTCGATTTGAAGAGATCGCCGCCAGATCCGGACTTAGCTTCCTGACATCAAGTTCACCGACCTCGAATAAGAACCAGATCGAGACGATGGTTGCGGGCGTTGGCCTGCTTGACTACGACAGTGACGGCTACCTGGATGTTTACCTCGTCAACGGTGCCGCCATTCCTTCGCTGATCAAAGACTCGCCGATCTATTGGAACCGGCTGTTTCACAACAACCATGACGGTACCTTCACCGACGTCACCGAGAAAGCGGGCATTGCTGGGGCGGGCTACGGCATGGGTGTTGCCGTGGGCGACTACGACAATGACGGTTGGCCAGATTTGTTTGTCGCAAACGTCACCAGTAATCAGTTATTTCATAACAACGGAGACGGGACTTTCACCGATGTGACCACCAAGGCGGGTCTACAGGGAGCAAAACTGGATGGAAGCAAGATGTGGTCGGCCGGGGCCGGTTGGTTCGACTACAACAATGATGGCCACCTGGATCTTTTTGTAGTCAACTATTGTAAATGGGAGGTCAACAAGGACCCCTTCTGTACGATTGGTGGCGGCGCCCGCGGCTACTGTCATCCACGCTATTACGCTGCAACTCACAATACGCTGTACCGAAACAACGGGGACGGAACGTTCACCGATGTATCGGAGGAAACGGGGATCGCATCGCAATTCGGCAAAGGCATGAGCGTGTCTTTCGCGGACTATGACGGCGACGGCTTCATGGATGCCTTCGTGGCCAACGACACGACTCGCAACTTCCTGTTCCACAACCTAGGGGGCAAGAAATTTGAGGAGGTCGGAGAATTGGCGGGGGTGGCCTATGGGTCGAATGGCGCGGCGCTTTCGGGCATGGGCTCGGATTTCCGCGATGTCAACAACGATGGCCTGCCCGACATCTGGCACACAGCCGTGGAATTCGAGACCTTTCCTTTGTATGGGAACCGTGGCCGGGGAGATTTCGCTGACTGGACTGTGAGTAGCGGACTGGCAAGGGCGACATCACAGATGTCAGGTTGGGGGAATGGAGTCGTCGACTTCGATAACGATGGCTGGAAAGACCTTTTTGTCACGCGATCCAATGTCCTGGACAACATCGGCAGTGTGGTTCCTGAACGGCAGTATCCGGAGCGGAATTCAGTTTTCCGTAACCTCGGGGACGGGAAGTTCGAAGACGTCAGCCTTGGGGCCGGCCCCGATTTCCAGAAGGAAGCTCCACACCGCGGAGTCGCGTTCGGAGATCTCGACAATGACGGGCGTGTGGATGTCGTGGCCACCGTGTTGAACGGCGCGGTCAAGCTGTTTCACAACGCCTCCGACGGCACTCGCCACTGGATACTCTTGCGGTTGGTCGGAACAAAGAGCAACCGGATGGGCATCGGAGCGCAACTACGGATTACAACAGAAGACGGTCGCTCTCAATGGAACGAGGTGACGACTGCTGTCGGATACGCTTCCTCCAGCGACAACCGGGTACATTTCGGGCTGGGAGCGAGCAGGCACATAAAAGAGATCGAAATTCGCTGGCCCAGTGGCATCAAACAGGTACTTCACGATACCGACGTGGATCGCGTGATGACAATTCAAGAACCGCCCAGTTAGTTTCCCCATCCCCATCCACCGTGCGAGCCCGCGTCACTCCTGCGCATCTCGCAAAGAAAGACGTCATGGCCAGGCGTATTGAAAGGTTTTAGTATGGCGAGAAGAACTACCGATAAGTGCAGGATGCCAGGCGCATCGAAGTGATCGACCCCGACGTCCTCGGTGACCCAAATCACTCGCGACGGTGATCACGTTCATAGCCGTGGCTTAAGAGAAGGCAGAAGATCGTGCCTGTGATTAACCCGAGGGCGCCTACTTCGGGGTCTTCCAAAAGCGGAAGTTGCAAAGATCAGAATCTGCTTGACAATGCTTAAGGGCTGCACTAGATTTTTTTGTTGTAACTTTGAAAGGTTTCAAAAACGCTGGATCTGTTCCGTCAAATTCCGGAACCTCCAGCAGTTTGGCACCCCCTTGTGCCAGGAGGAATGTATGCGGCGGAACTGCAGAGCGTTGCTGTTTGGATTCTCCATTCTTATGGCCACCGGGTTGCTGGCCCAGGTTGTCACCACCAGCACTATCGTGGGCTCCGTAACCGACCCGCAAGGAGCCATGGTGGCGGGGGCCAAAGTTACTCTCAGGAACATCGGCACTGGCGTCGAGTGGAAAGCCACCACGGACGGAGCCGGCAACTATCAATTCTCCTACCTCATCGCTGGCCAATACAAGGTCGAGGTAGTCAAAGAAGGATTCGCCCACACCGTTTCCACTGCGGTAGCGCTCGAAAACGGCACGACGCAGCGCGTTAACATCGGGCTTAAGATGGGACAGACCACCGAGACGGTAGAGGTCACAACCGCCGCGTCGCTGGTGAAGACCGACGATGCGAATGTCTCCGAAGTAATCGAGAACAAATTCGTCCGCGACCTGCCCGTGGAGGGCCGCAACTACCTAAACTTCGCCCAGATCTTGCCCAACTTCAACAGCGGCACCGGCGATACTTCGCGGCTGGCTTGGGGGCTTGCTTCGGCGACCACCAGTGGTGGTGCAATGCAGTTGAATGTAGGCGGCACCGAGTACGGCGTTGGCTATTACATCGACGGTCTGGACAACAACGACAATTGGACGGAAGGCCCAGTCACGAACGTGAACCAGGACACTATCCAGGAAGTCAAAGCGGAAGTCTCGAACTACTCGGCGGAGTATGGCCGCGACGTGGGCCAAATCAGTGTGACCTCGAAATCGGGGACCAATGCCCTGCATGGATCGGTATACGACACCTTTCAGAATGCGGGCATCAACGCAAACGATCCGTACAGCAATGCTCAGGGTATCCCACGCAACGCGTTTCACCAGAACCAGTATGGCTTCACGGTGGGCGGTCCCGTCTACATCCCCAGAGTGTTTAACGGGAAGAACAAGTTGTTTTTCTTCGGCTCGTGGGAGCGATTGCGTAACCGCGGAGTGGGTCAGTTCACCGCCTACGTCCCAACCACTGCCGAACGAGGGGGCGACTTCAGTGAGTGGCTGACTCGTTTTCCAGGGGATCCTCGTTACGTGATTTACGACCCGACCACGTATGACGGTGCAACCGGGTTGCGCCAGCCATTCTCGAATAACGTAATCACAAACCCCAATGCCAATGCTCTGGACTACCTTTCGCACTTCCCCCTGCCGAACGGCTATTCGTCCCCCCTGGAAGGCAATTTCGACAATTATTCTGGAAACACTACCGCCGGTATTAACAACGATAACTACACAGTTCGCGCGGACTACAACTTGTCGAATCGTGATATCGTTTATTTTCGCTACTCGCGCGACACCGGCACCAGGCTTAACGAGGGTGGCTTGGTTCCGGAACTATCCTTGGGTAACGGCCCCTTGCACCGTGTGAGTACCTACCAGGCCCACTACGTCCGTGCTTTTAGCTCCAGCCTCAGCAACGAACTGAACGTCAGTTGGACTCGAGCGGAAAACCACAGTAACGACCCGGCTCAAGCCAATGCGTTCGCCAAAGGCTGGATTCAGAGTCTCTTCCAGAACACGGACACGGGTTTCGCGGGGTTTACCTCCTATGACAAAAACCTGCTTGGCATTAGCCAAGACGCAACCTTCTACGTGGGCCTCGGTGGCGGCTTCGCCAACATGGGGAGCAGTCTGAGCCTTGGCACGGGAGAATACTGGTACCAGGCCATACCGATTTTCCAGTTCTCGGATAACGTTTCGAAGACCATTGGGCGGCACAACTTGAAAGCCGGTTTCTACCTCGCCCGGCGTTACGAGCGCGACAATGACGTCATTCGCTCCGTGAATTTTACGGGAAACTACACGAGCAGCGGGCTCAACACCGGGGACGGTTCCGGCAACGGGATCGCGGACTTCATTACTGGCTTTGTGAGCGATATGGGTCAGCGCGCCCCGGTGTCCAAAGGTGATGCCAGCCTCTATTTTGGCATGCACGAGTACGGCATGTACTTGAATGACTCGTGGAACGTGGCTCCACACCTTACGGTGAGCATGGGGTTGCGTTACGACCTGCCTATTCCCGCTTATTCCGTAAACAATTACTGGGGCGTGCTGGACCAGAAACCGTTCGACCTGAACGGTGTCCAGGATACGGGGTGGCGAATGACCATGCCCGGACTAACTCCCGGCACGAACAGTCACCCCTTCAGCGCGGATAAGAAAGATTTCGCGCCTCGCATTGGGCTCGCTTACCGACTGGGAGACAAGACGGTCATCCGCAGTGGCTACGGCATCTTCTATGAGTCGGGCCGCTACAAATTCCTCGACCAGATGTTCTTCAACTCGCCGGGCTATGGTGGAGTTACCTACAGTTCCAGTAGTGCGACGGGAGATTCGGGCATGGTGTATTACACACTCCCCAATAGCGCCGCTCCAACGGACCGTTGGTCATTTCCAGCGGCCACAACAGTTGAAAGGGGAGAGTGGCCGATTCCGCTGGGCACCGCCGCAGGCACCCTCAATCCCGACAGCGACACGCGAACCGTGGACGCGAAATCCTGGAAGACGACTTATGTCCAGCGCTGGAGCTTGGATGTGCAACGCGAAGTGGGCAAAGCCGTGGTGGCGACGCTCGGCTATGTGGGTTCGAGGGGCACGCATCTACCGATTCAATACGACTTGAACCTGCCGGCACAGGGCACATACTTTGATTACTATGGGGACTTTCTGGCTGCCCGTCCGCTGACGGCAGTGGCACCCGGCCGCTGGTCGTCCATTAATACGGTCCGCTCGATTCGCAGCAACAATTACCACGCCATGAATGCCGAATTGAAAGTCCGTGGCTGGCATGGCGTGACCAGCCAGGTTTCCTACGCCTGGTCGAAGCAAATGGATGATTTCTTCGGACAGGGTGGCGAAAATGGCACCCATGCGCTCGGCGGCCAGTGGCACCCGGAATGGTCGTATGGTCCCTCGGATGCGGATCATACTCACCGTTTTGTGGCTGCGTTCGTCTATGAACTGCCGGGGAGGAAGATAGGAAATCGCCTGCTGCGCGAAGCGTTTGGAGGATGGCAGATGAACTCAATTGTCACCTTCGAATCAGGGGCGCCCACAACGGTTTATAACGGCTACACAAGTTCTTACGACTACATGGGAGATGTTCCCGATCGAACCTGCAATGGAAATCTCGCGCGTGGGAGCAGAACCTTTACGCGATATTTCAACACCGAATGCTACGTGGAGCCGGCAGCCAGCACAGACCCGTACTACCTTGATCAAGGGATAACGAACTACGCGGTGCATCGGGGTAACGAAACCCGGAACAGCCTCAGGGGGCCCGGAATCAATAACTGGGATATGGGCCTGCAGAAATCGTTCCGGCCCTTTGGCGAGGGCCGTGAGTTGCAGTTCCGTGCGGACGCGTTCAACGTCTTCAATCACACCCAGTGGTCCAACATCAACAATGCCGATTGCGGCAACGGCCCCCACACCTGTTTGGTTGACGACCGTATAAACAGCGGGGCATCAAGCCAGTTTGGATATGTCGGCGGAGCTCGTGCAGGCCGCCACATGCAGTTGAACATGAGGTTTGTATTCTAGACGTTGAGGGGGCGGCGCGAGCGATCTCCCCCGGCGCTCGCGCCCGTCCAGGTGGGCCAGGCTTTGCCATAGGACACTTATCACAGAGTATCGACTCCCGGCAGAAAGGGGCAGATTGTCTGGCGCATATCAGCGATTGCACCCCGCATGGCCGAAGCAAGATGAAGCCATGAAGAGAAAACCATGAGCGAGCATTGCCTTGATGGCAAAAACGCTACCGCTTCCCGTCGCAATTTCCTCAAAACTACCAGCGCCGTGACTGCTGGTGCGCTTGCCGGCAGCCTGCTCCCCGAATCTGCGGTGGCATCGGCTGCTCCAGCCAGCGCCCCTTTTAATCCCGCCGGCGCCATGCCGACTCGCAACCTCGGGCGTACTGGCCACCGCGTCGGCATCTTCAGCCTGGGCGGACAGGCCGCCATCGAGCAGCCCAACAACGAAGCGGTAGCTGTGCCCATCATCGAGCGCGCGATCGATCTTGGCATCAACTACATCGATACCGCCGCCAGCTATGGAGGCAACGAGCGCTGGAGCCAGCGCTACGTAGGGCAGGCGATGAAGCGCCGCCGCAGCCTGACGTACCTGGCCAGCAAGACCCATGATCGAACCCGCGATGGCTCGCTCAAATTGCTGGAAGACTCTCTCAAGTTGCTGAACACCGACCACCTCGACGCCTGGCAGATTCACCACATCGACCACAAAGAGGAAGTCGAGCAGATCTTCGCCAAAGGAGGCGCCATCGAAGCTCTCATCCAGGCGCGCGAGCAGAAAATGGTCCGCTACCTCGGCGTAACCGGCCACTCCGATCCTGACCCGCTGATGGAGTGCCTCCGGCGCTTCGATTTCGATCAGATCCTGCTGGCTCTCAATGCCGCCGACCCGCACCACCGCAGCTTCATGGAACACCTGCTGCCCATGGCGGTCGACAAACAAATGGGAATCATCGGCATGAAGATTCCCGCCCGCGGCCGCCTTCTCAATTCCTGGCAGCCCGAGAAGAGCAAGGACACGGGTTGGAGCCAGCCTGCCAACAAACCCGGTGTTCTGGTTATGAAAGAAGCCTTTTATTTCGCCCTGAGCTTGCCCGTGAGCACGGTCATCATCGGATGCGATTCCATCGCCCAACTCGAAGAAAACGTGCAACTCGCCCGCGACTTCACCCCGCTCAGCGAAACTCAAATGGCAGGCTTGACCCAACGCACCGAGCCCATTGCAAAGCAGGCGCTTTTCTTCAGGAATTGGGCCTGAGGTGAATCGTCACCCTTCCAAGGCCCGCGAAGCATCGATAACTAATCTTGCTTTAACGTTGTCACGTCCGTGCAGATTAACCGCCTGACAGTCGAAAACCCGGCGCGGGTCTTCGCCATTTGAAGCGGGGTCGAGGGGAATTTGAGTTCTGGCTTTACGTTCATAGGAGAGTGAAATGATTTCGATCGCAATGATTTACGGCGCATCACTGCAAGGTAAATCTGTGAAGAATTTCAGAAGTCTGCTAATCGCCGGACTGCTGTTTGCACCGCTCCTGCTCACGCCCTGCGCCGCGCAGTCCTCCGCTGGCTTTGCCACTTCGAAGCTGGCTCAGACTCCACCCATGGGCTGGAACAGCTGGAACAAGTTTGCCTGCGATGTCAGCGAGCGTTTGATCCGGGAGACTGCCGACGCCATGGTCAGCAGCGGCATGAAGGCTGCCGGCTACCAGTACGTGAATATCGACGACTGCTGGCAAGGCAGCCGCGACGCCCAGGGAAACATGGTTGCCGATCCCGCAAGGTTCCCTTCCGGGATCAAGGCACTGGCTGACGATATTCACAGCAAGGGCTTGAAGCTCGGAATCTATACCGACGCGGGCACGCTCACCTGCGAAGGACGTCCTGGCATCCTGAACCACGAGTTGCAAGACATGAAAACGTACGCCGCTTGGGGCGTCGACTACATAAAGATCGATTGGTGCAACACCGATGGGCTGGACTCGGAAGTCCAGTACACGAAAATACGGGACGCAATCGCCAAGGCGGGGCGTCCCATCGTATTCAGCATCTGCAATTGGAGCATCGACGCACCCTGGCGCTGGGCACCCGCCATTAGCAACCTGTGGCGAACCACGGGAGACATCAAGGACAATTACAGTCGCATGGCCGAGATCGGCTTTTTGCAAAATGGCCTGGAGAAATTTTCCGGCCCGGGGCACTGGAACGATCCCGACATGCTGGAAGTCGGCAATGGCGGGATGACGCGGGATGAATATCGAACCCACATGGCGCTCTGGGCTATTCTGGCCGCGCCGCTGATCGCGGGAAACGATTTGCGCACGATGACGCCCGAGACAAAAGATCTCCTCACCAACTCCGAAGTGATTGCCGTCGATCAGGATCCCAAAGGAATACAAGGCCGCCGCGTTTGGGGAGAGGGCCCGCTTGAGATCTGGGTTAAGCCGCTCGCCGATGGCAGCCAGGCCGTGGGGCTATTCAACCGCACCGAAGGTCCATTCAAGATGAAATTGGACGCCCACATGATCGGGGCCAAGTCTTCGGCAAGATTGCGCGATCTACTGGACCACAGAGACCTGGGCACAATCAAAGACTCGTTTACTGCGGAAGTGCCGAAACATGGAGTCGTGATGTTACGAGTTTCGCAATAGCGTTGCGTGGTTGCAATCTCTTGCCGCGCCATTTCGAACTCCAGCTTCGGCCTACACATCCGAAGTGCTCGGAACGTAAACACCTCGATTACGTCTAATCCACATTCACCGATCGCCAATAGGCCGACCCCGGAATGGCGTTCGGGACCAGCGCTTGGTAAAGCCTGAGCTTCACCGTCTTGCCCGCGTATTTCGACAGGTCTACGTCCATCGCGGTCCAGTTCGGGACGGCGAACGCGGCATTCGGCGGAACGTCTTTGGCTACGATGGTCTCCTCTGCGCCAATGATCTCCGTCTTCAGGTTGTCATCGTCCACGAAAACCTGCAGCTGCCATGAACGGTACTTCAGCGACCCGATCTCCAGGTGCAGTTTTGCGCCGCCCGACGGGATCGTTACCGTGCGCTCCAGCATGCAGGGTCTTGTAACGCGCGGAAAAGTCACCAGCACGTTTCCGTCGAGGTAGGTCGTGCCATTACCACCGCGGCCGGCGCCTTCCAGCCGCCAGTCGGGATTCCAAAGCGCGCCGTAGTCATTGATGTCGAAGTATTCAAGCGGCTGCGTTACGACTGCCTGCTTTGGAATGATGAGCGTATCGCCCTGCACCCGGGCACCGTTGGCGAGCAGGTGTTTCAGGCCGATGTCCGCCACACGGCCCGCCAGATCGTCAATCCGTTCGTCGATCGTTCGTCCAAGCTTCAGCGGCCCCATATGGTCGCCGTAGACGCGGTTGTGCAGCGGTTCGAGAAACTGCGTGGGAATTACCTTGAAGCCCCGCATCGCGCCCACCAACGCCGCCACATTGGCTGCGTTGCAGTCGGCATCGGTGAAATCGCCCGCCTGCGTCACAATATTGATGCTCTTCAGGAAATCGCCCTCGCCAAAAAGGATTCCGAGAGCCACCAGCGCGCCGTTGGGAACAGCATTGTTCACCTGCGGATAATCCGGCCTCCATCGAGCCTCGCTCTCCGCCGCTATTTGCCGCCAGGGCTTGCCCTGCTCGTAACTCGTGAGCACAAAATCGATGGCTTTGCGGTAACTCGATCGCGGATCGATCAGTTGAGCGGCCTGCCGCACAATCTTGACGGGATCCTTCTCAAAAAACGCTTCGCTGATACAGGCCGAAACAAACACCGAACCGTCCGAACCCTCGGCATACCCGTTGATGTGCGAGTACTTGCGCGCGGTCGCGCCGACCAGGTTGATCATGCCGGGCGTGATCATCCCGTAGATGTCCGAAGAAAACTGCGGGCCAATGGTATGAAACCAGCGATTGTAACGAGGGCTGCCCGTGTCCGGCGGCTTGATGCCGCGCTCCAGCGCCAGGCGCGCTTGCTCGCTCGACCCCCAGGTACCGGCGTGATACTCCTTCCACATGTCACCGAGTTGCTCGACCGTCATGTTGATGCCGAAGCGCTCAAAGCCGTAGAGCGCGACCATTTCGTAGTAATAATCGTCGTCGACTACCGCGTTATCGTAATGATTAATGAAGTGGTCGAGTTCGATGAAATTGCGCGCCTGGCCTTCGAAGTTGAAGCCGTAGGAGGCGCCGACAATCTGTCCCGCCCAGGCTCCATCTACCTTGTCGCGGTACTCCGCGACCTTAATGCGGCGGTCCGCCGCCTGCAACGCGAGGGTAGAGAACGTGAAACACAATACAAGTATCGGCGCCCAGAAAAGTCCCTTATACATGCACACCTCGTCGCGAACCTGCGTCCAACCTAAAAGGTTTCAAAACTTTACTTTTTGAAGCTACTGCTCTCCTCGCTTCCTTGTCAAAGAGTTTCTTCGCGCCCAATGAGTCAGCGGTCAGAGCCTGAAGGGAACAGGCATTACCGGAGAAATACGGCGCGGGCGTCGCGTGTTTTTCTGCCAAGAGTAAAGGCAAATTGGACTTGACACCGCCCGGGGAGGAAGGTAGTTTGAAATGTTAGAAATAAATCGTTTCAACGTTTGGCTCGGCAACCGTTGCCCCCTTTTCAGAAGGGTCCTCGTGATCTGGACGGTGGCTGATGGTTACTTCGAGGCAACCGCAGGTTCCCCGGTCGCGGATGTGCGACGGGAAACCCGCAACCATGATTACCACGAGTGGAACAGATCAACCGCCGAGGAGGGTGTATGTATCAGCCGGAAGCGTACGCGATCGCTTTGCTCTTCATGGTCGGAAGTATGCTGTGCTGGGGATCGTGGGCGAATACCATGAAACTTACCCCCGGGTATGCCTTTCAGTTGTTCTACTGGGACTACATCCTTGGCATATTGGCAGCCAGCGTTTTATGGGGAGTCACTCTGGGGAGTAGCGGTGGCGGAGATCTTTCCTTTTTCAATAACCTGCGCCAGGCGGATACGCTTCATCTTACCTATGCCCTCCTCGGCGGCGTTATCTTCAATGTGGCTAACCTCCTCCTGGTGGCAGCCATCGACATCGCCGGGCTCGCCGTTGCCTTCCCCGTGGGCATTGGGCTCGCGCTGGTGGTCGGTGTCTTGCTGAATTTCATTATTTCTCCGAAAGGCAACTCGGTTCTCCTCTTCGGCGGAGTTGCCCTCGTAGTCACAGCGATCGTGTTGAATGCGATGGCCTATCGCCGGCGCGAGGTGGAACGCCGGACCTTGAGCGCGCGGGGCATAAAAATTGCCGTCGCCTGTGGCATTCTGATGGGACTGTTCTATCCCTTTGTCGCCAAGGCGACCACGGGCGAACGCTCTCTCGGACCCTATGCGGTGGCGTTTGTTTTTGCGGTCGGTACGGCCCTTTGTGCGATTCCTGTGAATTACTTCTTCATGCGTTATCCACTCACCGGTAGCGCTCCCGTAAGTATGAAAGGATATTTTTCGGCCAGACCGTCCTGGCATCTGTGGGGAGTGATTGGAGGTTCGATCTGGTGCACGGGAACTACCTTGAACTTCGTTGCCTCGCACGCGCAAATCATCGGACCTGCCATCTCTTACGCGATTGGCCAGGGCGCCACCATGGTATCGGCGATCTGGGGCGTCTTCATTTGGAAAGAGTTTGCTCAGGCCCCACCCAACGCGAAGAAATTAATACCTCTGATGTTTATCTTCTTCTTAGTGGGGCTGGGGGCTATTGCGGTTGCGCCCGTAGTTGGCCAATAGGTACCCGGTGAAATGAAACGGGCGAAGTGATAGCCAAGGGTGGAACAAAATGACAAAGCCGATTGTGGTAGTCGGAAGCATCAATCTTGATCTAGTCGCCACAGTGGNNCAATTCAAAACCTATTTTGGTGGGAAAGGCGCAAACCAGGCGGTAGCGGTTGGCAAACTCGGGTATCCCGTAACGATGCTCGGCAAAGTGGGCAACGATTCGTTCGGCTTGCAGTTGCGAGCAGCGCTGAGCGACGCGGGAGTGGACGCGAGTTTGGTGGAAACCGCAGCTTGCTCCTCCGGGGTGGCGGTGATCTCCACCACTCTCCAGGGCGAAAACAGCATTATTGTGATTCCCGGCGCCAACGGGGAAATCACCTGCGATGACCTCGACCGCCGCCGCAGCGTGATCGAGGCGGCCGGGATGGTGCTCACGCAACTGGAAATTCCTCTGCCTGTGATTGAGCGCCTGGCCGAGATTACCAGTGCCGCGGGAGTTCCCTTGATGCTCGATCCCGCGCCCGCTCGGCCCCTCTCCGACCGCTTATTGCGAAACGTGGACTGGATTACTCCCAACGAATCCGAAACCCGGCTGTTGCTGAACATGGGCGGCAGCGACCTTGGGCCGAAGGATGCGACTCGCGCCGCTCAAGCATTGCTCGACCGCGGGGCAAGAAATGTTGTTCTCAAGATGGGGGAACGCGGGGCTTTTTTGGCAGAGTCAAACGGAAAGAGCACCTTCATCCCCGCCTATGCGGTGAAGGCGGTCGACACAACAGCAGCGGGGGATGCATTCAATGGAGCTTTTGCTGTCGGTTTGATGCTCGGAAAAAGCTCCGAGGAAAGTGCGCGCTTTGGGTCGGCGGTCGCGGCCATCTCGGTGACCCGTCACGGCGCACAACCTTCGATGCCCACCGCCCAGGAGGTCGAGCGCTTCATCGAAGGACAGGCAGTGACGCGATTCTGAGTCGCGAAAACTTCTGAGGGCAGGCAAACTCTCTACTCTCGGCCTCAGAGCTCCGCTCTGACTTCTGGCACTGGCACGGACAGGTCGCCGTTATTCAGGCTTGGGGGAAGGCTATGATCCGTTCAAAGGCTCTAGGTTTCATTCTGGCAACCCTCACCGCAGCGTGTAGCGCCCAGGTTGGCGGCGACGATCCGCAAGGCCGGCATCTGGTGCCACCGAGATGGTGGGAATCGGCGTCGGCGATCGTTCGCGTCTCAATCAACCCCGACACGGAGGGCAGTCAGGGCAAGCGGCCGCAGTTCCCCATCGATCCGGCAAAGGCAGGGCCGATTCTGGACGACTACAAGGCGCGCGGCGTATCCGCCATAGAAATCTTTGCTCCGTATCATGGCGGGCGCAGCTTCGGGGGCCTGGACTCGATCGACCGATTTAATCTCAATCCGAAAGTCGGCACCATGGAAGACTTTCGCGCGCTGGTGCGGCTGATTCACAGCAAGGGCATGGCGGTGATCAGTTTCGACAACCTTGGCTATTCCAGTTCGGAGGCGCCGGAATTCCTCAAAGCCGCCGATGACGTGCGCGCCGGCAGAGATACCGCGGAAGCTCGGCGGTTTCTTTGGGCCGACCGCGCCGACGCGCCCCCGCCCGCGCCCGACTACGACAAATTTTTCATGGTCCGGCCGCGCCATCTTCCTGGTGGTTACGACCCAGTTAAAGGCGAGTTCTGGGAGTACAGCGAACGCGCCGGGAAGTACTTCTGGACGAAGTGGGGGGGGCCCAATCTCTCCGGTAAATTCGTGCGGGTACCTCAATACAACTGGCGTAGCGAGGAATTCCAGCAGTATGCGGAACGGGTAGTCCGTTTCTGGATGGATACCGGCCTCGACGGGATGATCATCGACGCGGTGAATTGGTATGTCGGCCACACCTGGGAGCAAGACCGCCACCGTATCACGGATGTGATCCGAAGCTACGGGAACGCTTACATGCAGCCAGAGGGCGGAGGAGCGTTTCACGAGGACCCGGTCGCATGGATTACCGAAGGCGGATGGAACTCGGTCCAGGATTACGGCCTGGGGATCTTCTGGGAAAAGGACAGCCTGGTAGTGCAACAGGCCATCGACAGCGGCGATCCCCGTCCCATTGAACGCGCACTGCTCGCCTATCACGATCGCGTGGTGGCTGGGGGTGGCGTAATGTACGTAGCGACCGAGGCTCATGCCCGATCCAAAGATCCCGAAAGGCAACGCCTGGCATGGGCTGTCTCTGCCTTGGCCGGCAACATGGTCGGCGTGAGCCCCGGCGGAGTCCTGGAGGATAAGGAAATTTGTCGGCTGCTTAACATGAAGGCAGCGCATCCGGCTTTCTACAACATCAGCACCAGGCGGCACATTCCAACCGGCGCCGACGACAAGCACTACGCATTCCTGCGCACTGCGAAGGATGGTTCGCAGCGCGTGCTCGTAGTGATGAACTTTCAGTCAACCCCTCAGACCGTCCAAGTGGATATGAGTGGAGTGGCTGGCGAAACGCTGGTTGACCCGACCAGTGGCGAGAGTCTGGTTCGACGGAACCCGTTTCCGGTGGAGTTGCCCGCGTATGGCTACCGCTTCTATCACGTGAAATAGATGGCCTGACGACTCGTTGGAGTCGTATCCACATGTGGAATCGGCAGAAGCTAACAAGGGAGCGTCATGGAGACTTTGAACAGACGGCAGCCCGCAATCCTTGCGAAGGGTTTTCACCTTCAATAGGATATTTCGAGGAGGGCTCACCTATGGATCGTCGCGAGTTCCTTGGCGCCGCCGCGGCTTTGACGGCCACCGCGGCATACGGTTGGTCAACACCTTTGCCCCGCCGTCCCTACAAGAATGGAATTGAGCTGTCCATCATCGCGTTCGGCGGCATCGTTGTTTGTGGACTTCCGCAAGCGGACGCCTCGAAACGTGTCGCCGGAGCATGTGACCGAGGAGTGAACTACTTCGACTGCGCTCCTTCGTACTTCGACGGTGAAGCAGAAACCAAGCTCGGCGAAGCACTCAGGCCATATCGCAGCAAGATTTTCCTCGCAGAAAAGACAATGAATCGCGATGCGAAGGGTGCACGCGAGGAGTTGGAGCGCAGCTTGCAGCGTTTCCACACTGACCATGTGGATCTCTATCAGTTTCATGCGGTCAGTTCTATGGAAGACGTCGATAAGATTCTCGCTCCCACCGGAGCTGCGGAAACTTTCTTGGCGGCGAAAAAGGAAGGAAAAGTCAGGCATCTCGGTTTCTCCGCACACAATGCACCGGCCGCTCTCCGGCTCATGGATGCGCTCGAATTGGATAGCGTTATGTTCCCGGTCAATGTGAATGCCTGGGTGAACGGTGGCTTCGGTCCTCAAATCTTAAACAAGGCAAAGTCGAAGGGGATGGCGCGGCTGGCGTTGAAGTCTCTTGCATTTGGAAAGTGGCCAGCGGACCTGAAAGAAAGTGACCGCAAGTATCCGAAGTGTTGGTATCAGCCGATCGATGATCGAGAGATGGCTCGCCTGGCGCTTCGGTTCACTTTAAACCAGGAGGTCACCGCGGCGGTGCCACCTGGTGACGAGCGCATCTTTGATATGGCGCTGGAACTTGTATCGGCGCCGCTGCCGCAGCTGAGCGCGGAAGAACTGACGGGACTGAAGAAGAGCATCTCGGCTCGTGAGCCGGTGTTCCGAGCTTGATGCACTTGTTGGATGGTTCCCCGTGAATTCTAAGACTCTTACCAGTCCGTATTCTTGCCGCCGGATGAACGTGGGGCCGCCCCGGGTTCGTACAGCTCGCCGCCTGGCAAGGTTGTTACTGTGCGCGGTCGCGCTGCGGCTGTTCGCGTTCACACCGCTCCCGGCGGGGAGTAAATCTGCGAGTTGGCTGCTGGGCCCCTTCGTCCGCCCCCATGATACGCAGCCGATTATTGCACCGAACAAGGATTCTCTTTTTCACTCACCGATTGCAGCGGCGGGGGCGGTTCGTTGGGAGTCCTTACACACCTTCAATCCAGCGGCAATCGTTCGCCTGGGAAACATTTACGTGCTGTATCGGGCAGAAGACGACAGCGGGTCCATGAAGATTGGTGGGCACACCTCCCGCATCGGGCTTGCCGAAAGCGAGGACGGCATCCATTTCAAACGAGATCTAGTTCCCGTCTTATTTCCGGCTGACGACGACCAGAAAAAAAGGGAATGGCCGGGCGGCTGCGAAGACCCGCGTATCGTCGAGGCTGAAGATGGCACCTATATTCTTACCTACACGCAGTGGAACCATATGACGTTCGATGCAGCGATTGCCACCTCGAAAGACCTGCGGACATGGGTGAAGCATGGGCCCGCCTTCGTCAAGGCGCGCGGCGGCAAGTACCAGAACTTACGGTTCAAGTCATTGGGCATAGTCACTCGGTTGTTAGGTGACCGCTTGATCGCCGCGAAAATCAACGGCAAGTACTGGATGTACTGGGGCGAAGGCGAAATTCATCTCGCGACTTCGCAAAACCTGGTGGATTGGGATCCGGTGGAAGATCAAGCTGGACGTCCCCGGGTTTTGTTGGCCAAGCGGCCCCATCGCTTCGACAGCCAGTTTCCTGAGGTTGGTCCGCCTCCTTTGCTCACTGCGCGCGGAATTATCTTGATTTACAACGGCAAGAACGCCGCGAGTAAGGGCGACCGAAATCTGCCCGCAGAGACTTACTCAGTGGGGGAAGCGTTATTTTCTGCCAAAGATCCCGGGAAGCTACTTGCTCGAACCAGTCAACCGGTCTTCAAGCCGGAGATGCCATTTGAAAAGTCCGGACAATATGTTGCGGGGACCACTTTTGCCGAAGGGCTGGTCTACTTCAATCACCAATGGTTCCTGTATTACGGCAGCGCCGACTCATTCGTGGGGGTAGCGATGACCTCAAAGCTCCCCAAATCCGCGATCTAACAATATGTATCGGCGCGTGATACCACTGCCTTTGACGCAAGAGTCACACCGCGTGCCACTCGGATACCAGGCTTGGCGCAGCGGAGAACACTGAACTCGCATATGACGATTGCCCGCCGATGGTGATTTTAGGGCCAGCACCTCGGTGCTGTTAGTGATACGCGTTGATTCTATAACTCCCCGGACCCTCAATGTGGATAAGGAATCGTGTTCCCTCCCGCACCGTTGTGGTCGAACCGGAACAATAGCACTAACTGCCGGGTCCCTGCGCGGCGTCCTGCGGCGGCGCGGTTAGCCGATACAGCACCGATGAATGTGGTTTCAGCGTTACCTCTAGCCGGCGGGCGGAACCGAGGTCTTTGTGTTCCCACAAGTCTCTAACCTGAAAGCTTGCCCCTTCGAGCCCCAAGTCCTTCCAGGAATGAGTAACAATCTGCGAGACGTTACTTGTGTTAAAAGCCGCCAGATAGTAGCCGGATCCCGACTTCGGACGGCTGAGCCAAATCGCGGTTGTTTCCGTTCTCAACGCCTGATGACTTCCCTCTGATTGCTGATCCACCGCCAGCACCTCGGAGTTGGTCAGCAACGATTCGGTGAAAGCATCGGTGCGGGTCAGATTGCCGCCCATCATCAGCGGCGAGCGGGCGATCCACCACAGCGTGAAAAGTGTCCTTACTTCGTCACGGGAAAGGTTAGTCTGTCGCGCAGAGCCGAAGCTGGTGTTCGGACCCAAATAACCGATGGGGAGCATGTCCAGGTCCGGCCAGCGGCCGGGGGTGGCGTACTTTGCCCAGGCGGCAGCCAGGTCAAATTGCGCATGCACACCATGGGCCCACCAGTTCGCCCCGGTGCCGTCTTCCCAAAGGTCCCAGATGTCGCCGGAAATCCGAAACATCTGCGCCCACTTGCGGGCGTCGTCGGCCTTTTCGATCGGAGTTGGTCCGGGAGAAAGACCGAGCACAATCTGCCGTCCTGAGTTCTGCAGGGCACGGCTCAGCATGTGAATCTCTTCATCCTTGTAAGGCTGTGAGATGCAATCGACCTTGACGAAATCCAGTTCCCATTTGGCATAAAGCTTGGCCATTGAGTCGTAGTACGCCTGTCCGGCGTCGCCTGACTTGACGCCGTAGTTGTCTGGATTCCAAGGGCACGGGTCGGAACGATCAGCCGCTTCCGCCGCATGAAATGGCGAGCCTGCAATGGGCAGGTTCTTGTCCACCGCCTCGCGGGGAATGCCACGGAGAATATGGATGCCGAACTTCAGTCCCAGAGCGTGTACGTAGTCTGCGAGTGACTTGAACCCAGCCCCATCGGCGGCGGAAGGAAAGCGGTTGACCGCGGGCAGGTAAAGACCGTTACTGGACAGCGTGTATTGCCAAGCGGGCTTACCACCACTCTCTGGATTGCTTAAGAGCTTGTTGAAAATACCCTTCA